>JAFRCD010000005.1 GCA_017404555.1 Bacilli bacterium
TACTTTTGGTATTGTATGTGTTCGTAAAAGAATAGAATAGGAAGAAGTTTTTCTTCCTTTTTTATCTAATTATTATCTGTCAAGTATACTATAAATCGTTGACTTATTTACTAAAAACTAGTAATATATAGGTAAGTTGTGATGACTGAGTTTGGAACCTCACGAGCAGTATACTATAAAAGAGATCTCTTATGATAAATAAGGTGGAACCGCGGAAATATTTCGTCCTTATGATTCATGAGAGTTTTTATTTTAAGGAGGGATAGTGTGAATATCTTTATAGGAACATCTTCAAGAGATGAACTTGATAAAAAAATCTTAAATATGAGTGATGAATTAATTGAAAAAGTAGCCAAAGTACCAGATTTAAATCTAGTATATGGTGGTTATGATCATGGAGTTATGAAAAAGTGTTATGATGAATTTAAAAAGAATAATAAAAAAATAATTGGTATTACAGTAGATGCTTATGATGATGAATTAGACTGTAGTGAAGTAATTATTAAGAAAAGTACTTTTGATCGTACTAAAGAAATTTATAATAAGAGTGATATTTTATTAATATTACCAGGTGGTATTGGTACTTTAGCTGAATTATTTTCTATTATTGAACAAATGCGTACCTATGATAATGATAAAATCTTGATTCTTTATAATAAAGATTTCTATTATAAAGATTTAATTGAAGAAATATATAAGATGTATCAAGAGAAGTTAATAGAATATCCACCTAGTGAATATATGTTAATTAGTAATGATATTGATGAAATAATGACAGTAGTGGAGAATTTTTAGGAGGGATATAATGGAAAAACTAACAATGGAAAAATTAGTTAATTATTGTAAACAATATGGATTTGTTTTTCAAGGAAGTGAAATCTATGGAGGTCTTGCTAATTCCTGGGATTATGGACCTTTAGGTAGAGAACTAAAAGAAAATATTAAAAAAGCTTGGTTTAAACGTTTTATTCAAGAAGAAGTACATAATTATGGACTTGATGCGGCTATTATCATGAATCCTGAAGTTTGGGTAGCATCAGGACATGTTGCTTCTTTTGCTGATCCTTTAATTGATTGTAAGAAGTGTAAAATGCGTCATCGTGCTGATAAATTAATTGAAGACTTTACTGATGGTAAAGAAACTGGTGATGGTTGGGATAATGAAAAACTAGAAAAATACATTGCTGATAATAGTATTGCTTGTCCTAATTGTGGTTCTACTGATTTTACTCCAATTAGAAAGTTCAATTTATTGTTTGAATCACATATTGGTGTAACTGAAGATTCTAATTCCAAAGTATATTTAAGAGGAGAAACTGCTCAAGGTATATTTGTTAACTTTAATAATGTTTTAAGAAGTATGCGAGCTAAAGTACCATTTGGTATTGGTCAAATAGGTAAAGCATTTAGAAATGAGATTACTCCAGGTAACTTTATCTTTAGAGTACGTGAGTTTGAACAAATGGAATTAGAGTTCTTCTGTAAACCAGATACTGATTTAGAATGGTTTAAATATTGGAAAGAGCATTGTCTAGCATTTTTAAATGATTTAGGTCTTAATAAAGATAACTTACGTTATCGTGATCATTCTAAAGAAGAATTATCTTTCTATAGTAAAGCTACTACTGATATTGAATATAAATACCCAATGGGTTGGGGAGAATTATGGGGAATAGCAGATCGTACTGATTATGACTTATCAGTTCATGAGAAGCATTCCAAGACGGAATTAAAGTATTTAGATCCTGAAACTAATGAAAAGTATATTCCTTATGTAATTGAACCTAGTATTGGTGTAGATCGTCTTTTATTAGCTCTTCTTGCTGATGCCTATAATGTTGAAGAGTTAGAAAATGATGAGCGAGAAGTACTTAAAATTCATCCTTTCTTAGCACCATATAAAGTAGCAGTCTTACCACTTGTTAAGAAATATCATAGTGATAAAGCTAAGGAAGTATATAGTATTCTTAGTAAAGAATTTATGACTTCATATGATGAAGCAGGATCTATTGGTAAGAGATATCGTAGAAGTGATGCGATTGGTACACCTTTCTGTGTAACTATTGATGATGAGACAGTAAAGAATAATACAGTTACTGTTAGAAATAGAGATACTATGGAACAAGATACAGTTAAACTAGATGAATTAAATGATTACATCAAAGAAAGAGTAAAATTTTAGTGACTTTTAATTGATAAAGTGTTATAATACTAAGTCAACTGAGGAAAGAGGTGCAGTTATGAAAAATTATGACCGCGTATTAGAAGTTTTAAATGCTACATGTGATTTTTTATCAGCATACGAAGGTAAATCATACGAGGGAAGTATTATACCTGTCAAACTTGAATTTAACAATAATCTTTTAGAACGGGGCTTAGTAGTAGTTTATGAAAAAGATAAAAAGAAACTAGCTCGTGCCGAAATAGAAGATAAGTTTGAAGATAATGATATTGCTGGTTTACTTACACCAAGTAAGAACTATATACAACTTGCTTGTATTAAGGATAAAACCATTACTACAAACATTACTTTTGATGGTGAATGTGTTATTACTGATGGTATAGGACCAGCTGGTGTTATTGATCCTAAATATAGTGTTATCAACGACATGTTTGAAGATTGGTATATTACTAAAGAACAATTAGGTAAGCACTTAAGATATGATGATATTTATCAACATGCTTATGTTTATGCTGAAATGTTAAAAAGACGTGAAAAAAAGATGTCAAAAACTAAAAGAAAATAGTTGACAATTATAGGCTTTAAGCATATAATTAGTAAGGAATTAAGGAAAGAGATTTTATATCCACCTGATTGCGAAAAGCGATAGGTCAAAAGCCAGATAATAAAATAAGTTTATTAGGTTTTTAAAGTGGATATAGAATTATATCTACTTTTTCTTTAATTTAATTGGAGGTGTTTTGAAATAGCAAATAAGAATGATTTGTTAAAAAATGAACAGATTACAGTACCTGAAGTTTTGGTTATTGGACCAAATGGTGAACAGATGGGAATTAAATCCATTGAAGATGCTAAGACATTAGCAACTTATGCAGCTTTAGATTTAGTGCTTATTTCACCTAATGCTAATCCACCTGTTTGTAAAGTAATGGACTATAACAAGTTCAAATATGAAAAACAAAAGAAACAGAAAGAAGCAATGAAAAAGCAAAGAGCAACCCGTTCAGAGTTGAAGGAGTATCGTATGACTCCTAATATTGATGTAGGTGACTTTGAAACTAAGCTAAGAAATATCACTAAGTATTTAGAAAAAGGTGACAGGATTAAACTAACTGTTCGTTTTAAAGGTCGTCAAATGGCTCATACTGAATTAGGTAAAGATGTATTAGATCGTTTTGCGGACAGACTACAAGATTTAGCTACTATCGAACAACAACCTAAATTAGATGGTCGAATGATGACTATGTTATTGGCACCAAAAAAAGATAAATAGAAGGAGGAAGAATTATGCCAAAATTAAAAACCCATAAGGGAACAGCTAAAACAATGAAAAAGCGTAAGAATGATTATAAGATCGGTAGACCTGGTCATAATCACAATACTGGCTATAAGCCAACTAAATTTAATAGAAAAGGAAGAAGTGGATCTACTTTATCAAAGGCAGATCAAAAGAAGCTTAAAAACTTATTGAAATAGGAGGTAGAGGAAAATGGCAAGAGTAAAGAACAGTGTAACGACAAAAGCACGTCATAAGAAAGTGTTAAAACAAGCTAAAGGTTACTTTGGTAGTAAACATAGATTATATAAATCAGCTAAAGAACAATTAATGCATTCTGGACAATATGCTTATCGTGATCGTAAACAAAAGAAACGTGATTTTAGAAAGCTTTGGATAACAAGAATTAATGCCGCTTGTCATGAACGTGGTATTAGTTATTCAAGATTTATTGATGGTTTAACTAAAGCTGGTGTAGCAATAAATAGAAAGATGTTATCAGAAATAGCTATTAATGATCCTAAAGCTTTTGATGAAATAGTAAAAACAGCTAAAAAAGGATTAGAAGGTAAAGTAAAAGCTGAAGAAGTAAAAAATAGTGCTGAAGTAACTATTAAAGGAAAGACTGCTAAGAAAGAGACAGAAGCAAAGAAAGAACCAGCTAAGAAAGCACCTGTAAAGAAAGAAGAACCTAAAAAAGAAGTAAAGAAAGAGGCTAAGAAAGATTATGCTACACTTTCAGTAGCTGAATTAAAAGCTGAAGCCAAGAAAAAAGGAATAAAGGGTTATTCAACAATGAAGAAAGCAGATTTAATTGCTGCTTTAAAATAAACATATTAGATGGTTTATTTATCTAGTGCCCTTGTGGTGATAAATAATAGTCTAATAGAAGAAAAATAAAAACGAAAAGGAGATTATGATATGACAGTAGTATCAATGAATTATTTATTAGAAGCTGGTGTTCATTTTGGACATCAAAAAAGAAGATGGAATCCAAAAATGAAGGAATACATCTATACAACAAGAGATGACATATATATTATCGATTTACAAAAGACAGCAGAAAAGATTGAAGAAGCTTATGCTGCTATTAAAGAAATCGCTGAAAAAGAAGGAAAGTTCTTATTTGTAGGAACTAAGAAACAAGCTCAAGAAGCTGCAGAAGAAGCTGCAACTCGTACTAATATGTACTTTGTAAATGAAAGATGGTTAGGAGGAACTCTAACTAACTTTAAGACTATTAGATCAAGAGTTAGAAGAATGGAAGAAATTGAAAAGCAAGAAGAAGATGGAACTTTCGATTTACTTCCTAAAAAAGAAGTTATTAAAATAAGAAAAGAATATGACAAATTACATCGTAATTTACGTGGTATTAGAGATATGAAGAAAGTACCACAAGCAATGATTATCGTTGATCCTAAGTGTGAAGAAATTGCGATTAAAGAAGCTCGTATTTTAGGAATACCTGTATTTGGTATTGTTGATACCAATTGTGATCCTGATATGGTAGATTATGTTATTCCTGGTAATGATGATGCTGTAAGAGCAGTTAAATTAATTATTGGAGTACTTGCTAATGCCATTGCTGAAGTAAATGGTAATGAAATGATTGACTATGTCAATAATGATGATAAGGGTAAAGAAAAGCCAGCTAAGAAGGAAACTAAGAAAGAAGAAAAGGAAGAACCTAAGAAGGAAGAAAAACCAAAGAAGACTACTAAGGAAGAGACTAAAGTAGAAGAAAAGAAGGAAGAAGCACCAAAGAAAGAAGCTAAAAAAGCTCCTAAAAAGGAAGAAGTAAAAGAAGATTTAGATTCTAAGACTTTAGTTGAATTAAAAGAAATGGCTAAAGCTAAAGGTATTAAAGGATACTCAAAACTTAAGAAAGCTGAACTTATTGAAGCTTTAAAATAAGACATAAAAAGGAGAATAATGATGATAAAAGCAAGTGATGTTAAAGAGCTAAGAGAAAAGACAGGCGCTGGTATGCTTGATTGTAAGAAAGCTCTAGAAGAAGTATCAGGGGATATGGAAAAAGCCATTGATTGGTTAAGAGAAAAAGGTATTGCCAAAGCTGCTAAGAAAGAATCAAGAATTGCGGCTGATGGTTTGTGTGAAATTAAAACTGATGGCAATAAAGCTGTTATAGTAGAAGTTAATTCTGAGACTGACTTTGTTGCTAAAAACGAAGAGTTTACTAAGTTTGTTGATTTAGTAAGTGAAGCAATTCTAAATAACGATGTTGAAACTAATGAAGATGTTTTAAAATTAGATGTAGATGGAGAAACTATTGAAGAAAAATTA
Organism: Bacilli bacterium; assembly: GCA_017404555.1. Lineage (GTDB taxonomy): Bacteria > Bacillota_I > Bacilli_A > RF39 > UBA660 > RGIG2361. The sequence goes on from JAFRCD010000005.1 coordinate 5,763, forward strand.
GTTGCTCTAACTGCTAAAATAGGAGAGAAACTATCTTTTAGAAGATTTGAAAAGGTTGAAAAAGAAGATAGTGATGTCTTTGGTTCATACTTACATATGGGTGGTAAGATTGCTGCATTAGTAGTTCTTACTGGTGGTAATGAAGAAGTGGCTCGTGATGTGGCTATGCAAACAGCCGCTATGAATCCTATGTGCTTAAATAGAGAAAGTGTTCCTGCTGATGTATTAGAGCGTGAAAGAACAGTTATTAAGGAACAAGTTCTTAATGAAGGAAAACCAGAAGATATAGCAGAGAAAATGGTTAATGGTAGACTAAATAAGTTCTATAAAGAAATATGTCTTGAAGAACAAGAGTTTATTAAAGAATCAAAAATGTCTGTAGGAGACTTCGTTAAAAAAGAAAATGCTTCTATTAAAGCAATGTACCGTTTTGCCGTAGGTGAAGGAATCGAAAAGAAAGAAGAAAACTTTGCCGAAGAAGTAATGAGTCAAGTAAACGGATAATATAAAAGGTGCAGTATGAAGAAACTATTATTAATACTACTTGTAGGTTTAATTATTATAAGTGGTTGCGGAAAAGTTGTAAAAGTAAAAAAAGTAGAAGAGATTACTGATAACGAGAAATTTGCCCAAGAATTTGATATTAGTAAGGAAAATAATTTTAAATATCTTAATTATGATGAGTTAATGGATGTATTAAATAATAAATCAGGTATTATCTTTTTAGGTAGTGGTGATTGCGAATGGTGTAAAAAAGCTGCTAAACTTCTTAATGAGTCATTAAAGTATAAAGATATTAAAGATGATATTTATTACTATAATCCTAAAAAGATTAAAGCAAATAATAACAAAAAATATCAAGAATTATTAAAGATTCTTGATCCATATTTAACTGAAGATGAAGATAAAAACAAAGAATTGTTATTACCAGATATCTATTTCGTTAAAAAGGGTAAAATAATTGATCATAATAATGATCTTGCTACTATAAAGACTAATCCGGAAGAGTATTTAACTAAAGAAAGAAAAAAAGAAATAAGAGAAAAATACGAAGACTTAATTAGTAAATACAATGTCAAAGAATGTAAAACATGTTAATTACATTCTTTTTTTTGTTCAAAAAAAGGTTATAATTATGATAAGGAGAGTGAAAAAGGTGATTGAAGAAAAGAAGAAAAACAAGTTAGTCGGACCATTTATTATAGTATTACTACTATTACTTGGTTCTATAGGATTCATTCTTTATGATAAAGGAATAATCTTAAAACAAAAAGAGGAACCAAAAACAGAGAAAAAAGAGGTTAAGAAAGAAGAAAAGAAAGAAGAAAAAGAAACTCTTGATTTCGTAACTGATCTTAGCAAGGTTTCTAACAAAAGAGGAGAGAATACTTATGTTTTAGATGGATCCGATGGATTTGACAATTTTTATCAATTGGATAAGGACCAAAAAACAGTTAAATGCCAAATTTCGTGGGATAGGATGAATGAAGCAATAAATGGGCAAAAATCCAATACGGTAGGATATAAAGTTGAGGACATTGAAATAACGTTTGAACAAAAAGTAAACGAAATGTATTTTGGCGGAACAGGACAAAGTATATCAGGAGATCTAGTACTGTTTCTAATGGAAGATGGTACGGTCGAATATATTCCGACATATTATGCTGCCAAAGCAAAAGAAATAAAATCCTATGGAAAAATACCAGAGCTTGAGAACATAATTAAGTTCTATAGTGCAGGAGTTAGGGCAGGACAATTTGGATATCATACAGTATTGGCTCAGGATAATACCGGAAAACTATATGATTTAGAACCTTTAATAAAAGAATTTAATTCAACAGAATAAAAAAAGAAAACTAATTTTTTCTTTTTTTATATATAAAAGTGTTATATAATATACTTAAATAAGGAGAGATAAATATGTTTGATCAAGTGTTAAGTAAATTAAAGAAAAATATGGATAGTTCAATTGATGCTTTTGAAAAGAGACTTGCTAGTGTACGTGCTGGTCGTGCTAATCCATCTAGTTTAGATGGGGTACAAGTAGAATACTATGGTAATTTAACACCACTTAAGTCTTTAGCGACTATTTCAGTACCAGAGGCTCGTATATTAATGATTAAACCTTTTGATAAGAGTTGTTTAGCTGATATTGAAAAAGCTATCTTTGAATCTAATTTAGGATATACTCCTAATAATGATGGAGAAACAATTAGAATAGTAATTCCTGAACTTACTGAAGAACGTCGTAGGGAACTTACCAAACAAGTAAAAGCACTTGCTGAAGATGCTAAAGTATCAATTAGAAACAACCGTCATGAAGCACTAGATGCTGCTAAAAAAATGGATGCCGATGAAGATAGTGAGAAGCGTTTTGAAAAAGATGTTCAAGAAGAAGTTAATAAGTATAATAAAATAGTAGAAGAAAAGCTTAAAGAGAAAGAACAAGATTTACTTAACATTTAAAATATGGTATAATTTCTATATCGACTTTGACCTAGGAGTAGTAATAAGAATTTTCTTTTCAAGAGAGACTATGGTTGGTGAAAATAGTTAAAGAATGCTTATGAATTCACCTAGTGAGTTCCTATAACTAAATTATAGGCGGATAATCACGTTACGATAATTAAGAAATAGTATAACTATAAAATAGGATGGTACCACGAATAGTTCGTTCCTATATTATGGTTATTTTTTTTGGAGGGATTGAGATGTTTGATGATGTCAAAAAGAAGTTAGAAAAGGATCTGAAAGATATTAAAGACTTAAAAGAATTAAATGATCTAAAAGTAAAATATCTTGGTAAAAAAGGTCTTATTACTGAACTTAATAGTAAGATTAAGGAAGTAGCTAACGAAAAGAAAAAAGAGTTTGGAATGAAAGTAAATGAACTTCGTACATCATTTAATGATTTTTATGATGACAAGAAAAAAGCATTAGAGGAAGAAATCTTAAATGAAAAATTAAAAAACGAAGTAATCGATATAACTTTACCAGCAACAACTATTCCTATGGGTTCTCCTAATATCTTGGAAAGAGTTATTGAAGACTTTGAAGAAGTGTTCATGTCTTTAGGATATGATGTTTATGATGGACCAGAAATAGAAGAGGACAAATATAACTTTGAACTCTTAAATATACCTAAAGGTCATCCCGCTAGAGATGCTCAAGATACTTTCTATATTGAAGGGGATGAAATATTACTTAGGAGTCAGACATCACCTGTTCAAGCAAGGGTTATGTTAGAGAAGAAGGGTAAAGAACCAGTAAGAATGATTTGTCCTGGTAAAACATATAGAAGAGATGATGATGATGCTACTCATTCTCATCAATTTATGCAAATTGAAGGACTTTTAGTAGATAAGAATATATCTTTATCTGATCTAAAAGGAACTTTTGATGTTGCTGCTAAAAAGTTATTTGGTGAAGACACTGTAACTCGTTTTAGACCATCATATTATCAATTTACTGAACCTTCAGTAGAAACTGATATTTCATGCTTTGCTTGTAAAGGAGAAGGTTGTTCACTATGTAAGAATACTGGTTGGATAACGATTTCTGGTGCTGGTATGGTTCATCCTAATGTTTTAAGAAACTGTGGTTATGATCCTGAAGAATGGAGTGGATTTGCCTTTGGTTTTGGTGCTGACAGATGTGCCATGTTAAAGTATGGTATCGATGATATTAGAACTTTCTATAATACTGACTTACGCGAAGTAAAACCTTTTGATAGAGGGGGTGCTAAATAATGATATCAATGAACTGGGTAAAAGATTATGTTGATTTAGAAGGAGAAGATTTAAAAGATTTAGCTGTTAAAATTACTAAAGCTGGTATCAATGTTGAAGATGTTGTAACTAATCATATTGATCATTTAGTAATAGGTGAAGTTAAAGAATGTGTACCTCATCCTGATTCTGATCATTTAAATATTTGTCAAGTTGATGTTGGTGAGAAAGAATTAAGACAAATTGTCTGTGGAGCACCTAATGTTCGTAAAGGTATAAAAGTAATAGTAGCTCTACCAGGAGCAATTTTACCAGGAGACTTTGAAATAAAAGCTGGTAAAATTCGTGGTGAAAAGTCTGATGGTATGATCTGTGCTTTATTTGAACTTGGTTTAGAAGAAAAGACAGAAGAAACCTACGCTAAAGGAATTGAAGAATTAAAAAGTGATGCTCCTGTTGGTGTTGATCCCTTAGAGTATTTAGGAGTAGAAGATACTAAATATGAACTTGATGTTCATAAACATCGTAATAATGACTGTTATTCACATATTGGATTTGCCTATGAAGTGGGAACTATTATTAATAAAAAAGTAGAGTTGCCAGTAAGCAAATATAAAGAGTCTAAAGAAGATATTAATAAGTATATTAAATTAGAAGTTAAGACTGACAAGTGTCCATTCTATTTAGGAAAGATGGTTAAAAATGTAAAAATAGGAGAATCTCCAGAATGGATCAAAAGAAGAATTATTGCTGCTGGTATGCGTCCAATTAATAATATAGTTGACATATCTAACTTTGTTATGTTGGAGTATGGGCAACCAACGCATTTCTTTGATGCTGATAAACTAGGTAAAAAGGTCCTAGTTAGAAATGCTACTCCTAATGAGAAGATTACAACTCTAGATGGTATAAAACGAGTATTATCTGATAAAGACTTAGTAATTACTGATGGTAAGGTACCAACATGTATTGCTGGTGTCATGGGTGGTGAAAACACCGAAGTAGATGAAAATACTAAGAACATCTTCATTGAAGCAGCTATCTTTGATGCAGTCACAACACGTAATACTTCAGAAAAATTAGATTTAAAGTCTGAAGCGTCTATTAGATATGGTAAAGGATTAAACTATGAATATACTTTTCTAGCTATGGATAGATGTTGTAGCCTACTAGAAGAATATGCTTCTGGTGAAGTGTTATCAGGTAGTGTTTTACATGATAAGACTGATAAAAGTATTAAAGAAGTAGAATTTACTACAGAAGAGATTAATAATATGTTAGGTATCGAAATAAGCGATAAAGACATGGAAGTTGAACTTAAACGTTTGGATTTTGAATATACAAAGAATAAGAATAAATTCAAAGTAATTATTCCTAAAAGAAGATTAGATATAGATCCTAACGTAGCCGATATGGCAGAGGAAATTGGTCGTCTTTATGGATATCATAACCTAAAATCATCTCTACCACTTGTTCCTAACAAAGAAGGAGTTTATAAGGGTGATGTTGGTATTCGTAAAAGTATTTCTAAACGTCTAAGAAATTTAGGACTAAATCAAACACTAACTTATACTCTTACTAGTCCTGAAGATGCTAAGTTATTTAGATATGATAATCGTGAACAAATAACCCTACCAAGTCCACTTAGTGTAGATAAATCAGTTATTAGAACGAGCATAATACCAAGTCTATTAAATGTTTATCGCTATAATAAAGCTCGTAAGGTTGAAAATGTTCTACTATACGAAATTGGTAAAACATATGATGTTAACTATGAAGAAATATCTAAAGTTGCTATTCTAATGTCTGGTAACTATATTGATAACGAGTGGAGTAATACTCGTATTAAATGTGATTTCTATACCCTTAAAGGTATTGTTGAAAATGTTTTAGATTATCTAGGCTTCAAGAATAGATATAATTTTGAAAAAAGTGAAATTGTTGATTTACATCCAGGTATGAGTGCTAAGATATTAGTTGATCGTAATGAGATTGGTGTAATTGGTAGAGTTCATCCTAAACTTACTAAAGATGAAATCTATGTAGCTGAATTTAATATGACTTATCTATACGAAGCTAAGGTAAAACCATTAAAATATAAAGAAGCTTCTAAGTATCCAGAAATAAGAAAAGATGTTGCCTTTATCGTTGATAAAGAAATAACTAATGAAGAAATAACTACTGTTATTAGAAAAGCAGGAGGAAGACTTTTGAGTAGTATCGATATCTTTGATATTTATGACATGGGTAAGAAGAAGTCAATGGCTTATAAATTAATCTTTAAAGATGATAGTAGAACTTTATCTGATGAAGAAGTTATGAAAGTTTTTGATAATATTATTGATAAAGTAAAAACTAATCTTAAAGCTTTTTTAAGAGATAATTAGTGTAAAAAAGAGACAAATAGTCTCTTTTTTTGTAAATTAGACAGTTATTTTACATATATATTACATTTCATTTACATAAACTTAACAATTACCTGTTATGATAATTATAGGTGATATATATGCTAAAGAAAATGCAAGACTTAGAAATAGCTAAAGGATTATTCTATTTATCAACATTAATGATTACTTTAGGTATATTCATAATATGTATTAATATTATTAATTCTAGATCAACTATTTTTGTTTATTCTGGATTAATAAATTTAGGAAAATTTCTCTTGCCATAGAATATAATTTAGTGTATATTTAAATTAATAAAGGAGGTATATTTATGCCAATATGGTTAATCGTTATTTTAGCGATAGTAGTTTTAATTTTATTGTGGTTCTTCGGAACTTATAATTCATTAGTTTCATTAAGAAACAAAGTAAAGGATCAATGGGCTCAAATTGATGTTCAATTAAAAAGAAGAGCTGATTTAATCCCTAATTTAGTAGAAACTGTTAAAGGTTATGCTAAACACGAGAAAGGAACATTAGAGGAAGTAATTAAAGCACGTAATACTTTTGTTAGTGCTAAGACACCAGAAGAAGAGATGAAAGCTGCTGGTGATTTAGAAAAAACTGTTTCTAAATTATTTGCTCTTGCTGAAAATTATCCTGATTTAAAAGCCAATGAAAACTTTATGAGTCTTCAAAATGATTTAAAGGATACAGAGGATAAGATTTCTTATGCACGTCAATTCTATAATGATGTTGTAAGACAATATAACGACAAGGTACAAATGGTACCATCTAACTTTGTTGCTAATATGTGTCATTTTGAAAAAGAAGCATTCTTCGAAGCTACTGAAGCTGATAAAGAAGTACCAAAAGTTAGCTTTGATGAAGATGGTGAAGAAGCTAAAGAAGAGCCAAAAGAAGAAACAAAAAAAGGTAAAAAATAAGCTTACTAAGGTAAGCTTTTTTAAATAAAGGAGGATACATGAAAAAGATCAAATACTTTATAGTTTTACTAGGACTATTTATGTTTTTACCACTGACAGCTAAAGCTGATACAATTTCTGATGTAAATATGGAAATTGATGTTCTAGAGGATGGTTCTGCCAATATAGTTGAAACATGGGATGTTCAAGCTTCTGGGGGTAGTGAATGGTATAAGCAATATAAAAACTTAAAAAATATGGAAATATCTAACTTTTCTGTTTCTAAAGATGGAGTCCCATTACAAGAAAAAACATGGGATGTTGATGAAAGCATGAGTGAAAAAGATGGATATTATGGAATCAATAGAATTTCTGATGGAGTTGAACTATGCTTTGGTAAAAGTGATTATCAACCCCATAGTTTTACAATGAGATACAATATATCTAATTTTATTTTTAATGTTGATGATGCCCAAGTAATCTATTTTACTTTACTTCCTAAGGCAACTGTTGGTAACTTTAGTGTTAGATTAAAAAGCTTTTATCAATTCCCTGATAAATTAGATGTTTGGGGCTTTGGCTATAAAGGATATGCTTATGTAAAAGATGGTGTTGTTGAAATGTCTAATGAAGAGACAACATCCTTAAATAATGATTATGTTGTTTTACTGGCTAAATTTCCATCAGGAACATTCAAAACAGAAAACAAATATGAAGAGTTTAATACCTTTGATGATGTGTTAAAACTAGCTAAAAAAGGTTCCTTTGAGTATGACTATGGTACAAAAGAAAGTTTAGGAACTAAAATTTGGAATATTATCTCTTTTGTATTCTATATTGGTTTATTTATCTTGCCATTTATAATTGGATTCTTTGCTAGTAGGGCAGCCAAATATGGATATAAGGATAATAAAAAGATAACCAAGGACAATACACCTTTATTTAGGGAAATACCATGTAAAAAAGATATATACTATGCTCATGCATTAATTAAACTTAATGAGTTTGGATATAAAGAAACTAATATATTAGGTGCTATTATTTTAAAATGGATTAGAGAAGATAAAATAGTTTTCAAAAATGAAAAGAAAGGCATCTTCAATAAAGATACTAGCTCAATTGATATGAGTAAAGAATGTACTTTTGAAAACGATGCTGAAGCTAGTCTGTTTACTATGATGAAAGAAGCTTCAGGTGATAATATACTAGAACCTAAAGAACTAGAAAAATGGTGTAAAAAGCACTATTCCAAATTCCTAAATGTCTTTAAAAAGTTTACCGATGAACAAATAAATAAATTAAAGTCTGAAGGTCATATCTACAATCGTCAAGATAAGAAAGAATGTAAGTATAAGAATGTAATGGATGATAAGATTTATGAAGATAGTAAACAATTATTTGGTTTAAAACTATTCTTTAAAGAATTTACAGATATGAATACTAAAGAAACCATGGAAGTAAAACTATGGGATCATTACTTAATGTTTGCTTATCTATTTGGTATGGCTGAAAAAGTAGCTAAACAAATGAAGAATCTTTATCCAAAGGAAATAGCAAAATTAGAACAACAAGGAATGGATATTGGTACAATAATGTATATAGATCATTTATCAACAGCTAGTGTTCATGCTGCTACTGCTGCTAGAGCGGCAGCTCAAAGTTACTCTGGTGGAGGCGGAGGCTTCTCATCAGGAGGCGGAGGAGGAGGTTCCTTCGGTGGTGGCGGCTCTATGGGTGGTCGTTAAGAAAGTGTCAACACACACTTTCTTTTTTTACATCTTTATAGTAGAATATAGATAGATTTGTGGTGATAGAGTGGTATTTTTATATAATGATAAAAAATATGATATTGTAATTGAGAAGAAAAGAACTACTAAAAATACATATCTTCGGGTTAAAGACGATATGAAGATTCATATTACCACTAATTTTTTAACACCAAACAGATTTATTGAAAAGTTCATTAATGATAATTATAATTCAGTAATAAAAATGATAGAGCGTCAAGAACAGAAGAAGGAAGCTAATACTGGCTTTCGTTATTTAGGTAAGAAGTATGATATAGTTTATACAGATAGTAAGAAAGTAATTCTAGGCGAAAACAAAGTCTTTATGAATAAAGATACAGATATTGATAAATGGTATAAAAAACAGGCTAAAACCATCTTTCAAGAAGAATTAGATCGTCTTTATGACGAGTATTGTTATGAAATACCTTATCCTAATCTTCGAATAAGGAAAATGACCTCAAGATGGGGTGTCTGTAATACTAAACTAAAGACTATTACTTTAAATTTAGAACTTATTAAAAGAGATCTTAAGTATTTAGATTATGTTATTGTCCATGAACTATCACATTTAATTGAAGCTAATCATTCAAGTAAGTTTTGGAAGTTAGTAGAAGATAATTTTAAAGATTATAAAAAAGTAAGAAAAGAAATGAAAGAATTTTAGGAGGTAGCTATGCTTATAACTAGTAGTGATAATGAAAGAGTAAAAAAATATATTAAGTTAAAACAAAAGAAATATCGTGAAAAGTATAATGAATTTATTGTTGAAGGTGAACACTTAGTACTAGAAGCTAAAAGAAGTGGTATTGTTAAAGAAATAATTCTAGAAAAAGATGAAGTAATACCTCTTGATGGAGAAAAAATATATCTACCTTATGAAATAATTAAGAAGATATCTACTAATGAGAATCCACCTAAAGTAATGGCTTTATGTGAGAAAAAAGAAAATGAAAAAGAACTAGGTAATAAGATTCTTTTAATTGATGGAGTCCAAACTCCTGGCAATTTAGGAACAATTATTAGAAGTGCAAAAGCTTTTAATGTTGATACCATTATTCTGTCTGAAAACACCGTTGATTTATATAATCCTAAAGTATTAAGAGCTACTCAAGGAATGCTTTTTCATATTAATATTTATACTGATGATTTAAAAGAAGTAATCGAAAAAATTAAGAAAGAAGGGATTCCTGTTTATACAACTAATGTTAATTATGGAGAAGATGTTCGGAAACTAACAGCTAGCGAGAAGAAGAGATATGCTTTAATTATTGGAAATGAAGCTCAAGGAGTTAGAGATGAAATAACTGATTTAGCTGATAGTAAATTATACATCAAGATGAATGATGATGTAGAAAGTTTAAATGTTGGTGTTGCGACGTCTATTCTTCTATATGAATTGGGTGATGATGATGAATAATTTAGTATATTTAGGTATTATTTCCACAACTCATGGAATAAAAGGAGAATTAAAAATAACAAGTGATTTTGAATACCCAGAAAAAGCTTTTAAAGTAGGGACTTACTTAATTATTGATAATAAATCATATGAAATAAAGAGTTATCGCGTTCATAAAGGATATCATATGGTTACCTTAGATGACTATAATAATATTAATCAAGTGTTATTCTTGAAAGGCAAAAAAGTTTATAAAGTTAGAAGTGAATTAAATTTAAAAGAACACGAGATACTCGATGAAGATTTATTAGAGTATACCGTTCTAACAAATGATTGTTTTGATGGAAAAGTAAAAGATATATATGATACGGGAAATGGTAATAAAGTATTAAAAGTAGAACTTAATAATAAAGAATACTTAATCCCAATGGCTTCACCAATGATTTTAAAGATTAATAACGAGAAAAAAGAAATTATAATTGAACTTATGGAAGGAATTGATGAGGTATGAAAATAGATATCTTAACTTTATTTCCAGAAATGTTTAATGGTGTTTTCAATGAATCTATTATTAAAAGAGCTATCGAAAAAGAACTAGTTACAATTAATTTAATTAATTTTCGTGACTATAGTAAAGATCCTCATCAAAAAGTAGATGATACTCCATATGGTGGTGGTAGTGGTATGGTCCTATCTTGTCAACCTATCTATGATTGTATTAATGACATTAGAACCGTTGATAGTAAGATAATTTTACTGACACCAGCCGCTAAAACATATAATCAAAAACAAGCATATGACTTATCAAAAGAAAAGCACTTAATAATTATCTGTGGTCATTATGAAGGCTTTGATGAAAGAATAAGAAAACTAGTTGATCTAGAAATAAGTGTTGGTGACTATGTCCTAACTGGTGGTGAAATACCAGCTATGATATTAGTTGATTCTATAACAAGATTATTACCAGGTGTAATAAAAGATGAATCTCATCAAAATGACTCCTATAATAATGGTTTACTAGATTACCCAACTTATACTAAACCAGCTGAGTATCTAGGTATGAAAGTACCAGAAGTATTATTATCTGGTGATCATCAAAAAATAGCCGAGTATCGCAGGCAAGAAAGCTTAAAGAAGACAGAACAAATAAGACCTGATTTAATTAAAAAAGAAGGTGAAAATGATGCCTAAAAAGAAGTATGTAGTTGATAAAAAGAAAAAAAATAAAAAGAAAAGCATTAAGACCATTACTATTGAAGGATACAGTATGGCCAAAAAGAATCATAAGTTTTATATTAAAGGAGATAACGTTTCTAATATAGTAGTAAGTGATGAAGAATTGGTAAAAAAATTAGTTATTTATAAAGTTGAAAAACAATATAAACAACTAATTAATAAAGCTACTGAAATCCTAGCTAGTGATGATGACGATAATGCTTCAGGAAGTAGATTAATACTTGATGAAGTAGAACGTTTTCGTCAACAAATTAAAAATAAGTATAAAGAATACTTAGAAAAAGAAGAATTAATGCTAATGGCTAAACAACTAACTATTATTAAGAAAGCTGCTAAAGAGAAAGAACAAGCCATTATATCAGAATTAAATGAAGAAAAAAAGGGAAATAAATCTAAATAAGTTAAAGAAGTGTAAAGTAGCACTTCTTTTTTGTTTACAATAAATAATAAATGATATAATTATTTTAAGATAGGAAGTGGTTGTATGGAGAAAAAGAGTAAAATAATTATTATCATCTTAAGTGTAATTATTGCTTTATTAGTATTGGGCATTATTGGATATATTATTTATGATAATCCTTTTGCTAGTCCTAAGGTAGAAGAAAAGAAAAAAGTTAAGAAAGAAAAGAAAGAAAATCCTAATGCTTTAAAAGGAGAGGAAAAAGAAGAAATAAAAAAACATACAGAGGAATATCTTAGTTTAGCTAAGAGCTTTCCAATTACTGATGTTGATGATGTGGATGATCAAGCTATCTTCTGGTTTTTAACTATGAAACTTCAAAACTATAGTGAGGGTTTTGCTAAAGAAGAAATGGAAAGACTAATGGAAAAGTACTTTAAAGATGATATCAATATTGTTTATGGTGATATTAATTGTAATGTTGGTGACGGTGTATTATACAAATTGGATAGTAATTCTTCTAAATATATTCGTGTTGGTGACCATGGTCATGGTGGAGCAGGACTTGTTGCTGGTGAAATGTTTTTTGAAGATATTACTAAGGATGGAGATTATATAACTGTTAAAACCCAAATTCTTTATAGTAGATGTGATGATGCTGATACAGTAGGACCCATCTCTGTTTACTTCACCAAATGTCCAGATGAGAGTGGAAATAGTGTAGTTTATAGAACTAAAGCAGAAGGAGTAGAAATAACAGAAGAAGAATTTAAAACCATTAAAGATAAAGTACCATATACGATATTTAAGTTCAAAATAAGCGAAGATAAAAAGAATTATGGACTAGTAAGTGTTGAAATAAAAGATGCCTAAAATAGGCATTTTTTAGTGTATTTAAATAGTAAGTAAACTACTACAATAATATTAATACTGGTACTAATAATAAGAGCATATATACCAATTTTAAGAAGTGAAAAAAGTATTAGAGAAGAACTTCTAACAAATAAAGAAATAATGGTTATTTTTAAGTTATAGGTACTTTTACCCATCGCATCAATCGCAAAAGACAAAGGTGCTTCTATATACTGAAGAATACATATAGGTGCAAGTATTCTAACATAATTAACTCCTAAAGTAGTATTATAAATTAGCTTTAAGAAAAATGTAGGAAAGATTACAAGGGTTAGACAACAAACGGATCCAATTAAAAGAGAAAAGAAAAGAGCTTCCTTAATCTTTCTTTTTACTTCTTTTATATTTCTTTTAGAGTATTCCAAACTAACTACTGGTAATAAAGCTTGGGAAATAGCTAAAGTAAAGAAGGAAGGCAAAAGAATTAAAGGTAGTACATAACCCGTAATAATTCCATATTCACGTATAATAAATGTTTTAGAATAACCCGATAATAGTAAAAAAGTAGTAAGGATAATTGGTTCTAAAAAATATCCTAAAGAAGCAATTAATCTACTAGAAGTATTTGGAACACTAATAGTAAGTGCTTCTTTCAAATAGATTTTACTGGGCTTTAAATCAGATTTTCTGATTTTGGAATCCTTAGGAATAAATAAAAGCATAATTAATATTGATGATAATTCACTGAATATATTAACAATAATTAAAAAGTTAACCGCACTAGTAATATTATCTTTTAACTTAGGAATAAATATTATAATTAGAACTAATCTAACTATGTCTTCAAAAATATTGGATATTACATGGGGAAGCATTCTATTCTTACCAAAGAAATAACTCCTAATGATATTAGATAAAGTAGAAAAAGGAATTACTAAAGCAATAGAAGTTAAAGCTAGTGTAACTCTTTCTTCATGCAATAAGTTTTTAGCTAAAAAAGGACTAAAACAAATTATAATAATCATCAAAATAATATTTATGACTAATGATATCGGTACTATCGAAGAAAATAATCTTTTACTATTTCTTTTCTTTTCAGCTACTAGTTTAGAAATAGCTATAGGGAAACCAAATTGACTAAGACTAATAAAAAGCATAAAAGTAGGTAATATCAACATATAAAGACCTATTCCTTCAGTACCAATCAATCTATTAATAATAATTTTAATAACCATTCCTAGGAGTTTTGTAACGAATCCACCGACCATTAAAAGGGCTGTTGCCTTGATAAAACTACCTTTCATAAAATACCCCCCAAAAAAATAAAAAAAATGTCAAAAAAGAGTGTTCATTTTTTTCTAAATATGATATTATATTTTATGAAAAGAGTAGTGATTTTATTTCAATATGTAAAATTACTGTATAGTTACATAAATTTGCTCTTCATATATAATTTAAAAATGATAAAATAAGATTTAGAGGTGAAAATTATGAACGATTTACTTTTATTTTTAACTTCAAAGGAGATTATGATAGTCTATATACTTATTTTAGCTATTGTATTCCTTAGTATCGTAGTTTGGTTAATTGAAAGAAGTTATTATAAAAGAAAACTCCGTCATAATACCAAAGAATTAAATAGATTAGTAGATGAAGTAGGAGAAAGACTTGTAGAAGAAGAAAAGACAAAGCCTGTACCAGCAACTACTATTGAAGCTACTATTCCTACTAAGGTAGAAGAAAAAATAGAAGTTATTGAACCTACTCCTAAAGTTGAAGAGATAGAAGTAAAGCCAGTAGTTGAACAACCTAAGGAAGAAATAGTATATGAAACTATTGAAGATGAACAACTACAAGCACAAGAAGAAATAAGAAAGATTACAGAAAGTTTAATTGATGTTAAAGAAGATGAACCAATTGAAAATATTGCTTTAACTAAATTTGAAGAAGAACAAGAGAAAAATTCTATTATCAGTATTGATGAATTAATGGCTACTAAAGAAATGTATAAAGTAGAAGAAATTAATGATTATGAAGATGAAAGCAATGTAATACTTAGTATTAATGAATTAGAGAATTTAAAGAATAATACTCAACCAGTTGTAAAAGAAGAAGTAGAACCAGTTAAATTAACTGTAGTAGATCCAAAAGACATTAGGCCAAATGTTAAAGTTGTTGAAGAAAAGAAACCAACTACTACATTCAAGAGTAGTCCTGTTATTTCACCAATCTTTGGATTAGAAAATAAAGAAAAAGTAGAGAAGAATAATGTAATGAATTTAGAAAATTCAGCTACTTATGATAAGTTTGATGAAGAAATAAGAAAAACTAATGAATTCTTAAATACTTTAAAAGAACTACAAAAGAAATTAGATTAATGTATGAGATATAAACAAGGATACAAATCCTTGTTTTTTAGTTTCGTCTAGGTTATAATAAATATATAAGATAAAGTAGGAGAAGCATATGAAAAAGATATTCAACCTATATAATATAACTTTAGTAATATTATTAACATTAATATCAGTATTAACTTTAAGGACAACAGAAGTAAAAGCTACAGGAACAGTAACATGGCCAAGTGGAAGTACTGCTACTATATCAAGAACAGTTCAAAATGTTTATAATGCTCCCAAAGTAAATTTCACTTACAACGTGGTTGAGGGTTCATTAAAGACAGCTGATTTTGCTCCAGGAGCAAATGTGTACAATTCAATGGGTATATTATCTGGTGGTCCCAATCATATATATAATGTACACAGTTTTTTAAAAGCTACTTCTTTACCCGAAGGGTTTACACCTGATCCAGTCAATATTGTTTCATCATCAACTTCTGAGTATCCTATTTATATGTGGTATTCTAATAATACTATTTATTATTATAGTGAAGCCGATATTATATATTTAAATCCTAATTCTTCATATATGTTTGGTGATCCTGATGGTAATGGTAGTATTAACCTAACAAATGTTTCGGGATTACAATATGTGAACACCTCTAAAGTAACAAATATGGAATGTATGTTTTTTGCTTGGAGATTTACTAGTGATTTGGATTTAACACCCTTAGCAAATTGGGATGTCTCAAATGTAACAAATATGAATTCGATGTTTTACGCTGAGCTGTCTTCTAATTTAACTGATATATCTCCACTTGCTAATTGGGACACTTCAAATGTAACAAATATGGGCACGATTTTTAATAACCAACAAAAAATATCAGGAACCTTTCCGATATTAGGAAATCCAACAATGTATGGTGATGCCTTCTATAATGCAGCTACTCAATCAGGGTCTCAAATAACTGTTAATTATGGAAGCGGAACTACTAATATAGATAGTATAATTGCTACTAAATCAAATAATTCTAATGTAGTAAAAGGGGTACAGGTGTCACCGCCATCTACATCGCCAAGTGGAGGAATAACAGCTACTGCAACTATTTCCTTTAATGGAAACGAAACAGTAAGCAATAGTTATACAGCGACCAAGTCTACAACTATTAATCTGGCTAATTTAGGACTTACATTTACTGAACCTGGTAATTATGAATTTAAAGTTAATGAAATAGTTACTAGTAATAATGCTTATCCTATTACTAGTGATACTTATACAATAGTAATAACTGTTCGTAATGAACTTAATGCTAATAATAGGCCAACAGGTAATTTAGAAGCTACTTTTGTAATTAAGGATTCTAATGATAATAAGGTAAATACTATGAGTTTTAGTGCTCCTAAAGATGAAAGTAAGTTTGGTCATATTGAATTAACTAAGAAAGTAAAAGGACTAATGGGAAGTATTACTAAATATTTTGAATTTTCTGTTCAAATAGATGATGCAGCTAGTAATGCTTGTTCTAGTTATAGTGGTAATGAAAAGTATCCTGTAAGTGGAGTAGATTCAGGTCACTATAGTGCTGCTGAAGTAACTAAATGTAAAAGTGGTACTAAAGATAGTTTATCTTTAAAACATAATCAGACAGCAATTATAGGTCAGTTTACTTATAACAACAATACTTACGACTCTATTTCTATAGATGATTATTATAAGATAATAGAAAGTGCTGAAAGTGACTATACGACAACCTTTAAGATAAATAGTGGTAGTACTACTAGTGGTCGAGATACTGGTAGCAAAGCTATAACCCATAGTGGTAAGATTGTTACTTTCTATAATCAAAGAGAAGGTTCTCCGTTAACAGGGCTAATCCTAACAATCTTACCTTATCTAATTCTAGTAGGTATC
Organism: Bacilli bacterium; assembly: GCA_017404555.1. Lineage (GTDB taxonomy): Bacteria > Bacillota_I > Bacilli_A > RF39 > UBA660 > RGIG2361. The sequence continues at coordinate 22,725 of JAFRCD010000005.1, forward strand.
GGTATTGGAGGAGTACTCTTATATAAAAACAGAAAAGAACTGTTAAAAGTAAAGATCTAAATTATTTAAAGAGTTGATAAAACTCTTTTTTCTTTGTATAATTATGTCCGGTGGTTATATGACATTTTCAATATATACTTTAGGTTGTAAAGTCAATCTTTATGAAAGTGAATTTGTAGCTAACTTACTTAAGAAAAATAAATACACTGAAAAAGAGTTCAGTGATTTTTGTGATGTATATATTATTAATACTTGTTCAGTTACTAATAACGCTGATAGTAAGTCTATGAAAATGATTAGAAATGCCAAAAAACGTAATCCTGAAGCCTGTATAGTTGCGATGGGGTGTTTTGTTGAGAAGAGTAAAGATAATCTAGATAAAATAAATGAATGTGCTGATATTATAATAGGTACTAAAGATAAATCTAAAATAGTTGAACTTTTGGATAAATTCTTTGAAGATAAGAAAAGGATTACTAGATTATACGATTATCTTGCTAAAGACAGTTTTGAAGACATGTACATTGATAATTTTGCGAGTAGGACAAGAGCTTTCGTTAAAATACAAGATGGATGTGAGAACTTCTGTAGCTATTGCATTATTCCTTTTGTAAGAGGAAAAAGAAGAAGTAAAGACTTTGACAAAGTCATAGAAGAAATAACCTCTCTAGTTAATAATGGTTATCAAGAAATAGTCTTAACTGGTATTCATACTGGTAGTTATGGTGTAGATATTAATAGTAGTTTTGCTTCTCTATTAAGAGAAATAGTAAAAATTAAGGAGTTGAAAAGGCTTCGTATTTCTTCAATTGAAATAACGGAATTAAATGATGAAGTACTTGCTTTATTAAGAGAGGATAACGTAATAGTTGATCATCTACATATACCACTACAATCTGGATGTGATAAGATATTAAAGTTAATGAATAGAAAATATGATTTAGCTTACTTTGAAAACAAATTAAAAGAAATAAGAAAGATCAGAAAAGATATTGCTATAACAACAGATGTTATAGTTGGATTTCCCGGTGAGAGTGATGAAGACTTTAGAGAAACAGTAGATACTGTTAAGCATTTTGAGTTTGCTAAAATTCATGTGTTCCCATACTCTTTAAGAGAAGGTACTAAAGCCGCTACTATGACTGATCAAGTAGACGGGAGAGTTAAAAAAGAGCGAGCAAAGACTCTTGGAGAAGTATCAAAAGAGCTAGAGATTAATTACATGAATAAGTTTATAGGTAAAGATTTGTTAGTTTTAACTGAAGAAGTAAAGGATGGCTTTACTTATGGACATACTAGTAATTATCTTCATATAAAAATTAATAAAGAATTAAAGCCTAATACTTTTATTAAAGTACATCTTATTAAGGTTAATTATCCTTATGTAGAAGGAGAGCCTAATGACTTACATTAAAGGAAAATATAGTCGTAGTATTTATACATCTGATAATGGTTACCATATCGGACTTTTTAGGGTGCAAGAAGCCAGTTCTGATGAATTATCTAGTTATGTTGGTAGAACAATAACTTTCACAGGTTATTTTCCTGAATTAAATGATATTGATAACTATATTTTCTATGGTAAATTAGTTCAACATGATAAATATGGAGAACAGTTTCAAGTAGATAGTTATGAAAGAGTCTTACCTGATGAAGATGATAGTATGATTACTTTCTTAACTAGTTCTTTATTTAAGGGTTGTGGTGTTGGTAAGGCCAAGGCTACTAAAATAGTTAAAACTCTTGGTAAAGACACATTAAAAGTAATACTAGAAAACCCTAATGATCTATTATTAATTCCTACTATTAGTGAGAAAAACGCTACTAAACTACATAACCGCTTAAAGGATTATGAAACTAGTTATGACAGTATTTTATACTTAACTAATCTTGGTTTTAGTGCTAAAGAGGCAGCACAAATATATAATTATTATAAAGATGATGTTATAAGAGTAATAGAAGATAATATTTATACTTTAATTAATGATATTAATGGAATGAGTTTTAAAAGAATAGATAGTATTTATTTGCGTAATAATGATGATTTAAATAATATTAATCGTTTGAAGGCAGTAGTTATATATATTTTAAATGAACTAACCTTTAATATTGGCTATAGTTATTTTTCCTTTGATGAAATTAGTTCTTATATTCCTAAAGTCCTAGGATATTCTATTTCTAATTTAGAAGAAGTACTAAAAGAGTTAGAAAAAGATTTAAAACTTATTAATTATAATAATCGTTATTATTTATATGATATGTTTACTAGTGAAGAATTAATTGTGAACAGAGTTAATATTATAAATCGCAATTCTCCTAAAAAGATTAGTAACCTAGATAAAGTTATTAAAGAAGTAGAAGAGGATTTGTCTATTAAATACAATAGTGATCAAAAAGAAGCTATTAAACAGGCTATAAGCAATGATTTTCTAATTATTACTGGTGGACCAGGTACAGGAAAAACAACAATAATTAGAGCTATATGTGAGGTATATAGGCGGATTTTTAATATTAATTACTTAAAACTAAGTAAAGAGTTAGCTCTTTTATCCCCAACTGGTAGAGCGGCTAAAAGAATAAGTGAAAAGACTAATTATCCAGCTTCTACTATTCATAGGTTCTTAAAATGGAACAAGGAAACTGATAATTTTTCTGTTAATGAATACAATCAAAGTGATGTTAAAATGGTCATTATTGATGAGTTTAGTATGGTTGATACTTATTTATTTGCTAATCTCTTAAAAGGCTTAAAAGTAGATACTAAGATCATTATTATTGGTGATGATGATCAATTACCTAGTGTTGGTCCTGGTGAAGTTTTAAAAGATATGTTAGATAGTGAAAAATTAAACTACGTTAAACTTAATAAATTATATCGTCAAAGTGAAAACTCTAATATTATTAAGCTTGCTTATGATATAAAAAGAGAAAAACTAGATGAAAGTATTTTTAATACTAAAGATGACTTAACTTTTATCAACAGTCATGATGACTTTGTAATGGATAATATTATTGACTTAGTAAAGACTTATAGAGATCTATCTTATCAAGATTTACAAGTATTAATACCTATCTATAAATCATATTTAGGAATTGATAATGCCAATAATAAATTACAAGCTGTACTTAATAGAAAGAGTTCCAATAAAAAGGAAATTACTATTGGTGATACTACTTATCGAGAAAATGATAAAGTCATTCAACTAATCAATAATCCAGATGATAATGTCTTTAATGGAGATATTGGTATTATTAAAAAGATCATAACTAGACCTAAAAAAGAAATAACTATTGACTTTGATGGTAATTTAGTAAGTTATAAACAGAGTAGTTTTAATGATTTTAAACTAGCTTATGCAATATCTATCCACAAAGCTCAAGGTACAGAAACTGATATAATTATTCTACCAATTGTAAGAACATATAGTAGAATGCTTTATAAGAAGTTAATTTATACCGCAGTAACTAGAGCTAAGAAAAAACTATTTATTATTGGTGATATTAAATATTTACACTATGCCGTTAATAATAATAAAGAAGATCTACGGAGAACCTCTATTAAAGAATTCTTAACTGATGGTATAAAACATGAATAAAACACCATAATATTACTGAGGTGATTTATTTGAATAAAATTGTTTCTAAGGCCTTGGGAATGATGGCTATAATGGGTGCTGGTATTGGAGGCTATATGCTTCTTGAGAAAAAGAACCCAGAAATGGCAAAAGATATGCAAAATATTGCAAATAATGCTAAAAACAAGGCTACTGACATAATGAATGATATGAAGAACTGATATTTCAGTTCTTTTTTATTGAAAAGTTTTATTGTTTATTATATTATATTAATGAAAGGTAGGGAAAATGGAAGTAGTAAGAGTAAAAGGGGAATCGGATTATAGCTACACAATCATCGATAATAACAAGAGTTTAAATATCTTTTTTGATAAATATTTAAACCCGTATTTTACCTGCAAAAATTTAGAGAAGGAAGATAAATATATACTTTTTCATATTACTGAAGAAGATTATAGTATTTACACTATCTTTGATAATCTATATAGAAATCTTACTAAAGAAGTAGTCGATGAAAAAAAGAAAAGAAAGTGCAAGAACAAAAGACATGGTAAAGCCATAGTTTTTGAAAGTGATAATGACATCTTTTCCTCAATTAATGAAAAGGAGCAACAAAGTAATAGCTTAATTATTGCCAAAGAAGAAACAGATATAATTATGCAGTTCAATTATAAGAATAATATTAATAATACTATTAGAGTTGATAATTCCAAAAATCAATATAATCATTTTAAAGAAGCGTTTATTGAATTCTATGACGATTTACAGAATTATGATCCTGAATACCACCAAATGCACATCAAGGAATATAAATACTTAACAAAGAAAATTCGCAAGTAATAGTAATATTTATTGTCAAAAATCATTTTTCCTGTTATAATTAGTAGTGCCTCATGAAATGGCGATGTAGCTCAGCTGGCTAGAGCGTTCGGTTCATACCCGAAAGGTCGAGGGTTCGATCCCCCCCGTCGCTACCAGGAAATTAAAGACACATTTGTGTCTTTTTATTTTTATAAATAGATGATATAATTGTAATAAGAATAAGGAGGAGTTATGAATAAGTTAAAAGTACCAATTATTATTGGTAGTATTGCGCTATTATTTCTACTAGCAATAGGTATCTATAAAGTAGGAGTAGCTAATAAGTTATTTGGACCTAAAGACGATATAAACAGTGGGAATATTTCTACAAAATTACTTGATAATGATGAATATAAAGACATTAGTTTAGATAAGATTTCTTATATTGAAATAATTAAATATACTGAAGGTGGGGATGAACGTGAAAAAATTACTGATCAAGCTAGTATCAGTAGAATTTACAATAGTCTAAAAAACATTGAACTAAGAGGTCTTACAGATAGAGCTTGTGAAGACAATACGACTATTTATGCAATATTTTTAAAAAATGGTGTCCGGAAAGCTATTGAATTTGAATGTGATTGGATAATTATTAATGGTAAAAGATATAATTATCATTAAGACAATTTATTGACAAGAAAAAATAAAATGACTTATACTTATTATATAAAGGAGGATATATGAATAAGAATTCAAAAACAGGCGGAATTGTTGGGGGATTAGTAATCTTAATTATTGGTATTGGATTACTTTGGTATAACGAAGGAAGGGCAGTTAAAACAGCTCGAGCAATTAGTGAAGCTAAAAAAACATATACTCAAGTAAAATCAGACAAAGTTGATCCTAAATATGATGGAAAACTAATTGCGACTAATGGTAAAGTAGATCTAAGTGCTAGTGATGAATTAGTTGATGAAACTTTTGGGATTAAAGTAAAAAGCATTAAATTAAAGAGAACTGTGGAAATGTATCAATGGGAAGAAAGTTGTGAGACAGACGATAAAGACAAAGAAAAGTGTACATATGAGAAAAAGTGGTCTGATGATTTAATCGACTCATCTGATTTCAAGGAAGAAGGTCATAAGAATCCAGATTCTATGCCTTATAGTGAAGAGACTTATCTAGCTAGTAATGTTAAACTAGGAGCCTTTACACTAACTAAAGAATTAGAAGAAAGACTTCCTGCTGATAAAGAAGTTAACACTCAACAATTAACTGAACAATTTAATAATAAAGTTGAAGGAATGAAAATATCTGGCAAATATATCAATAATATTCCTGAAGAAGGAACACCAGAAATTGGTAGTATCAGAGTATCATTTGCCTATAATGGAACTGACAGTGCTTCTGTTTTAGCCGTTCAAAATGATGATACTTTTGCTGAATATACTGCTAAAAGTGGTAAACATGTTTATCGCATTAAAGAAGGAATTCATACTGGTGCTGTTATCTTACAAGATATGACTGATGAAAACAACTTCATAAAATGGTTACTAAGAATTGTAGGAACAATATTAATCATGGGTGGAATTGGATCATTATTTGGCCCTATTCAAACTCTAGCTAATTTCGTACCAATTTTACGTAATATTGTATCATTTGCCACTGGGTTAATAGCCTTTGTTCTAGGTTTAGCAATCTCATTACTAGTAATAGCAATTGCTTGGTTTAGATTTAGACCAATACTTTCAATTGTACTTATTGCTATAGCGATTGGCTTAATTGTATTCTTAAGATTAAGAAAACCAGAAGAAGCTAAAACTGAAAGTAAATAGTATTTGTAAATAAGACAATCAAATGATTGTCTTTTTTTATGTTTTGGTATAAAATTATTTATATATTGCCCTGTAGCCAAGTGGTAAGGCAGTGCGCTCTGACCGCATCATTCCGTTAGTTCGAATCTAACCAGGGCAGCCAAATGTTATTAACTACGATATAGTAGTTAGATATAAATAATATTGGAGGCGTCATACGAAAAAAAGAAAGAAAAAAGAAATTAAAGATTAACACGGAGGTGTATTTATGAATAAAGAGGAAAGAATTGAATTAGCTGATCTTCTATTTCCCAATCTAGAAAATAGTATTGCTGAAATAGAGAAGAAGTATCCTGAAAGAAATCTACCTGAAGATGCTATGGTAACTCGTTATGGTCCTTCACCAACGGGTAATGTACATTTAGGTAACTTACTTTCAGCTTTTTGTGATATGGTTTATGCCAGGGAAAGTCATGGTGTTTTCTTTCTTCGAATAGAAGATACTGATCAGAAGAGAATGATTGAAGGCGGTATTGATAATATTACTAGTGTTCTAAAAGATTTTGATATTATACCTACTGAAGGCTATTCTTATGGGGGAGAATATGGTCCTTATAAACAAAGTGAAAGGACAGAAATATATCAAGCTTATATTAAAGAATTAATTATTAAAGATCTTGCTTATCCCTGCTTTATGAGTGCTGAAGAAATAGAAAGTATTCGCCTAGAACAAGAAAAAGAAAAGACCAAAATAGGTATATATGGAATTTATGCTACTGATAGAGATCTATCTTTAAAAGAAATAAAAGAAAAGATTAACGCTGGTAAAGAGTATGTCATTAGATTAAAGTCACCTGGTAATGCCAACAACATAATTACTTTTGTTGATGAGATTAAAGGTAAGATGAAGTTCCCTGAACATAATATGGATACTATTTTACTAAAGAAAGATGGAACACCTACTTATCACTTAGCTCATGTTATTGATGATCACTTAATGCATACTACTCATGTTATTCGTGGTGATGAATGGGTAAGTAGTATTCCTCTTCATTTACAATTATTTGAAGTATTAGGATTTAAACCAGTTAAATATGCTCATATTGCACCTATTACTATTAAAGATAAGGAAACTGGTAATACCAGAAAAATAAGTAAAAGAAAAGATCCTTTCTTTGGTGTTAAGTACTATGAAGAAAATGGTATTCCTATTGAAGCTTTACATCTTTATTTAGCGACAATTACTAATACTAATTTTGAAGAATGGTATTTAGCTAATCCAGATAAAACAATTGCGGATTTTACATTTACTTTTGAAAAACAGGCAGTGGGGGGAACTTCTTTTGATGAAGAAAAATTAAATAATTTATGTAAAACATACTTTTCTCGTAAAAAAGGCGAAGAAATCTATGAAGAGACTCTTGCTTGGGCTCAAAAACATGATACTGATTATGCTAGAATCTTAGAAGAAAATAAAGAGGATATGATTAGATTCTTAAATATTGAAAAAGATGGTCCTCGTCCAAGAAAAGATATTTCTAAATATAGTGAAGTTAAAGAGGAGTTCTATTATGCTATTGATGAATACTTTGAAGAAGAGAACTATCGTAATACTTCATTTGATAAAGAATATGATCTTGACTTAATAGAAGATTATTTAAATAGTATATCCCTTGATTTAACTAATGAAGAATGGTTTAGTCAAACTAAAGATTTCGCAGAAAAGAATGGATATGCTAAAACTCCTAAAGAATATAAAAAGGATCCTGATAGCTATAAGGGTCATGTCGGTGATATTTGTGAGGCTGTAAGAGTTATTCTAACAGGTAGACTAAAATCACCTGATTTATATTCAATTATGAAAATATTAGGTAAGGAGCGAATCTTCAAAAGACTAGATATGTATAAAAAAGTAGTTGCGAAATAACTACTTTTTTTGTATAATGTTTTTGTACTTGGCCTGTTGGTGAAGTGGCTTAACACACTGCCCTCTCAAGGCAGCATTCACGGATTCGAATTCCGTACAGGCTACCATTTGTAACTAAGACGTTTAAAAACGTCTTTTTTTGTGTAAAAGAAAGTAAAATATTGGCAATAATTTATTAAAAATATAAGTATCTGTGATAAAATGATAATAGGTGATAATATGAAATATTCTGAATTTGAAGCAGATGAACGTGAAAAAAGAATAAAAGAAGTAGCTGAATATGTAATTAAAACTGGTGCTTCTACTAGAAAAACAGCTGAATATTTTACTGAACATCACTTTCCAATAAGTAATGCTACTGTAAGTGAATATTGTCATCTATATAAAAAGAGAAATCCCCAAGAAAAAGAAAACATAACAAAGGTTATTAAAAATAATACTCCTCAAACTATTAGGAATAAAAAAGTCGAATTTAGAGTTTATAATCATACCAAATTACTTTTAAGTGGTTTAACGATTAAAGAAATTGCGGAATACTCACATAGTAGTTATTGGACTATTTATAATGATTTAACAATGCGTTTAAATAAATTAGATAGTTCTCTAGCTAAACAAGTTAAGACTATTCTAAAATCTCGTTCTGAAGCCAACTTAAAAAGTTCTAAGCGGAGTAAATAATGGGAAAAGTTAGAATTAAACCCCGAATAATTAAAAAAAATGATACTAAATTTATCGTCATATTCCTAATTGTTTTCATCTTGGCGGCTACTTTTATTATTTATAATATTTATGATAGAGAAATTAAAACTGATAGTCATGAACAAGAAGTAAGTATTAAAAATAAGAAAATAAAAGATTTATATAATAAAGTAAAACTATCTAAAGAAGAAGATTTTAAATTTGCTGAATTAAATGATGAAACTAAGCTTTATTTAGCTTATCGACAAATACCAAAGAAGAAATTCTTGTCTTCTGAATGCTCCCTTTTCAGTGAAGTGAAACTAGAAAAGAACAATGATTTATATATGTGTGATGATAAAGGAAATAATTCATTCAAAAAAGAAGATTTAGAAGAAGAATACCATAAGTTATTTGGTGATGTTTTCTTTAAACATAAGAGTATTATCAGTAAATACGAAATATTTAAGTTTGTTAAATCCAAAGATATCTATATAAAGGGTAAATACCTAGGGGGGAGTGATGATGTAGTTATCGCTACTAAAAGGTTAGTAAAGGCCTTTAAAGAAGATAATAAACTATATTTATTAGAAAGTGTTAACTATACTAATAAAAGTGATGGAAAAATGATTAATAATAGCAAACACTATAAAAGTGGTACTTATAAGTACACATTCAAGATTAAGAAGAATAAATACATCTATCAGAAGAAGGAATTGATAAAATGAAAATCGGAAGAGTTATAACTGGATATTTAGAAGAAAATTGTTATGTCATCAGTGACGAAAAAACATGTTTAGTAATAGATCCTGGTGATGATTATGATAAAATTGAGAAAGAAATAGCTGGTAAAAAAGTTTTAGCAGTCTTAATAACTCACCTTCATCATGATCATATTGGTGCTTTAAGACATTTCCTAAAGAAAAGAAGTATTAAGATCTTTAAGAAGGGTAATTTAGAAGAAAAAGAATATACAATTGGTAACTTTACTTTTACTGCTATTTTTACACCAGGACATTCAGAGGACTCAGTTACTTATTACTTCAAGGATATTAATACTATGTTTGTAGGAGATTTTGTTTTTGAAGGAACAGTAGGTCGTTGTGATCTTCCTGGTGGAAATGAAGAAAAGATGAAGCAAAGTATTGAAAAATTAAAAACTTATCCAAAAGATACTAGATTATTACCTGGTCATTATGAAGAGACCACAATTAAAGATGAAATAGCTAATAATATATATTTTAAATAGGAGGATATTATGTATATTGATTTAATAATAATTGTAGTTTTATTAGGTTTAGTAATATATTTCTTTAGAAAGTTTGATAGTTTTGTTTATTTCATGGCTATCCTAGATATTTTACTTAGAATACTAACTTTCTTAAAGAATAATTTACCATTACCTGATGTAGCGGCCTTGATTAATAAATATGTACCAGAAAGCATTCCCTCATTAATTGGTAAATATACTAATGGTAGTCTAAAAACTGTTCTGGTATGGGCATATGTAGTTATAATGATTATCTTTGAAGTATATATTATTAAATACTTTTGGAAAAAGAAACGAAGAAGAAGATAAAAAGCGACAAAATTACGTCGCTTTTTATTTTTAAATAATACTAGGTGATTGATATGAAAATATATGTAGATTTAGTATTATTTTTAAACTTCTTCTTTGATTTAGTTCTCCTAACTGGTATAGACATTTTATTAAAAAGGAAAATAAAAATAAAAAGACTCTTATTAGGAAGTATTATTGGTTCTTTGACTATTCTCTTGCTCTTTATAAAAATGAATTCCCTAACTTTCTTCTTATTTAAAATAGTTATCAGTATTTTAATGATTATTAGTACATTTGGTTATAAAAATAAGGAATACTTTTTTAAAAACATAACTTATCTCTATTTACTAAGTATTATTCTAGGTGGAGGACTATATCTATTAAATATTTCTTTTTCCTATGATAACGAAGGATTAATATTCTTTCATAACGGATTAGGTATTAATATTATTTTAATTATTATTATCAGTCCCTTTATCATTACTTGGTATATTAAAAAAAGTAGAAATTACCAGAATACAATCCCCAATTATTATGAGGTTAAAATTATTTTAAATAATAATGAATATAACTTGAATGGTTACTTAGATACCGGTAATAGATTGAAAGATCCTTATTTTCATCGATCGATTATTTTAGTGGATAAGAAAGAATTATTTAATATGAATAATAAATATATCTATGTACCATATAAGGCTTTAAATAGTAAGGGTTTAATAAGATGTATCAAAGTAGATGAAATAGTAATAAATAGACAAGTATTTAAAAATATATTAATTGGTGAAAGTAAAGATAAAATTAATATTGATAATATTAACTGTCTTTTACCAGGAAGATTAAAGGAGGAACTATGTTAAAGAAAATAAAACTATTGTGGTTAAGAATTACAAGTAAGTTTAATAATATTTTTTATGTAGGAGCGACGGATATATTACCAGAACCTCTTACCAAAGAAAAAGAAGATTTCTACCTAGATTTATTTAGAGATGGGGATATGAAAGCAAGAGATATTTTGATTGAACATAACTTAAGATTAGTAGTCTTCTTATCTAAAAAGTATGAAAATACTGGTGTTGATCTAGAAGACTTAGTTAGTATTGGTACAATAGGTCTAATTAAAGGAGTTAATACTTTCTCTAAAGATAAAAATATTAAATTAGCTACTTATGCATCAAGGTGTATTGATAATGAAATATTAATGTATTTACGAAAGAATAAGAAAATTAAAAGTGAAGTTAGTATCGAAGAATCGCTATCGTATGATAGTGAAGGAAACGAACTACATTTAGAAGATGTTATTGGGACTGAGAAAGACATGATTACCAAGAAACTTGAAGAAAAGACGGAAAAAGAAATAATGCTAAATGAAATAATGCATCTCAATCCCAGAGATCGAGATATTATGATATTTCGCTATGGGTTATTAGGTCATGAGGAAATGACCCAAAAAGAAATTGCTAAGACATTAGGTATTTCTCAATCTTATATATCCAGAATAGAGAAAAAGGTAATAAAAAGATTAAAATCGTTAGTAAATATTACATAAAAGATGTAAATAATAGTAAAATAGCATTGTGATAGATGCTATTTTTTAGTATAATAATTAGGTACGACTAGGAGGTATGAAAGATGAAATATGTACATTTATTCAGCGAAGGTAATGCTGATATGCGCGAGTTATTGGGAGGTAAAGGTGCTAATTTAGCAGAAATGACTAATATAGGACTACCAGTACCTCAAGGATTTACAATCAGTACTGAAGCTTGTACCAAGTATTATGAAGATGGTAAAAAAATAAACAAAGATATTGAAAAAGAAATAGTAGAAAACATTCATAAAATGGAAAAAATTACTGGTAAAAAGTTTGGTGATATTGATAATCCATTATTAGTAAGTGTTCGTAGTGGTGCTAGAGCATCAATGCCTGGTATGATGGATACTATTCTTAATTTAGGTTTAAATGAAGAAGTAGTAGAATCATTAGCAGAAAAATCAAATAATCCGCGTTGGGCATGGGATTGTTATCGTAGATTTATTCAAATGTATTCTGATGTTGTTATGGAAGTAGGTAAGAAATACTTTGAAGAACTAATCGATGAAATGAAGGCTAAAAAGAAAGTTAAAAGCGACGTTGACTTAACAGCTGAAGACTTAAAAGAGTTAGCATATAAATTCAAAGACGAATACAAGGAAAAAGTTGGAAAAAATTTCCCTGATGATGCGACTGAACAATTAATGGGTGCTGTTAAAGCAGTATTCAGATCATGGGATAATCCAAGAGCTAATGTTTATCGTCGTGATAATGATATTCCTTATTCATGGGGTACTGCTGTTAATGTTCAAGCTATGGCCTTTGGTAATATGGGAGATGATTGTGGAACTGGTGTTGCTTTCACAAGAGATCCTGCTACTGGAGAAAAAGGATTATTTGGTGAATTCTTAACTAATGCTCAAGGAGAAGATGTTGTAGCTGGTGTTCGTACACCAATGCATATTTCGGAAATGGAAGAAAAATTCCCAGAAGCTTATAAAGAATTCGTTAAAGTTTGTAAAACTCTAGAAGATCACTATCGTGATATGCAAGATATGGAGTTTACTGTAGAACATGGTAAACTTTATATGTTACAAACCAGAAATGGTAAAAGAACAGCTCAAGCAGCTTTAAAAATTGCTTGTGATCTAGTTGATGAGGGAATGCGTACTAAAGAAGAAGCAGTTGCTATGATTGATCCAAGAAACTTAGATACGTTATTACATCCTCAATTTGATAATGATGCTTTAAAAGAAGCAACTCCTATTGGTAAAGGTTTAGGTGCTTCTCCTGGTGCTGCTTGTGGTAAAGTAGTATTTACTGCTGAAGATGCAGTTAAAGGTGCTGAGAAGGGCGAAAAAGTAGTTCTAGTAAGACTAGAAACTTCACCAGAAGATATTACTGGTATGAAAGCTGCTCAAGGTATTTTAACTGTTCGTGGTGGTATGAAATCACATGCTGCTGTTGTAGGTCGTGGTATGGGTACTTGCTGTGTTTCTGGTTGTGGCGACATCATCATGAATGAAGAAAAGAAAGAGTTTACCCTAGGAGATAAAACTTATCATGAAGGTGACTATATCTCTATTGATGGCTCAACTGGTAATATTTATGATGGTGAATTAAAAACTGTTGATGCTACTATTGCTGGTGAATTTGAGCGAGTTATGAACTGGGCAGACGAGATTAGAACACTTAAAGTAAGAACTAATGCTGACACACCAGCTGATGCTAAAAAGGCAAGAGAACTTGGTGCTGAAGGTATTGGTTTATGCAGAACAGAGCATATGTTCTTCGAAGAGGAGAGAATTGCTGCTTTTAGAGAGATGATTTGTGCTGATACTAAAGAAGAAAGAGAAAAAGCTCTTGATAAGATTCTTCCATATCAACAAAGTGATTTTGAGAAGCTTTATGAAGCCTTAGAAGGTTATCCAGTAACTATTCGTTTCTTAGATCCACCTCTACACGAGTTTTTACCTACTGAAGAAGAAGATATTAAGAAACTAGCTAAAGCTCAAGGAAAAAGCGTTGAAGATATTAAGAATATAATTGATTCATTACACGAATTCAATCCAATGATGGGTCATCGTGGTTGTCGTTTAGATGTTACATATCCAGAAATAGCTGTTATGCAAACAAAAGCAGTTATTAGAGCGGCCATTAATGTTAATAAGAAACATCCTGATTGGAATGTTAAACCAGAAATAATGATTCCGTTAATTGGAGAAGATAAAGAATTAAGATTCGTTAAAGATATTGTTGTAGAAACAGCTGATAAAGAAATAGAAGATGCTAAATCAAATATTAAATATGAAGTAGGAACTATGATTGAAATACCAAGAGCAGTTCTAACTGCAGATGTAATAGCTAAAGACGCTGATTTCTTCTGCTTTGGTACTAATGACTTAACCCAATTAACTTATGGATTTTCACGTGATGATTCATCTAAATTCCTACCAGCATATTATGACAATAAGATTTTAGAAAATGATCCATTTGCTAAAATAGATCAAAAAGGTGTAGGAAAACTAATGGAAATGGCTGTTAAACTAGGAAAGCCAGTCAATAATAAGCTACATTTCGGTATTTGTGGTGAGCATGGTGGCGATCCAAGTAGCGTTGAATTCTGTCATAAGATAGGACTAGATTATGTATCATGTTCTCCATTCAGAGTACCAATAGCAAGGCTTTCTGCAGCGCAAGCTGTTATTAAAGAAAGAAACGAAAAGACTAGAGAAAACTAGTCTTTTTAAAGCAACTATTTAATTTGTATATATAATTTTGTGGTAAAATAATTATAGGATGTGAGAATATGAATAAGGATTTAGATTACAAAGAATTATCATCTAAAAGCAAAGAAGAAATAATGGAACTATTTAAAACAAATGAAGATGGACTAAATAAAAATGTTTATCATCATAGATTAGAAGAATACGGTGAAAATATCGCGACAAATAGAAAAAAGAAAACGCCAATGTTTTTTATTTTAGAAGCGTTAAAGGATAAATTTGTATTAATATTATTTTTACTTGCAGCAATAGATTTTATTACAGATGATAAAATAGGTGCTTTTATAATACTTGGTATTACTTTAATAAGTGTTATTATAAGATTTAGTCAAGATTGGTCTACATATAAATTCAATGAAAAATTGAAAGAACAAATAAGAATTTTTACTGACGTTATAAGAGAAGGTAAACAAAAAGAAATAAGACAAGAAAAAGTAGTATATGGTGATATTATTACGTTAAGTGCAGGAAGTGTTATACCAGCGGATCTATATCTATTTGAAAGTAAAGACTTATTTATTAATCAATCAGCATTTACTGGTGAAAGTGCAGCAGTAGAAAAGAATATCAATATAGAAAGTAAAACTAATGATCCTATAGATATAAATAATATATGTTTAATGGGTTGTAATGTTATAAGTGGTCAAGGAAAAGGTGTAGTTATTAAAACTGGACTTGATACATTTATAGGTAATATGAACAAACAAAAAGAAGTAGTTAAAGAAGAAACAACTTTTGATAAAGGTATGAATCATATTACAGGGCTTCTTATTAAATGTATGGTGATAATTTGTATATTAGTATTTGTAATTTATGGAATGATAAGAGGAAATATCAATCAAGCAATATTGTTTGCTTTATCAGTCGCTGTAGGTATTACACCTAGTATGTTACCAATGATAGTTAATGTTAACTTAACTAAAGGAAGTAAAGCATTAGCTAAAAAGAATACTCTAGTTAAAAGTATTAAATCAATTCAAAATTTAGGTTCTATGGATGTGTTATGTACTGATAAAACAGGAACTCTTACAAAGAACAACATTGAACTACAAAAGTATATTAATGTTGATGGAGAAGATGATGATTATGTACTAAAATGTGCATATGTTAATAGTTCTCTTGGTACGGGGTATAAAAACATAGTAGATAAAGCTATAATTCAATATGCCAAAAGTCATAATGTAGATATATCTAACTATAAAAAAATAGATGAAATTCCATTTGATTATATGAGAAAAAGATCATCAATAGTTGTGACTCATCATGATAAAATTAGAGTAATTGCCAAAGGAGCATTAGAAGAAGTAGTAAAAGTATGTGATATGGCACGAGTAAATGGAGAAGAGGTTCCAATTACAAAAGAAATAACAGAAAAAGTTAATAAAAAAGCCGAAGAAATGGAAAAAGATGGAATGCAAGTAATTGCTCTAGCAGTTAAACCAGAATATTCTGGTGTAGATGAGTATGATGCAGAAGATGAAGTGGATTTTACATTAATTGGCTTAATTGCATTCTTGGATCCACCAAAACCATCAGCAGAACAAACTATTAAAAAATTAAAAGAATATGGTGTAGATATAAAAATACTAACTGGAGATAATGCTTTTGCAACTAAAAATATATGTAATGCTGTTGGAATAGAAACTATAATTTTAACTGGAAAAGAAATAGATGAATTAAATGATTATGAACTAAGTAAAAAAGTAGAAGAAATAGATATATTTGCAAGAATGAATCCAATGCAAAAAGAAAGAGTAGTATCAATTCTAAGAAAAAATGGACATTCAGTAGGATATATGGGTGATGGAGTAAATGATGCTCCAGCACTAAGAAGTTCTGATGTCGGAATAAGTGTAGATGGAGGAACAGATATTGCCAAAGAATCAAGTGATATAATTCTTTTAGAACAAAACTTAGAAGTAATACATAATGGTGTTATAGAAGGTAGAACTGTTTATGGAAATATATTAAAATACATGAAACTAGCTTTAAGTCAAGACTTTGGGGATGTATTTAGTATCTTAATTGCATCTATATTTTTACCATTCTTACCGTTATTACCAATTCAAATGTTAATACAAGATTTTATTGTAGAATTATTACAAATTGGTATACCATATGATAATGTTGATGAAAGTTTCTTAAGGAAAGTAAAAAAGTGGGACATAAAATCAATAGGAAGATTTATGGTTATATTTGGAGTTATCTCATCAATTACAGATATAGTAGCATTCCTAGTATTCTGGTTTGTATTAAAATATAATTCAATGAATTTACAAGCTTATTTCCAAACAGCATGGTTTGTTGAGTGTATTGTTACAGAAACATTTATGATATTCTATATAAGAACAAATCATATTACAAAATCTAGACCAAGTAATACTTTATTACTATTAACATTCTTAACAATAGTTGCAACTATAACTGTACCTATAGTATTAAGCTTTACAACAGGATTTAACTTCGTAATATTACCAGCTATTTATTATTTATATTTAATTGGTTTTGTAGTAATATATGGAGTAATTGCACAAATAGTAAAAAGTATATATATTAAAAAATTGGGTGAGTGGTTATAATAATTATATAAATATAGTTATATATTTTCACAAATAAGAATTAATTCATATTTGTGTTGCGAGTTATACTGCAGCGCAAGCTGTTATTAAAGAAAGAAACGAAAAGACTAGAGAAAACTAGTCTTTTTATTTAAAAATAAATTATTGACAACGATTATAATTTAAATTAGAATTATATTGAAAATAAGAATAGGAAGGGAAAAGATTAAATGAAAATTAAGAATTTACGCGTAAGAGCTGCTTCTATAGGAGTATCTTTAGTACTAGCAGGTGGTTATGGTGGTGCCATGGCTATGCCAGTTTTTGCTGAAGATGTTCAAGAAGAAGTAGAAGTAGAGAACAATGACGAAATAGTTTTAGCAGAAGCAAATATGGGGGAAGAAATTGCTGTTGAAGAAATAGTACCGGAAGTAAAAGAACAAATTAAAGAGGAAGTTGTTGAAGAACAAGTTCCAGAAGTAAAGAAGGAAGAAGAGGCTAAAAAAGAAGAAGTAACTAAAGAAGAAACTACTAAAGAAGACGATAAAAGCAAAGAAAAAGAAGAAGTTAAAGAACCTAAGAAAGGTGCTTCTACTCCTGAAGCTTCAGAAGAAAAAAGAGAAGAAAACGAACCTCATAAAGTATCAGTAATAACTGTTAAAGTAGATGGTGAAGGAGCTGCTTTAGCAGGAGCTACTCTACAAATAATTGATAGTAATGGTAATGTTGTAGACGAGTGGATATCTGATGGTAAAGAACATATTTCAATGCTACCTGAAGGAACCTATACTTTACATGAAGCTGGAACTCCAGCTGGTTACACTACTTCTGAAGATAAAACCTTTACAGTTAAAGTTGAAGTAAATGATATTAATGCTGGAGTAGTACATGACGATAGTGGTACTGTATGTTGGCATTATGGAGGCGTACCTCTATACTATGTTGAAAGCGAAGGAGAAAGAGAAGAAGTTTACTGTATCAATCAAGATTGGAAAGAACCACATGATATAGATTACAATGGTATGGTTCTAGATGAAACAAATATTAGAACCTTTACTCCAGATAGTGATCCTTCTATGACTGACCAAGAACTATATGATAAAGTACTAGATATAATATATCATCGTAGTAAAGCAGAAGAATTATTCCCAAATCTATCTGAAATCGAAATACGATTTATTACTGAGTATGCGTTAAAGACATATACTTCTTCAGAGGTTTTAGCAGCTAATGCAAAAAGAGATGAACAAGGTCATATAATTCGGGATGAAGATGGCAATATTGTCTATGAATATTATCGTTTCTTAAGATATTATCGTTATGATCCAGATTCTCCACAAGGGTATGTAATTGATCCTGAAAATGGTGATGGATTTGGTAAATTAGCTCAACACTGGTGGACAGCACATAATCATACTAAAATACCTGATGAATATGCTCAATTATTCTATTATTTAATAGGTACTAGTGATAAACATCCTAAAGATATGCATCTATATATCTATTCAACCAAAAATTTAGCTGCTGATGGAGAATCATATCAAAACTTATTAGGAGTTAGATGGTTTGATCCATATGATGAAGACTATAAGATGTATTTATCAGTAATAAATAAAGCTAAACCATATACACCACCAGAAGAACCAGAAAAGCCTAAAGAGCAAGACAGTCCTAAAAAACAAAAGGAAACAACTACTACACCAACTAAGACTAGTGCTAAAGTAATTGATGCCCCTCAAACAGGTGATGATAATTCATTTACATGGGCTCTAGCTGGCTTGGGTTCATCTGCAATGGCTTTAACTGCTCTAGCGGAAATGAAAAGAAGAGAAAATAAAAAAGTAAAAAGAAAATAGTTCAAATGAGTGTTCATTTGAACTTTTTTTGGTATAATTTTAAGAGGTGATAATATGTTAGACAAATATTTACCAAAACTTGATCTACATGGATTAGATAGAGACTATGCCCGTATTCTATTACGTGAGTTTATTGAAGATAATCGCAAATTAGGTAATAAAACTATTGAAATAATACATGGCAAAGGTAAAGGGATACTAAAAAGAGCAGTTCATGAAGAATTGAAAATAAATAAGTTAGTCGAATCATACAAATTAGATAATTTTAATGATGGGTGTACTGTGGTTATTCTAAAAAAATGATTTTGCTATGTCTATAATCAATGAAAAAGTTAGCAATAACGCCCTTCGTTTTTATTGACCCACTTTTATCATTAGTATATAATTGAAACATAAGGTGGAGGATTTCGTCATGATGAAGTTTATCGAAATATTAAAAAAGTATAGACTTATAATATTCATATTGGTAATTAGTGTGCTTAGATTTTTATTAAGCCATAATTTACCTTCTTTTTATTTTTCAAATTTCAAATATGATGATAGGTTGATGGTAGGTCAAATGCTTTCATTAATGAAAAATCAATATTTGGGTACCTACAGTCAACTTACTTTAATTAAGGGACCAATATTTCCCATGGTTTTGTACTGTGCCAAGGGTATGGGTATATCATTTAGTTCCTTATTTACTCTTCTTTATATTTTTTCATCATTATTCTTTGCATTCTCTATGAAAAAAATCATCAATAATAATAAATTCTTTCTAGTGTTATATCTATTATTAATATTTAACCCTATTACTTATTCAGCCGAAGTGTTTCAAAGACTTTATGTAAATACTATTTCTATTCCTGAAACCTTAATATTCCTTGGATTTGTAGTAAATATCATTACGTCAGATGAAGTAAAAATTAGAGATTGTATTGGATTGGGAGTTATAACAGCCATTATGCTTTTAACTAGAAATGATAATATCTGGATTTTTGTCGTGATGAGCATGCTAATTATTTATAAATTAATCAAGAAAAAACAATTAAAGGTTTGCTACATATTCTTATTTCCAATTTTAATTACCACAGGTGCTTTTCTATTAATTTCTAGTATTAATTACAAGCACTATCAAATATCTACATATAATGAGCTTGAAAACACTCATTTTAGAGATGCATATTCTAAAATATTACAAATAAAAGACGAGAACAAAAAATTGAAAATATCCATTCCCAAAACCACACTGTATGAGTTAAGTGAAAAATCTAAAATATTTGGACTAACTAAAAAAGAAGTCAAAAGGCAGTACAAATTATCCAAACGAGATGAAGTAGACAATGGAGATATCATCTGGTTTTTTAGATTTATTACATACGATAAACATCACTTTCTGACTGGCAGACAGGCAGATAAATATTATAAAGAGCTAAGCAATGAATTGGATACATTATTTGAAACTGGTGAATTGAAGAAAGAAAAGATATTACCATCTATTTATTTAAATTCAACCACTAATAAAGCTTTAGTATTATTACCTCGTAGAATACTAAAGGCTATATATTACACATCAACTTATGAGAATGTTAGAACATATAGTATCGATGAACTAGAAGCACAAGAAGCAATATATAACAATGAAATTGATGCTTATTCTATGATCTACAGAGATTATCGTTACGCTGAAAATATTATTACAAAAAATACTCAATTAGCAGAAATAATGCGCACAATATATAAAATCTTTATAGTCCTTTTCAGCTTTATTGCTTTAATTATCTATTTTAAAAATATTAAGAAGCTAGATAATTTAGGATTTATTATTAATATTATTTTACTAGTATATCTACTTATTTTAGGAGGAGTAGTTTATACCGATATTACAGCCTTTCATGCAATCAGATACCGTTATTTATGCAATGTATATATCTTGCAAAGTATATTTATCATGCTGAATTTAGGTAGAATATATTTAAATAGAGTAGAAACTGATAATACTAAACTTGCCTCCATGAGTGATAAAGTAACTAAAAAGATAAATGGTATTAAAGTATCGGTAATTATTCCTGCCTATAATGAAGAAAAAGCTATTGATAGTACTATTAGAGAAATCAATGAAGTTTTAAAGAAACATAGTATTTACAAAGGCTCTGAAGTGATTGTTGTGAATGATGGATCCAGTGATAAGACTGGTAAAATTGCCGCTAAGAGTGGTGCCATAGTCATTAATAATTCACATAATATGGGTTATGGTTTTTCGTTAAAAAAAGGCATTAAAAAAGCTAAAAACAATCTTATCGTTATAACAGATGCAGACGGTACTTATCCATTTAATTATGTTCCTAAAATGATACAAGAACAAAAACAAGGCTTTGATTTAGTAATAGGTGCGCGATGTGGGAAATATTATAGACAATCTACTTTTAAAAACATATTAAGAAAAGCACTAAAGAAATTAGTAGAATTTGTTACCGATAGAAAAATAGAAGATGTCAATTCAGGACTTAGAGTGTTTGAAAAATCAACAGTTGTTAAATACCTTCCACTACTGTGTAACACCTTTAGTTTTTCAACTACTGAAACACTTACTTATGCCATGAACAATCATAACATTGCTTACGTTGATATCCCATACCAAAAAAGAGTGGGAAAAAGCAAAATAAAGTTAGTTAGAGACTCCATAAAAGTATTGCAGTACATATTAAAACTAAGTGTTTATTATAGACCTCTGAAGATTTATTATTTATTTACTTTCTTAGGTATTACTATATCCTTAATTGGTCTTATCTGTTCTAACTTTACGAGAATAAGATTAGGATATGTTCTAGGCATAGGTGGATTATTGGTATTTATTATCCTATTACTACTTGGTTTCTTGGCTTCACATTTAAAACAAAATAAGGATAAATAGGTGTAATATGAAAAATAGAATAAGAAAAATAGTAGAAAACAAAATGTTCTTATATGGCATATTTGGCTTACTTACTAGTATTTTAAATGTGATAATGTTTTATTGTTTTGATTTAATTATGCCATACCAAATAGCCAATCTTATTACTCTAGTTATAGTTAAATTAATTGCCTTTTATTGTAATAAAACCTTTGTCTTTAAAAGTAAATGTGCAAATAAAACGGAATTAATAAAGCAGTTTTTTAGTTTCGTGATAGTTAGAGGGTTAACATTATTAATAGATTATTTTGGTTTAATTATTATGATCCAATACTTTAATTTAGATCATGTTCTTTCCAAAATCATAATCACCATAGTAGTAGTTATTACTAATTATGTTACGGGAGAAAAGTATGTATTTAGTCAAAAGAAAGCACACTAAGTGCTCTTTTTTGTTATTCTGGCAAACTAAAAAAGAATTCTTCTTATAATATTTTTGATTCACTTTTAATTAGAACCGAATATTTATAAAAACAGGGGAGCACAAAGTTTCTAAAAAATTGTTGACTTTTAGGCATCAATATGTTAATATATAGGGCATCCAAAAAAAGAAGGGGGTAGTACGTAATGTATACCGAAAATTATGAAAGAAAAGGATTTCCAATTAGAGACTTTTTACTTAAGTTATTACTAATAGTAATTTTTGTTGTGTTATTATGCTGGTTATTACCTAAATTCATTGCACCAAAAATAACTAACTATAACAATAGTAAAAACAATAATTTGGCAAATTCTAGTTTTTCAAGCACTGAATTATCAGGTTTAAGCAGCCAAATCTTTGCTGATAATTTAGACAAAATGAAAGAGGCTGCAACAAGTTATTTTACTAAGGAACGTCTTCCAAAGGAAATTGGTGAATCTAAGAAAATAACTTTAAAAGACATGATAGAGGAGAAACTATTAGTACCATTAATTGACAAAAATGGTAAAGAATGTAACAAGACAAAAAGTTACGTTAAAATATCTAAGTTAGATGATGAATATCTAATGAAGGTAAATCTAAGTTGTAGTGAGAAGGAAGATTATATCCTAGTTCACATGGGATGCTACAGTTATTGTGAATCTGCTATCTGCGATAAGAAGGATTCTGATGACTACGAGATTAGAGGTTCAAAAGAAACTTCAATCGTACCATTCTATGGAACTAAGAGTGGAAGCACTAAGTATTATTACTATGGTGGTTCTACTACAAGATATGTACCAACTTCTACTAGTAGTAGTAAAGGAGCTGTTTATTACATAACTAATATAAACAACTATAATACTACTAATAATCATTCTGGAGGTTCAGGTTCTGTTATTAATAACATTACTAACAATGTAATTAATATTATCGTTAATAACTGTCATCAACATGGAACTTGTCCAAAGCCAGATCCAAAACCAGAAGTAGAATATATCTATGAATATAGTAAAACTACTGGAGCTACATTCACTAAATGGAGTGATTGGACTGCCTGGAGTAAGACAAGTTGTGATACTAAAGAAATAAATTGTAGTACAGCTGATCCAAGTTGTTTATACAAATTACAAATGTATAAGAGACGTGAAAAAGTAGGAAGTTATCAAAAGGCATATACAACTTCACATCAAGAATTAACTCAATTAGCTACATATAATAAGAAGTCTTGTAGTAATTTCAACTATGTAATTATTGATAATACTACATATGCAACTACTACAACTACAACAACAACTTATACTAGAATTAATACAATTACTAACACAACTGCATCATCAACTGGTGGTTGGACTTATGCTGGTCGTAAGTCATATGCTAACCCACCACGTGATACAGCTGGTGTTCATTACAAATGGGCTGGTGCTGATTATAGCTACTGTGGAGATACTTGTACAACTCTACCTAATTGGTATTATGATACCTATAAATATAGTGGTGGTTTAACTAAAGTATCTAGTACAACTACACCTGGTAGAACTACTACATCAACTTCTACTTCAAGTTCAACTTCTAGTAGCTTACAAGTAAGTTGTGGTGCTTATGTTTATAAAACAGTACCAGTATATGGATATATAACTAAATATGAAAAAGCTTATAGAACAGAAAACCTATATGGTGATGTATGCTATAAGAGTACAAAAGATAGAAAGAAAATAACTGATGGTAAGACTCAAACTAGATGGAGTGTTTATAATGATACATCACTATTAAATGATGGTTGGGTTTATACCGGAAAGAAAAGAAGAAAGTAATTGGGGGTGTAACTGATGAATATAAGAAATATAATTATTCATAACGAAAAAGGAGATCTTCATGACCATACTTTAACTAATGGTATGACTATTAAAACTAGAGACTATTTATTCGCTACCGTTATCTATGAAGATGGTACTTGCGAAGAAGTTTCATTCAATGAAGGAATTAATAAAGCTGTAAAACTTGCTAAGAAAGAAAATTTAACAGCTGAAGAAATGAAAGACTTTGGTATCGTTAGATATGTAAAAGAAGAAGACTATATAGAAGCTCTTGATGATGTTATGGATGAAATGGATGATGAATTAGAAATTGATACCGATGAATTAGATTTTGATGACGAAGATATCGAAGTTAAAAGAGTATCAAGTGAAAATGATCACAAAACTGCTAAAACTATTGGTAGATTAGCATTAGGTGCTGGTATCTTAGCTTTAATTCTTGGAAGTTGTAGTCTTACTAAGGGATTAGTTAAGAACTCTACTGAGCCAACTAAGGCAGAAGAAACAGATGATGAGGACTTTGCTAAAGCCTTTGAAGATATGACTATTGAAGAATTACTAGATACTACTACTAATGATGTACAAAAAGAAGCTATGAATAGAAGATTCAATGTAATTAACTATTTAAATGGTGAATTCGCTGACTATTACTTAGAAAGTGATAAAGATGTTAGATTCGGTTTACATTATCGTGAATTAGAAGCACTAGATTTAGCATATAATAATTACACTACTGAAGAAGTAATGGAAATGTATAATGGTTCTACATTAAACATCAAGAAATTAAATGATGCTTATAGAACTGGTACTCTTATGATGATGGGTGCTTATACAATGTCTGATTCTAATATGCCTGTTAAGGGTTATGAATTAATTAGATGTCCAGAAAAAAGAGAAATTGCTAAATCTTGGGAAGATAAGTTCTATGCAATTAAAAATGCTAAGGGACAAGATCAAATTAATAAGATTAATGATTTCTATCGTGAATTCAATAGTTTATTCCCAATTGATCAAAAGACTAGAACTGAAGGTCTAGCTCACTATGATTCAAGAGAGAATATGGACTATGAATTACTTGCTTATCTTACACCAATGGTTTCTGCTATGGAGCAAATGTATCAAAATCTTGAAGTAGATGCTACTTTAAGTGATCAAGCAATTAAATTTGTTAATGATTTAGGTGTATGTAATTATCTTGATGATAAGATTGAAAACTATGCAAGATGCGTTAATACCTGCAATGATTGTCAAAAGAGCATTGATGAGTCATATCCAACAGGATTACACTTTGAAAATGCTATTAATGCATACCTAGAAAGCAAAAACATTAATGTAATTGATGATGATCATCGTGATATCAGTAAATATGACAGATACTTAAAAGCAGTTAATGCTTACTGTGAAGCTGGTAAAGATGGTTATACTGAAAATCAAAAATATGTTTCTATTTCTAAGACTCTTCAATCTTGGTCTAAATCATCTAGTAAAACAACTTATCGTACTGAAACGAAGAAACGTAAAGTTTCTAGAGAAGAAGCAGTTAAGAAGTTTGGAGAAGCTAAAGTTAAGGCTAAAGAAGAAGCAGTTAGAAAACAAATAGAAAAAGAAAATGCTGCTGCTAAAGCTAAAGCTTTAAAAGAAGCTGCTAAGAAGAAGAAAGAACTTCAAGATGCTGAAAACAAGAAGAAAGAACAATTAGAAAAAGAAATTAAGAAAGAAAATGAACAAAATAAACAAGATGTTATCGATAATCTACCTGACTATGTAGATAAGGATAGTGTTTCACCAGATCCTGGACATAGTAGTGATCTACCAGATCCACAAGAATCAGGTAAGAGATTAGATAATAATGAACCAGAATACAAAGGTAAGGATAGGGTAACACCAGATCATATTATGCCAGTTGAACCAAATCAAGTAAATAACAACACAAGTACAAATACTAACACTAATACAAATACAACTCCTGCTAATAATTCAACTACATATGATGATCTACCAGATCCTAATGTAACTGGTAAAGACTTTGATGCTAAGGCAGAAGCTATGGTTAATGCAATGGCTAATGCTAAGAGTGAAGAAAGTCCTAAGACTTTAACAAAATAAGGATGGAAACATCCTTTTTTGATTGACAAATTAACTAATTTATGGTATAATATGTACACATATTGAGGGTAGGACTAAAGAAGAACAGGGGGTTTAATTATGAAGAAGAATTATATCGTTGAGTATTTAGATGAAAATGAATTCCGTAAAAAAGAAAGATCAGTCCGTAAATATAATATGCTTGCTTATAAAAAACTTACATTTGAATACTATCAAGAAATACGTAATGGTAATTTCTTAGGTAAAGAAGTAAATAAGAATCTTAAGAACAATACTGCTGATTACGAATTAAAATTACCAACTGATGATTTATTTGCTAAAGTACATGGTGACATTGTTTTACATTATACTGTTTACTTTGATAAGAAAATTATTCTTTTAACTAATATTACACCAGATGGTATTTTGGATGAAGGTCATAGAGCTGAACTTACTACTTATAAGGGAGTTATGGTATCTAAAGCTCATCCTGAAAAAGACATGTTTAAGATTAACCTAATGAATATGTTAAATAAATAGAGATAATATCTCTATTTTTTTATACAAAAAAAGCGCTTATGCGCTTATTTTTAATACTAGTTATAATATTTATAGAATTCATCAGTATAAGGTGTCCATCTACGATCATCATCAGCATAATTATATTTGTTTATAAATAGAATATGGGATTCATTTTTATAAAATCTAGCTGCCCATGTGTCAATTTCATCATCATATTCTCTACCAAATTCGCGAGAAAAAATATATCCGATTCTGTTTCTAAATTCATCTAGTAAATTATACTTACTATTTCCAGTAAGCATATTTATTTCTTCTAAATGGTGATTATAAATTCCCTCTCCATAATTAATTATGAAATCAGCTTCATCATAAATACTTATTAGTTCACTAGTAGTAAAAGCATTTTTAGACATGCTACCGTCAACATATAAGGCATATGAGTTTATATCATCTTTAATTAGTTTTTCCCCTTCAGTAAGATCAATCCAGTATTTAGTTTGATAAAAGTATTTTTCATACTCCTTCTTAGTAGCTTCTAAAATTGCTTCTTCATACTCAATCAGTTCCTTAATGAAATTATCATCAAACCCACAAAAGCCAAGTCTTTTATATATTTCTTTTTCAAACAAATCACTGGTTTTTTGGTTTTTAGCAATAACTAATTCTGTAAATAACAATTTATCTATATCAATAGTTTTATATTTCAACTGCATTAGAAATCACCTCACTTATAAGTATTATAAAACAAAACTATAATATGTCAACTCAGCCAATATTTAAAGATATTGACTTTTATATTGATGAGTATTAGTATAACTTAATAAGAAAGGAGTACGGTGATGTCAAACAAAAGTAGGGATGAGAGTGGATATAGTTGGCAAAAGCATAATCCTGATAGTGGTACAGCCCAACAAAACTCAAAAACTTGGGAAGGTGAACATACATGGTATGATCCTAACACACAGAAAATGGGATGGCACGGAGCCAATGCCTCAGACAAAATAAAAAAACTAGGCGGTAAAAATTAATAGTGCTTTAGAAAGTGTAGCACATCAAAACACTTAATAAAAACAGTAGATAATTATAAAGTACTACTGTTTTTATAATAGTCTAATAAAAAAAACTCATGAATGTCATAAGTTCTATGTAGACATTCAGAAAGATTCTGAATGGATTTAACAATGGTGCGGGTAACAGGAGTTGAACCTGCACGTCTAAGACACTAGATCCTAAGTCTAGCGCGTCTGCCAATTCCGCCATACCCGCATATATATAAATGGTGGACCCTATTGGACTCGAACCAATGACCGTCCGGTTATGAGCCGGATGCTCTAACCAACTGAGCTAAGGGTCCATTGCTTAATTATAATAACATATTATTATTAATCTTGCAATATAATAACAAAAAATTTCCAAGATATAATATTTATGATAGAATATAATTAATGTAGTAGGTGATAAGATGAAGATACTTTATATTAATCATTTTCCTTTAATTGGATCAGGTTCAGGAGTATATACAAGTACTATTGCTAAAAGTTTTGCCAAAAAAGGTAATAGTTCTATTATTATCTATCCTGATAATAATGATAAAACTAATGAAGAAGAGAATATTACTTACTATCCTGTTTTATTTAAAAGTCATAAACTACCATTTGACTTTCCATGTTTTACTACACATCCATTAAGTACATTTGCCTTTACTAGTATGACAGAT
The DNA here is from genome assembly GCA_017404555.1 of Bacilli bacterium. GTDB lineage: Bacteria > Bacillota_I > Bacilli_A > RF39 > UBA660 > RGIG2361. Next base: position 51,288 of record JAFRCD010000005.1, read on the forward strand.
GAAGAAAAAAAATTATATGAAGATGTATTTAGAGATAAAATAGAAGAAGTTATTATAAAAGAAAAACCTGATATTATTCATGGTAATCATATATGGACTTTATCTGGTATTGGAGCTGAATTAGCTAAAAAGTACCATATACCCCTTGTTTTAACCTGTCATGGTACTTGTATTCTAGGTATTCTTGAAGAAGAAAAACTAAAACATAATTGGGGCACTAAATGGGCTCATATTGCGGCTGATTACAGTAATAGAATTATTACTATTTCTAATGATAATAAACAGAATGTTGAAAGAATATTTCCTAATAATAAAGATAAAACTATTCTAATTAAAAATGGTATTAATACGGATGTCTTTAAATATGACAAAGCCATTGATAAAGAACAAGTTCTTAAAGATTTTAATATTCCTGGTAATTATGACAAAATAGTAACATTTGCTGGTAAACTAACTTATATAAAGGGAGTAGATACTTTACTTGATGCAGCTACAATATATGAAGATAATAATACTCTAACTATTATTGCTGGTGATGGTGAAGCCAAAGAAGATTTAATTGATTTAGCTAAGAAGAATAATTTAAAAAATGTTTTCTTTATTGGTAATAGATCTCAAGAAGAATTAAATAAATTATTTAATATCGCAACTTGTAGTGTAGTACCATCACGCAAAGATGCTTTTGGTTTAGTAGCTGCTGAAGCCATGGCTAGTGGAGCTCCTGTTATAGTAACTAATCATGGTGGCCTAAAAGATTTAGTAAATGATGAAGTTGGTTTCTTATTTGAAATAGGTGATCATAATACACTTGCTAAAGATATACTTAAAATATTAAATAAAGAAGTTATTTTTGATAAAAATAAGATAAGTCAATATGCAATAAGTAATTTTTCGCAAGATAAAATGGTTGAAGAAGTAGAAAAAATATATCAAGAAGCGATTAAAAATAGACTAAACTAGAATAAAATGCTATAATATAATAGTATAGTAAACTAAGGAGACAAAAATGGAGAATGAAAAGGTAATTAATAACATACGTGGACTAGCGTTAGATATGATTAATAATGCTGGCAGCGGGCATCCCGGTGTTGTTTTAAGCGCAGCTCCAATTCTATATACGTTATATGCTAAACACTTACGTTTCAATATAGATGACGATAAGTATTTTAATCGTGATCGTTTTATATTATCGTGTGGTCATGCTTCAGCACTATTATATGCAACCCTATATATGGCAGGTTTTGATATTACCTTAGACGATTTAAAAGATTTCCGAAAAATTGATTCCAAAACACCAGGTCATCCCGAATTAGGAAAGACTCCAGGTGTTGATATGACTACTGGACCTTTAGGACAAGGTTTTGCTACTGCAGTAGGTATTGCCATGGCTGAAAGAAAGTTAGAAAATGATTTTCCTAATGGCTTATTTGACTATTATACTTATGTACTAGTAAGTGATGGTGATTTAATGGAAGGGATCTCCTATGAAGCTGCTTCACTTGCTGGTACCCAAAGATTGAATAAATTAATTGTTTTATATGATTCTAATAATAATAGTTTAGATCACAGTACTGATATAACCTTTACTGAAGATGTGAAAAGTCGCTTTAAAGCCCAAAATTGGGACGTATTTGAAGTAAAAAATGGTGAAGATGTTGAAAGTATCGATGAAGCTATAAATGAAGCTAAAAGAAGCTCTAAACCATCTTTAATTATAGTAAATACTGTTTTAGGTAAATATAGTAAATATGAAAATTCTAATCTTTCACATGCCATGCAATTAGATGATGATGAAATAACTATTATTAAGAATAAATTAAATGTAAGAGATATTGCTTTTTCAGTATCTACGGAAGCAATTGAAACTTTTAGAGAACAAGTATCATTAAGATGTAGTAATATTACACAAAATGATGAAGCTATTATTAATAATCTTACTGAAGAACAAAAAGAATATTTTAGTTACCTAGTTATAAATGATAAGAGTATTAGAAATATCAGTTTTAATGAAGACATTGAAGAAGAAGAAGCCCCTCGTGATACATCATCTAAAATACTTAATCGTTTAGCTACCGATAATCCATATATAATTGGAGGGGCAGCTGATGTTTTCTTATCCACTAAAACTTATATAAATGATCAAGGTGATTTTACCAATGAAAATAGAGATGGTAAGAATATCTTCTTTGGAGTTAGAGAACATCTAATGGGAGCTGTGGCTAACGGATTAGCACTATGTGGTTTTAGGCCCTATGTATCTACATTTACCACCTTTTCTGATTACTTAAGACCAGCTATTAGACTCGCAGCTATGATGAAATTACCAGTTGTCTATATACTTACTCATGACTCAATTAGTATTGGTGCTGATGGACCTACTCATCAACCAATTGAACAATTAGAATCATTAAGAATTATTCCTAATGTAGAAGTATTCAGACCAGCAGATGCCAATGAAGTAATAGGTTCATATAAAGTAATCTATGAAAAGAAAGATTCTCCTGCTGTAATCGCTCTTTCTAAAAACAAATTAAAAGTACTAGGAAACGCTAAAATAAATGAAGTAGTTAATGGCGCTTATATTCTAAATGATGATGGTAGAGACCTAAATGGTGTTTTAATCTCTTCTGGTGAAGATGTTCATCTATCAATAGAAGTTGCTAATAGATTACAGAAAAAAGGTCTCAATCTTAGAGTAGTATCTGTACCATGTATAAGAAGACTAATGGAACTACCTGATAAGAAATATGATGAAATACTGCCAGTTGAAAAGAAAAAAATAGTTATTTCTACTGAAATAAGTGGTTCTTGGAACGAAATAATTTATAATCCTGATTGTTTAATAACTATGTCTACTTTTGGTGCTAGTGGTAGTAAAGAGGATATCTATAAGAAATTTGGTTATGATATTGATACATTAGAGAAAAAAGTAGAAGAATTAATTAAATAATTCGACAAAATTATCCATATTGATTTGCTACTATAAAGATGGTGATCAATATGTATACTTATTATATATTTAATATTAAAGAAGAATTTAAAGACCTTTATGGAGATAATCCATCAGGTCTTTATAATATTTTAAATAATATTAAAAATATTAAATATGATGAAGCTAATTTTGGTATTACTTTTCTCAAACAATTAACTAGAAAAATAGAAAAACAACATCTAGATAATTATCTATTCATTAAAATGCATAAAGAAGCATTTTATAGTAAAAAAGAAAACATTCATTATTATTCTGATGGGATTCTAAATGAAATATCCAATTTAGAAGTAATGAATAGTTGTATTAGAATAATTACTAATAAAAAAAATAGTATTTTTATTAAATATTTAGAAAGATATAGTACTAATTTCTTCATCTGTGACTTTAAAAATACTAACTTTTATTTTATAGATAGAATTAAAACTCTTGTTTAAATAATAAATATTTAGTAAAATAAAGAAGAAGGAGAGTGATAAAATGGCTCATGATATTATATTGGTAGTAATTAGTCTTCTAGTAGGCGCAGTAATTGGTTTTTTAATTGCTAAACAATATATGCAAAAATATCTAAAGAAGAACCCACCTATTAATGAAGATATGATTAAAACATTAATGATGCAGATGGGAAGAAAACCAAATCAAAAACAAATTAATCAAATGATGAAAGCAATGGAAAAGTATAATTAACCATTGCTTTTTATTGACACAAACTTCAAGAAAATAGTACAATTAATACATAAGGTAGGGAAGTATATGAAGAGAATATTTAGTATACATAATGTATTTTTAATGCTTGTAGTAGTACTAATAGGAGTACTAAGTCTAAATATAAAAGAAGCAAAAGCAGCAGGAACTGTAACTTGGAGTGGACCAAATTCAATCACCATTAGAGAGACAATAAGAAATATAGCAAATCCTATAGTGGCTAGTAGTGAGCATGGGCTTTTTGCTTCAGGTGATGATACGACACCAGTTTCAACAGCAACAATAAACTATACAGCCAGTGATACTCCAACAAATTATCAAATAACGAAATCTACAACAATGGATTTATCAAGCCTAATGTTTATAAAACCAGGAGATTATGAATATTATTTTGAGCCAGATGGTTTGATTGATTCAAACGATTACAGTATTGACGCATATTTTGATCCCGAAGATGATTTCAATTATTTTGTAGTAGTGCAAGTGCGAAATGTTGTTGATGCTAATAATGTACCAACTGGCAATTTTACGGCGTCGTTAATCTTATATAATACGGTGTATAATGAACAAACTGGAGAAGAGGAAATGGTAAAAATAACGCCAATATCAGGAGTGTTATATGCTAATTACGATTTTGAAACTAATTCTACGTATTTTGGTCATATAGAACTATCAAAGACTGTAAAAGGGATAGGTGCTGATACAACCGAATATTTCCCAGTAACAATTAGCATCGATAATGATCCTGGTGATAGCGAAAGTGATTATAGGAGTATTGATAGTAGTGGTTGGACATATCCAATAAGTGGATTAGATGCAACAGTAACCTATAATGGAAATACTATTAACAACCCAACAACTATAACCGATGGAACACCAACAACTATCTATCTAAAACATGGACAGACAGCAATCATTGGACAAGTCACAAGTGGTGGTAATACCTTTGATGCAATACCAGTTAAACGTAGATATTCTATTCCTCCACTTGATCCAAATCCAGGGGGAGGAGGTATTATAATTATAAAAAATTATAAAGCCAACCCTATAACTCCTAAAAAAATGATAAATATTAATGGTGATGATCTATTTGGTAGTTATTTTACAGCGGTAGAAACACCTGGAAGTTATAGTCCATCATATTCTATAGATGGAGAAGCAGCTGAAACTGGCTACTCAGTTCCTGCAACAGAAATTGCGTCGGGTACAAATACAGTAGATTTCTACAATACCAAAGAAATGTCACCAGTAACTGGATTAATCTTTACAATATTACCTTACTTAATACTAGCAGGTATTGGTATAGGAGGAACACTTCTAATAATGCATTTAAAGAAAGAAGAAAGAAAAGTTAAGGAATAGATTTAATATCTATTCTTTTTATGTTAAAATAAAGTTGGTGATGGCCATGAAAGACTTTAAGCAAAAACTTAGTAATACACCAACTGCACCTGGTAGTTACCAGATGAAGAATAAAGATGGTGTAATTATTTATGTTGGTAAAGCCAAAAACTTACAAAAACGTCTTAGAAGTTACTTTACTAAGAGTCAAACAGGTAAAACACTAAGATTAGTTGAAGAAATAGATGATTTTGAATACATAGTTACATCATCAGAATTAGAATCATTAATACTAGAAATAACCTTAATAAAAAAATATAATCCTAAATATAATATCTTACTTAAAGATGATAAAACTTATCCTTATATTGAACTTACTAATGAAAAGTATCCAAGGGTTAGAGTAGTACGTAATGTTAAAAGAAAACGAAATAAAAACTATTTATATGGACCTTTTCCTAATGTTAAAGCGGCTCGTAAAACTGTAAATATTATTAATAGAATATATCCTCTTAGAAAGTGTGATCGTCTACCTAAAGAAGTATGTCTATATTACCATATTGGTGAATGTCTAGGATATTGTGCATATGATATTGATGAAGAAATCATAAATACAATGAAAAAAGAGATAATTAGCTTCTTAAAAGGAGATAGTTCTATTATTACAAAAAAGATTAAAGAAGAAATGCAGAAAGCTAGTGATAATCTTAACTATGAAAGGGCTCTTGAACTTAAAGAAATGCTCACTGATATAGATATTACTCTTTCTAAACAGAAATTAGATCTTCGTCAAGCTATTGACTTCGATGTAATAAACTATTATACCGATAAGAATTATGTCTCTATTCAAATATTCTTCATTCGTGATGGTCTTTTAACATCACGTCATGAGGAGATATTTAGTAGTATTGATAAAAGTGAAGATGAAATTATTGAATATATTATTAAATTCTATGATAATTTAGGAATTATTCCTAAAGAAATAATTATACCAGAATCAATAAATAAAGATCTTCTAGAAGAATACTATCAAAATAAAGTATTAGTGCCAAAGAAGGGTAAATATAAGAAACTTCTTGATTTAGCTTATACAAACGCTAAAGACAAGTTACTTTCTAGGGAAGAAAAAGAAATAGAGTCTAATCAAAGTAGACTAGAAGCTATTGATGAATTAAGTAGTCTTCTAGGACGTAAAGTATCGAAAATGGAAGCTTTTGATAATTCTCATTTATTTGGTACTTTCTATGTTGGAGGAATGGTTGTCTATGATGATTTTATTCCTCTAAAGAATGAATACCGTAAATATAAATTATCACTTGATGTCAAAGATGATTTAAAAGCCATGCATGAAGTATTATATCGTCGCTATTTTAAATTATTAATGGAGAATCTACCATATCCTGATCTAATTGTGATGGATGGTGGTAAAACCCAAATAAATGTCGCTAAAGAGGTTATTTCTTCTTTAAAACTAGATATACCTATCATTGGGCTAGTTAAAGATAGTAAACATAGAACTAGCTATATAATGGATGAAAACTATAATGTATTGGAAATAAAAAAAGATAGTAAACTATTACTTTTCCTAACTAAAATGCAAGAAGAAGTACATCGCTTTGCGATTACCTATCATCGTAACATTAAAAGTAAAGGTGCTTTAGTAAGTGTCCTTGATAGTATCCCTGGTGTAGGTGAAAAAAGAAGAAAATCTCTAATTAGAGAATTTGGTTCCTTAAAGAAATTAAAAGAAGCAAGCGTTGAAGAAATAGGTAAAGTAATTAAAAATAAAACTGATGCCGAAAAAATATATAAATATTTAAAAGAAATATAGTATAATAAGATTGAGGTGAAAATTATGAATAATAAAGGGTATACATTAATTGAATTATTAGGAACTATTGCGATAATAGGAATACTTACTTATTTAGCTGTTGCTGGAGTTAGTAAATATGTTGACAAAAGTAAAAAGGAAACATATGCCAATCATGAAAAAACACTTAAAAGAGCAACCCAAAACTATATGATGGATCATCTTGATAGTACTGGTAGAATCGCTGCTTCTACATTAAAAGATGAAGGTTATCTTGATAATTTAGAGGATCCTAAAAGTCACACAAGTTGTATTCCTAATACCTTTGTCGATGTTCAGGCTAGTCAGGCACCAAATAGTTTTAATACTAGTTATACGTACACTATATGCTTAAAATGTGCTAATTATGAAAGCGAGACTTGTCCTAGTAGTTAGGTGATATCATGGCTAAAATAGAAGTAATGGATCAAAACTTAGCTAATAAGATCGCCGCTGGTGAAGTTATTGAAAGAGTTATGAATGTTGTTAAGGAACTAGTTGAAAACTCTATTGATGCTGAAGCTAGTGAAATAAAGATTGAATTAGAGAATTCAGGTATCGATAAGATAAAGATAACTGATAATGGTATCGGGATGAACAAAGAAGATGCTCATCTTTCTTTTTCGCGTCATGCAACATCTAAAATTAAGAAGATTGATGACTTATTCGATATCGAAACCCTAGGCTTTCGTGGTGAAGCATTACCTTCTATTGCCGCTGTTGCTAAAGTTAAAATGAAAAGTTCCGATGGTAAAGAGGGAACTACCATTATAATTGATGGAGGTAAGTTAGTTAAGGAAGAAGATAGTGATCTAAAGAAAGGTACTCAAATTGAAGTTGAAAAACTTTTTTATAATACTCCAGTTCGTCTTAAGTATCTAAAAAGTCCTCATGTTGAATTGTCTCATGTTTTAGAATACTTAAATAAAATAGTTCTTGCTCATCCGGAAATAAAATTTACAGTAAAAAATGATGGTAAAGAGCTAATAAAGACTGATGGTAGAGGAGATTTATTGAAAGTTATATATAATATATATGGTGCTGATGTTGCTAAGAAAATGATTACTATTGAGTCTGAGAATGACGATTATAGTTTATCTGGATATATTGCTTATCCTGAGAAAGCTCGTAGTAATCGTAATGCTATTACTACTTTAGTAAATGGTCGTTATATTAAAAATAATTTCCTTAATAGGGCTATTATTGATGCCTATCACACATATATTCCTAAAGATAAGTTTCCAATTGTTGTCTTAAACATTTCTGTAGATCCTATTTTAGTTGATATTAATATTCATCCTACTAAAATGGATATTAAATTTTCTAAAATGAATGAATTAAAAGAACTAGTTAATGATAGTATTGTAAAAAACTTAGAAAAACTAGTTTTAATACCTGATATTTCTGAAAATAAAGTAATAGAAGATAAAGCAGAAATAACTGATTATCAAGAAGAATTAGAGAAAATAGAAAAAGATGATGATTATACTATCGCCGAACCAACTTATGAAGAAATCAGTCTTGATTTTGATGAAGTTCGTACTATTAAAAGAATAATTCCGAAGGGAATTGTCTTCGAAACATATATTATTGGTGAAAATGAAGATGGTATGTATATTATTGATCAACATGCTGCAGCAGAGAGGATTAATTATGAAAAGTATCTAACAAATATGAAAAAAGAGAAAACTACTGTTACTGATTTATTAATACCTATTAAAATAGAACTACCTAACAATGAATTTATTATCGTTAAGAATAATCTTGAACTATTAGAATCCTTTGGTTTTAATATTGAAGAGTTCGGTAGTAACACTTTTATTGTTCGTTCTCATCCAACCTGGTTATTAGAGGGCTTTGAAGAGGAACAAATTCGTAAAATATTTGAAATAGTTAGTGTTAAAGAAGATTTCACTAGAGAAAAGTTCATTGATCGTACAGCGATGACTTTGGCTTGTCGAATGTCAATTAAAGCTCATGATTATATTAGTGAAGAGGACATGACTTATCTATTAGATACTTTAATTGCTTGTGAAAATCCATTTACTTGTCCTCATGGTCGACCCACTATTATAACTTACTCTAAATACGAACTAGAAAGACTATTTAAAAGGAGTATGAATTAAATGAAAAAAGACATTATTGTAATTGTTGGACCTACTGGTGTTGGTAAAACCAAAGTAAGTATTGAACTAGCTAAAAGATTAGATGCTGAAATAATTAATGGGGACTCCGTTAGTATTTATAAAAGACTTGATATTGGTAGTGCTAAACCAACACCTGAGGAGAGAGAAGGAATAATCCACCATCTATTTGATATAAAAGATATTGATGAAGAGTATTCTGTTTATGACTATCAAAAAGATGGTCGAAAAATTATTGATGAATTAGAGAAGAATAATAAACAAATTATTATTGTTGGTGGTACAGGGTTATATATTAAAGCTCTATTATACGATTATAGATTTACTGAAGGTACTAAATATGATGAATATAATGATCTAAGCAATGAAGAAATACTTACTAAAATAAATGAATTTGATCAAGATATTAATATTCATCCTAACAATAGACAAAGATTAGTAAGAACGTTAAATAAGATTGAAAATAATGAAAAAATTAACTCCAATAAAGACCAAGCACTTTATAATATCAAAGTAATTGGTCTAACTACTAATCGTGATCTTCTATATGAAAGAATCAATAAGAGAGTAGAAATTATGTTTACAAATGGTCTTTTAGAAGAAGTTAATAGTCTAAAAGAGTATTATTCTAAATCTAAAATACTTAATAATGCCATTGGTTATAAGGAATTTGTACCTTACTTTAATAATGAATGTTCACTTAATGAGGTAAAGGAAGAGATTAAAAAGAATACCCGTCATTATGCCAAAAGACAGTACACGTTCTTTAATAATCAATTTAATACTAATTGGTATGATGTTAATTTTAATGATATAAATGCTACCATTGAAGAGATATATTGTGATATAATAAAATAAATTGCAGAGGGAAGGGTTCGTAAATGAAAGATTATGAAAATATGTTTTTAGCAACTTTAATGAAAAAGTACAGTGTAGGAGATAATCATCTTGTTTTTCTACCAATGAATACAATGTGTGGATCTGTTGCTTTTTTTAATAATGTTCCTACCGTTGATGAGAATAATGAAGAAGTATTTGAAATACTGCCCGAATACGATGAAACAGTTGAAAATGGTGATTTCGCAACTATCTTTATTGATAGTGCTGGTAATAACTATTTTCCTCTTGATGATTATGACTTTCTAATATCTAATTGCGATCAATGTTATACAACACTTGTTAGAGTAACAGATTTAATCGAGGGTGAGCCAACTGAAGAAAATGTTCAGGAAGCTATTCAAAATTTTAGTGAGGAAACCCAACATTTAATAGTAGATGCTAAATATGATGATGAAAAAGATGAATATAGTTTTACTCCTATCTTTTTAGATAAAGTGTTTACTACAACTGAAGAAAATGTCGAAGAAATAGAAAAAGATGATAATGATAAAGAAGGAACTGTCTCATTAACTGCTGATGATCTATTATCTCTTTTAGCTGAAAATGCTTTTGATATTGATCAATTAAGAGATATTAGATCACAATTAACCGAAACTGCTGAGAATATCAAAGTATTAGAAGAGTTCGTTGATAATGAATTAAAAAAAGAAGAGACTCCTGAAGATAAACCTACTTCAAAGATAGTAGCCTTACTAAAGGATCAATATAATGTAGATACCTTCGATCGTAATGAAGTATTCAAGAAAGTATCATCTGCTGTTATATCTCAAGATGAACATATTGCCCGTATTCTGTCTGAATTACAGAGAATTGATATTGCTGAAGCGACTGGTTCTATTGAGTATAATTCAGCTATCTTATTAACTGGTTCAACTGGTGTTGGTAAAACAGAAATGATGAGACAGATAGCTAAAGCTATTAATCGTCCTTTTGCAATAGTTGATACCAATCAATTAACAACAGCCGGTTATGTGGGACTAGATATTGAAGAAGTTTTATACCAATTATACTTAGATTGTAATAAGGATATCAAAAAAGCAGAGAAGGCCATTATCTTCTTTGATGAAATAGATAAGAAGGGATCTTCTAATAAAGATGATCCTCATGGTAAAGGGGTCCTAAATGAATTATTAAAATTTGTTGATGGTACTACCTATATGGCTAAACCAAATATTCATTCCACTTATGGAGTAAATATTGATACATCCCATATGCGTGTAATCTTTGGTGGAGCTTTTACTGAAGTATATAAAGATTTTGGTCGTCGTAATGCTCAAATTGGTTTCAATAAAACTGAAGTAGTTAAAAAAGAACCTAATATTGATGACTTCGTAGAAAAAGCTCAAATACCTGATGAGTTTATGGGTAGATGTTCAGTAGTAATTCATTTAAATGATTTAGAGGAAAAAGATTTAGCAGAAATACTAGTTAAATCAAATATATCAGAGATTAAGAACCAACAAAAGATATTTAAACAAATTGGTATTAATCTAAAGTGCTCTGATTCTTATATAAAAGAAATAGCTCATCAAGCTTACCTAGAAAAAACAGGTGCTCGTAGCCTAAGAGGTAAAGTATCTGCTTCTGCTTGGTCAGCCCTAGATTATGCTATTGATCATACTGGTGAATTTGATACAGTTACTTTCAATAAGAACACTGCATTAGATAGTAGAAAATATCATATCTATAAAAAAGAAATCAAGAATATGGAAAAAGTAAAAACAAAGAAAAAGAGTAAATAGGAGGTTCCTATGGAAAAGAGTGATACTGAATTACTTTTCATGCAACAAATACAACATGTGGTGACGGAGTTTAATGAAAAGGCCAATAATTATAATACTAGAAGAGAATTTCAAAATGCTAGAGATTTTCTTAATCTAATTAATATCTATTTAACAAATAGAACTTTTGAATTATACGATAAAAGAACTTATTTGGAAATGGATATTGATAAAGAAAAAGAGATCTATATGGCCTTAAAAAGTAGAATGAATGGATTATTACATTATTTCAATCGTAACAGTCAAGTAATAGAGTATAATGAAAATAATAAAGATCCAGTTGATTATATTCATCTTTCTAAAGTTTATTATTATCTTAAAACAGCTACTGATATTAAGACTAATAACTTAAAAGATGTTCTAAAGTATTATAAGAAATTAGATAAAAAGATGATAAAAGAGTATTATCGGTCTACTACTACAAGTGGTGCGTTTGTTGAAGAAGCTAATACTTTAGTAGAAGCCAATAGAATAAGCAATGAAAAGAGACTGTAAAGTCTCTTTTTTAGTGTCAATAAATGTCAAAACATTTGCGTCTTTACTCTAAATTAGATATAATTATCATGGAAAGATATGGTGATTTTACATGAAATATGATTCATCATCTATAAAAATCCTTGAAGGTTTAGAAGCTGTTCGGAAAAGACCAGGAATGTATATTGGTTCTACCGATAAAAGAGGATTACATCATTTAGTATGGGAAATCGTTGATAATGCTGTTGATGAAGCTATCAATGGTTTTGGTGATTATATAAAAATAACAATTCATAATGACAAATCAGTTTCCGTAGAAGATCATGGTCGTGGTGTACCAACTGGTATGCATTCATCTGGTAGATCTACTCCTGAAGTTATTTATACTATTTTACATGCTGGTGGTAAATTTGAATCAGATGGTTATAAAGTATCAGGAGGACTACATGGTGTTGGTTCTAGTGTTGTTAACGCCTTATCTGAATGGATGGAAGTAACTATTAAAAGAGATAAAGAAGAGCACTTTATTCGTTTCAAAGATGGAGGTAAAGTAGATATTCCTCTTAAAAAGATTGGAACTACTAATAGAACAGGTACGACTGTTCGTTTCATGCCTGATAAAGAAATCTTTTCCTCAATTAATTTCTCATATACTACTATTTGTGAGAGAATGCAAGAGTCTGCCTTCTTACTAAAAGGAATTACTATTGAAGTAGTTGATGAAGAAGATGATCGTAAAGCAGTATTTTGTTATAAAAGAGGAATTGAAGAATTTGTAGAAGATCTAAATAGAAACAAAAACCCTCTTCATAAAGTTTTGACTATGAACGGTTCTAAAGACAAAATTGAAGTAGATGTTGCAATGCAATATACTGATTCCTATAGTGAGAATATTGTATCCTTTGTCAACAATGTTAAGACTATTGATGGTGGTTCTCATGAAGTAGGTTTTAAGACAGCTTTAACTAAGGTATTTAATGAATATGCTCGTAGTCATGACTTCATTAAAGGAAAAGAAAAATCCCTTGAAGGAACTGATGTTAGAGAAGGTTTAACAGCTATTATATCTTTAAAAATACCTGAAGAAGCACTTCAATTTGAAGGACAGACTAAAGGTAAATTAGGTACACCAGCTGCTAAATCTATTACAGAAGCAATTGTCTCTGAGAATTTAAGAGTTTTCCTAGAAGAAAATAAAACTATTGCGACGGAAATAATTAATAAAAGTTTAAAGAGTAAGATTGCTAGAGAAGCAGCTCGTAAAGCAAGAGAAGAAGCCCGTAAAGGAACAAAAAAGAATGTTAAAGAACGTGCTTTATCTGGTAAATTAACTCCTGCTCAATGCAAAGATAAAACTAAAAAAGAATTATTCTTAGTCGAAGGTGATTCTGCTGGTGGTTCGGCTAAACAGGGAAGAGATCGTAAATATCAAGCTATTCTTCCACTAAGAGGTAAAGTCTTAAATACTGAAAAGACTAAAGAAGCAGACATTTTTAAGAATGAAGAAATTAATACTATTATTTATACTATTGGTGCTGGTTATGGTTCTAACTTCGACATCAAGGACTGCGAATATGCGAAAGTAATCATTATGAGTGATGCTGATGAAGATGGAGGTCATATTCAGTGTCTACTTCTAACATTCTTCTATCGCTATATGAAACCATTAATTGAAGATGGTAGACTTTTTGTGGCCTTGCCACCACTATTTAAGATTCAAAGTGGTAAAGATATTGAGTATGCTTATACAGTAGAAGAAATGAAAGAGAAAAGTGCCGGTAAGAAATGTGATATCCAACGTTATAAAGGTTTAGGAGAAATGAATGCTGATCAGCTTTGTGAAACAACTATGAAACCTGGTAGTAGAACTTTAATTAGAGTTAATATTGAAGATGCTCAATTAGCTGAAAAAAGAGTTTCTATTCTTATGGGTGATGAAGTAGCGCCTCGTAAAGAATGGATTGAAGAAAATGTTGAATTCTCTTTAGAAGATGACTATAAGATATAGAAGGTGAAGATATGCCTAAAGATGAAACTAAAAAAGTAATTGAAAAAATATTTGACTATACGCTCGAAGATATTATGGGAGAGCGTTTTGGTAGTTATTCAAAATATATTATTCAAGATCGAGCTATTCCAGATGCTAGGGATGGACTAAAACCAGTTCAAAGAAGAATATTATATTCAATGCATAAAGAACACAATACTCATGATAAAGGTTATCGTAAGAGTGCAAAAACAGTAGGAGATGTAATTGGTAACTATCATCCTCATGGTGATACATCTATTTATGATGCTATGGTTCGAATGAGTCAAGATTGGAAAACAAGAGATCCTTATATCGATATGCATGGTAATAATGGTTCTATTGATGGAGATAGTCCTGCTGCTTATCGTTATACTGAAGCTAGACTTTCTAAAATTGCCAGTGAACTATTCAAAGATATTGATCGAGACACTGTTGAATTTGCACCTAACTTTGATGATACTACTAAAGAACCAACTGTCCTACCAGCTCGTTTTCCAGCCCTTTTAGTTTATGGTGCTCAAGGTATTTCTGCTGGTTATGCGACAAATATTCCTCCTCATAATTTGAGTGAGGTAATAGATGCAGCTATTCACAGAATTGATAGTCCTAATTGTACTCTAGATACTTTAATGAAATATGTTAAGGGACCAGACTTCCCAACTGGTGCGATTGTTGAAGGATTAGATGGTATTAAAAGTGCTTATGAAACTGGTAAAGGTCGTATTATTATTAAGAGTAAATACGAATATAACAAGAAGACTAATCAAATTATTATTACAGAAATACCATTTGAAGTTAATAAAGCCAATTTAGTTAAAAAAATAGATGATATTCGTCTAGACAAGAAAATAGATGGTATCAGTGAAATTCGCGATGAATCAGATAAAGATATTCGTATTGTAATTGATCTTAAAAAAAGTGCTAGAGAAGAACTAGTTATTAACTATTTACTAAAAAATACTGATATGCAAATTAGTTATAATTTCAATATGGTAACTATTGTTAATAGAAGACCTAAATTAATAGGTCTTAAAGGGGCCTTAGATGCCTTTATAACTCATCAAAAAGAAGTTGTGACTAGAAGAACAGAATTTGATTTAAGACACGCTAAAGAGCGTTTCCATATCGTTGAAGGACTTGTTAAGTGTTTATCTATTCTAGATGTAGTAATAAAAGTAATTAGAGCTAGTAAAAATAAAGCTGATGCCAAAGCAAATTTAGTAAAAGAGTTTGATTTCAGTGAAGCTCAAGCAGAAGCAATTGTTACTTTACAATTATATCGTCTCACTAATACAGATGTTGTTCTATTAGAAGAAGAATTAGCTAATCTAAAAAAGATCATTGCTGAATTAGAAGAAATACTTAATAACGAAGAATCTTTGAAAAATGTCATGAAAAATGATTTAAGAAGAGTTAAAAAGGAATATGGTAAAGAGAGATTAACTGAAATAAAGAGTGAAGTAACTGAAATTAAAATAGATGAAAAGATGATGATTCCAAGTGAAGAAATAGTTGTCTTACTTACTAATGATGGTTATATTAAGAGAAGTTCATATCGTAGTTACAAAGCTACTGATGATGATCCTGTCTTAAAAGAAAATGATTATATTCATAATTTAATAAAGATGAATACTAAAGATACTTTACTTGTCTTTACATCATTAGGTAACTACTTATTTATTCCTGCTCATACCATTTTTGATCTTAAATGGAAAGATATGCCTAAACATATCAGTAACTTAATTGAAATAAAAGAAGATGAAACAGTAGTAAATGCCATCCCGGTTAAGAAGTTTACTGATGATAAAAATATTATTATTGCTTCTCGTGATGGTATGATTAAAAAAACTAGTTTAAAAGAATTTGAAGTTAGTAGATATTCTAAACCAATTACTTGTATGAAATTAAAAGACAATGATCAAGTAATCAATGCCTATATTGAAGAAAAAGATAAAGTATTTGTCTCTACTGATAGTGGTTATGGTTTATCATTTAAAGCTTCAGAAATACCTTTAGTAGGTCTAAAAACAGCAGGCGTTAAGTCAATTAAACTAAAAGGTGATCATGTAGCTTGTGTCAATAGTTTCAATGATAACGATGAATTCTTAACTGTTATTACTGATAAAGCAACTACTAAGAGAATTAGATTATCAGAGTTTGAATTATCTACTAGAGCAAGACGTGGTCTTCTAATAATTAGAGAAGTTAAGACTAATCCCTATAAAGTATTAAAAACATTTATTGTTGAGAATAATGTTAATATTGGTCTTAAGAATAAAACTATTAATCTTTATAAAGTAACTGAATTCCCAATATTAGATCGTTATTCTACTGGTAAAGAGATTGAAAAAACTAAACTTACGGATGCTTTTATAGAGGCAACTCTAAAAGAGAAAAAAGATATTATCACTATTGAAGATATGAATGAAGAACCAAAAGAAGAAGTAAAGGAAGAAAAGGAAGTAGTTAAAAAAGAACCACCTAAAGAAAAGAAACCTAAAAAGGAAAGAATATCATTAAAAGAAATTGATGATCGACTACTTACTATTGATGACTTCTTAGATTAAAAAAGAAAATGTCGTATTTTCTTTTTTTTTTACATATAAATTAGTAGGTGATAATATGTCTAAAGATTCTTTCAAAGTCTTTGTCAGAAAACATCCAGAACTAGCTGATGCAACCTTAAATAATACAACTACTTGGCAAAAACTATATGAATTATACGAAATGTATGGGGAAAATAGTAGTGTCTGGGATAAATACTTTAAAACTAATAATGTCACAACTTCATTTACTAATTTTATTGATACTATAAAAGGTGTTGACATAAATACTGTTCAAAAAGGAATTGACAATATTCAAAAAACTATTGGCTTACTACAAGATATTGGTTTAGGAGCCACCGCTACTCCTAAAATATATGAACCAAGGCCGTTATATAAGTATTTTGATGACTAATGAATGTATATGTCCAGATGAAAATTAGAAGTAATCCTTATTTATATAGATATCTAAGAGAAAACTCTTATTGGTATAAATATTTAAATAGAAATCCCGCAAGCATTATAAAAATGGAAGAGGAAATGAAGGAAAAATATTATTTAACCTTAGATTCTAAAATAGAAGATTTAAGTAAAAAAGTAAATATGATTTCGTCTTTTCTAGATGTAATTAAGTAGATTATATGATATTATTATATTGGTGATATCTATGGAAGAAAAAGTAGATAAATTAATTAAAAGTATTGATGAAAGTAATACTGTAAAAGATATTAAAGAAAGTATTAAAGCTATAAAAGAAAACCACGAACTAATGGATAAACTTACAAAATATAATGAGACCTATGATGAAAGCCTAAAACAAGAGGTATTAGAATATCCGGAAATGATTAATTATCGTCATAATGAGAATGAACTTAATTATCTAATTTTAGAAATAAATAAAAGATTGAAGGAAATAACCAATGAAAGTAATTAGTGGTAAATATAAGGGAAGAAAACTATTAGGATTTAATATTGATGGTACTAGACCAACCATGGATAGAGTAAAAGAAAGTCTTTTTGCGATGATTCAAGATTATTTAGCTGAAGCAACCATCTTAGATTTATTTTGTGGTTCTGGAGCATTAGGTATTGAAGCTCTATCTCAAAATAGTAAATACGCATATTTTATTGATAAAAATCCTAAAGCAATAAATATAGTAAAGAAAAACATTGAAACTTTAGATATTACCAATGCTGAAGTAATAAGAAATGATTATCTAAAATTTTTAGAAAGTACAACTAATACCTTTGATGTAATCTTTTTAGATCCTCCATACAAAACAGATTTCATTTCCAAAACACTAAATATAATAGAAAAAAGAAACCTTTTAAACGATAAGGGTATTATTGTATGTGAAACAGATCAATTAAATAAAGTAAATAACAATAATTTTACTAGTATTAAAGAAAAGAAATATGGTGATAAATATATTGTTATTTTAAAAAAAATAGTGTAATATATAATTGGTGATAATATGAAAAGAATAAATAATAAGGGCTTTGCTATTTCAACTATTATTTACGGTACTTTAATTATGGCTGTAATGATAGTTATGATTTTATTATCAACCATGTCTTTTTCCAACAAAAGTACTAAAGACCTTGTAAAAGAAATTGAAGAAGACTTAAATTCCACAGCAATATTTGATACAGGTGAAAATGTTAACCAAAAAATGAAAAAGCTAGCTAATCCTGGCGCTAGTGATGTTACTAAAGATTTTGCAGATACCAAAATCAAAGCCATAAAAGGCGCTACTACTTTGCCAAGTGGTTTTACTCCAGCAGCAGATAACAACGTATCAATAACACCTAAAAAACCAATATATATCTGGTTTGATAGTACAGACGAAACAATATATTTTCATTCTGATGCTGTTACATTGTATTTAAATGCCAATAGTAATTATATGTTCATGGAACTTCAATCCTTAACAGACATATCCTTTTTATCATCTGTTGATACTTCAGGAGTAACTCGTATGCAAAATATGTTTAAATCTTGTAAATCAGTGACTAACATAGATGCATTAACTTCATGGAACACCATAAATGTAACCAACATGCGAGGTATGTTTTATGGCTGTAAAGATCTAACGAATATAAATGGTGCTAGTAATTGGAACACTTCAAATGCTGCAGATATGAGTGCTATATTTCAAGAGTGTAGTTCCTTAACTAATATAAATGGTGCTAGTAATTGGGACACCTCTAGCGCAACCAGTATGTATGCTATATTTTACTATTGTAGCGCTCTAACAAACATTAATGCATTAAGTAATTGGGATACTTCCAAGGTAACTGACATGCGTCGTATGTTCCAGCGATGCACCTTGTTAGAAAGCATAAATGGTGCTAGTAATTGGGATACTTCCAAAGTAACAGAAATAGATTATATGTTCTACTATTGTCCGAAGGCATCAGGAACAATAAAAATATTAAGTAATCCAACAACATATACTGATGCCTTTGCTAATGCTGCTACCGACTCTGGTGCCCAAATAACTGTAAACTATAGAAATAACACAACTAATATAGATAATATTATTGCTACAAAATCAGAAAACTCTAATGTTCAAAAGGGCACTTTAATAAGTTAAAAAGATAGTTTTAAAGACTATCTTTTTTATTTGACACTTTTTTAGCAATTTATATTGACAAGTGCTAATTATAGGTATATATTATTATTAGCACTCATATACTAATAGTGCTAGGAGGCGATGTAATGTTAACTAGTAGACAAAGTAAAATACTTAAACTAATAGTTGAACAGTATGTGAAATTAGCTAAGCCAGTGAGCTCTAATTTAATATGCAAAACACTTAAGTGTTCATCGGCTACTGTTAGAAATGAAATGGCTACTCTTGAAGAATTAGGTCTTTTAGAGAAGACTCATACTTCATCTGGTAGAATACCTTCTGAAAAAGGTTACCGTTATTATGTCGATAACTTAATGGAACTTAAAGAAATGAATGCTGAAGATATGTTGAAACTACAAATTATCTTTAAGAACCAAGAAATGGAACTATCAGATGCTATTAATAAGAGTCTCCAAGTAATTTCTGATATGACTAGTTATGCTACAGTAATACTTGGGTCTTCATCACATGAGAATCTACTTAAAAAAATAGAAGTGGTTCCCGTTGATGACGAAAGTATGATTTGTTTAGTAGTAACTGATAAAGGTCATGTTGAACACAAACAAATTAAACTGGAAAATGTCGATCAAATCGAGATCAAGAAAACAGTTGAATTGATTAATAACTTGATAGTAGGAACACCTATTGATGAAGTATCAACTAAACTGGAGTATGAAATTAAACCAATTATCGGAAAATATGTCAAACAACATGAACAACTATATAATGCCTTCTATCATGTCTTTTCAGATATTGCTTCCGAAAATATCAATGTTCAAGGTAAAAACAAATTCTTAACTCAACCTGAGTTTAGTAACATTGATAAAATCAAAGAAGTATTTGAAAAACTAGATGATAAAGAAGTATTGAATGACATTAAAGAAGATGCGGACAACAATATTAAAGTCTATATTGGTAAAGAAAACAATGTAGATGATGATTGTACGGTCGTTAAAACAAAATATAGTGTAGGAGATGATGAAGCAACAATTGCTGTCATCGGTCCTAAAAGAATGGAATATGATCGAGTTGTAAACATCTTAAAATATATTAAAGAAAATATTGAGAAAGATAATGAGGAATAATATGAAAGAAGAATTAAAAAAGGATCCTAATATTAAAGAGGATAAAAAAGAAAAAGAACAACCTAAAGAAGAAAACATTATAGAAAAACTAACTAAAGAAAATGGTGAATTACAAGAAAAGATTAAATACTTACAAGCTGAAACTATTAATTATCGTAAACGTAAAGATGAAGAACTAGAAAGCAGATTGAAATATGCTAATCAGGATCTAATTTTAGAACTATTAAATATCGTTGATAACTTTGAACTAGCTCTAAAGCACGAAGATGTATCAGAAGAAGTTAAAAACTATTTAACTGGCTTTAAAATGATGTATACCAAGCTTAAAGAAATCTTAACTAATTATGGAGTTGAAGAAATCTGTCGTATTGGTGAAATATTTGATCCTACTAAAGAACAAGTACTAATTACTGAAGAAGAAAAAGGTAAAAAAGAAGATGAAGTACTTGATGTATTACAAAAAGGTTATATCTTGAAGGGCAGAGTAATTAGACCTGCCACTGTAAAAATAAATAAAATGAATGAAAAAGGAGAGATGAAAAATGAGTAAAATAATTGGAATTGATTTAGGAACAACAAATTCCTGTGTAGCTGTGTTGGAGGCTGGAAATCCAACTGTTATCCCAAATCCTGAGGGAGGAAGAACAACACCATCTGTTGTGGCTTTCAAAAATGGTGAAAGAATAGTAGGAGAAGCTGCTAAAAGACAAGCAATTACTAATCCTAATACTATTTCTTCTATTAAGAGATTAATGGGTACTAGTAAAAAAGTAGAAGCTGAAGGTAAGAAATATACTCCAGAAGAAGTATCAGCTATGATCCTTTCATACATGAAAGATTATGCTGAAAGCTATTTAGGAGAAAAAGTTACTAAAGCTGTTATTACTGTACCTGCATACTTCAATGATGCTGAACGTCAAGCTACTAAAAATGCTGGTAAAATTGCTGGTTTAGAAGTGGAAAGAATTATCAACGAACCAACTGCTGCATCACTTGCTTATGGACTAGAAAAAGAAGAAGGCCAAACTATCTTAGTTTATGACTTAGGTGGAGGTACTTTCGATGTTTCCATCCTAGAACTAGGTGATGGTGTATTTGAAGTTAAATCTACATCTGGAAATAATAAACTAGGTGGTGATGATTTTGATAATCGTATTATTGACTACTTAGTAGCTGAATTTAAAAAAGAAAATGGTGTTGACCTATCTCAAGATAAAATGGCAATGCAAAGACTTAAAGAAGTTGCTGAAAAAGCTAAGAAAGATCTATCAGGAGTTACTACTACTCAAATATCAGCACCATTTATCTCACAAGGTGAGGCTGGACCACTTCACTTAGAAATGAGTCTAACCCGTGCTAAATTTGAAGACTTAATTCGTGATTTAGCAGATTCTACACTTGATTCTGTAACTAAAGCATTAAAAGATGCCAAGATGAAAAAAGAAGATATTGATAAAGTTATTCTAGTAGGTGGATCTACTCGTATACCATATATCTATGATTTAATTAAAAAAGAACTTGGGCAAGAACCAAGCAAAGAAGTTAACCCTGACGAAGTAGTAGCTATGGGTGCTGCTATCCAAGGTGGAGTTTTAACTGGTGATGTATCTGATATAGTTTTACTTGATGTAACACCATTATCATTAGGATTAGAGACTTTAGGTGGAGTTATGACTACTTTAATACCACGTAATACAACAATACCAACTTCTAAGACTGAAGTATTTTCAACTGCTGCTGATAACCAACCAGCTGTTGATGTACATGTATTACAAGGTGAACGTAGTATGGCTGCAGATAATAAAACTCTAGGAAGATTCCAACTAACTAATATTCCACCTGCACCAAGAGGAGTTCCACAAATTGAAGTTACTTTTGATATCGATGCTAATGGTATTGTTAACGTTCGTGCTAAAGATTTAGGAACTAATAAAGAACAATCAATTACTATTACTGCTTCAACTAATCTTTCTGATGAAGAAATCGAAAGAATGCAAAAAGAAGCTGAAGAAAATAAAGAAGCTGATAAGAAGAAAAAAGAAGAAGCTGATTTAAAAAATGAAGCTGAACAATTAGTATTCCAAACTGAAAAATCATTAAAAGATTTAGGTGATAAAGTAGACGCTTCTGAAAAAGAAGAAGCTGAAGGATTAATTAAAGAATTAAAAGAAGCTTTAGAGAAGAACGATTTAGACGAAATTAAAGATAAGAAAGAAAAACTACAAGAGAAGGCTATGGCCCTAGCAACTAAAGTATATGAACAAGTAAATAAAGAACGTGCTGAAGCTGCTAATAATGAAGCACCTAAAGAAGAAGAAAAAAATGAAGAAGTAAAAGAAGCAGACGTTGAAGAGAAATAGTTCTAGATAACTAGAACTTTTTCTTGGATTAGGAGAGATCATGGAAAAATATAAAGATAGAAAAGATGTACCAACTAAATACAAATGGGATTTAACTGATTATTTTAAGAATGAAAAAGAGTTTCAAGAGACATATGATAAAACTCTTAAACTAGTAAATACCTTAATTAAATACAAAGGTAGTCTTAATAATGGTGAAAAACTTTATGAATTCCTAGAAAAAGATAGTGAAATAAGTGCTATAGTAGAACGTCTTTATATATATGCCTATCTAATAAATGATCAAGAACTAGGTATCAGTAAAAATATTAGTAGAAAAAGTAAATGTGAAGAATTAATTACTCTTTATAGTATTAATACAGCTTTTTTTGCTCCTGAGTTATTACAATTAGATAAGAAGAAATATAAAGAATTATTCAAAAATAAAGGCCTTAATAAATATAAAGTATTATTAGATGATATCTATAAGAATAAAGATCATATTCTATCTGAAAAAGAAGAAAATATTATTGCGGAACTTAATAATGCAACTAACCACTTTGATGATTTTTCATCTAATATGTTAAATAGAGAACATAACTATGGAGAAATTACTATTAATGGTAAAAAGGAAGTTATTACTACTACTAATGTCCGTAAATTACTTAAAAACGATGATCGTAAAATAAGAAAAGAAGTATGGAATAAGTATTATAGTACTATTGATAATTATGCTATTTCTTCTGCTAGCTTTCTAAATGGATATGTTAAAACTAATCTTACTAATGCTAAACTACATAACTTTAAAAATGCCTGGGAAGCTAAACTATTTAACTTAGATATGAAAAAAG
The DNA here is from genome assembly GCA_017404555.1 of Bacilli bacterium. Taxonomy (GTDB): domain Bacteria; phylum Bacillota_I; class Bacilli_A; order RF39; family UBA660; genus RGIG2361. The sequence continues at coordinate 74,957 of JAFRCD010000005.1, forward strand.
AAGCTTATGATGCTTTGGTAAATAATACTTTGAAAAATGTTGATAAACTACAAAAGTACTTTAGACTATTTAGAAAAACTAAAAAACTAGATAAACTATACCAATATGATTTAAATTTAGAATTAGCTGATAGTACAAAAGAGTATTCAATTGAAGAAGCTCAAAATATATGCCTTGAAGCTATTAAACCTCTAGGAAAAGAGTATATAGAGGCCTTTAGAAAGATATTTACTAATCGTTATATTGATTATGCTGAATATAAAGGAAAACAGTCAGGAGGGTATTCTTTTGCCCCTACAGACCGTGATTCCAGAATACTTATGAGTTATAACTATGATTTAACATCAGTAAGTACTATTATTCATGAAGGAGGACATAATGTTCATCACCAATTTGTATCAAAAAATAATCCCTATCACTATCGTGATGTATCAAACTTAGTAGCTGAAGTAGCATCCCTTACCAATGAATGCTTACTTTCATCATATTTATCAGAAAATGGTACAACTAAAGAAGAAAAATTAGCTGGTATTTCTAATATATTAGGTGTTTTCATCTCCAATATGTATGGAGCAGTAAGAGAAGGTACTATTGAAAGAAAATTCTATGATTATGTAGAACAAGATAATACTATTAGTAAAGAATATATGAATGATTTAGTAAATAAATCATTAAAAACATACTATGGTAAAGAAGTTATCTTAGATGAATATTCTCCATTATCATGGACAACTAGAAGTCACTATTATATGAATTATTATTTATATAATTATGCATTCTGTATCGCCGTAGCGTCTTCTGTTGCAAAAGAAATATTAAATGGAAACCAAGATATGTTAAAGAACTATCTTAAGTTCTTAACTCTTGGTAGTGATATAAAACCTCTAAAAGCATTTAAAGTACTTGGTATTGATCTTACTAAGGATGAAACATATAAAAATGCCTATCAATATTTTGATTCCATGCTAGATAAATTTATGACAATAAGTAAAGAAGGTGAAGGAAGTGGCCAGTAAAAATAAACGTGATTATTACGAAGTCTTAGGTGTCTCTAAAAATGCCACTGAAAAAGAAATTAAATCTGCTTTTCGTAAAAAAGCCAAAGAATTTCATCCTGACTTAAATAAAGATAATAAAGAAGCTGCTGCTGAAAAGTTTAAAGAAGCTCAAGAAGCATATTCTGTTTTATCTGATGAAAGAAAAAGAGCTAATTATGATCGTTTTGGTCATGCTGGTGTAGGAAATGGTCCTACCGGTAGTGGTTTTGAAGGCTTTTCAGGCTTTGGTGGTGCTGGCTTTGATGGTTTCCAAGGTGTTGATGTCGATTTAGGAGATATCTTTGATACTATTTTTGGCGGTGGCCGTGACTTTTCTTCATTTACTGGAAGAGGCAATAGAAATCGTAAAACCAGAGGAGATGACATGTTAATGCGTCTAAACATCTCCTTTGAAGAAAGTGTCTTTGGTTGTGAAAAAGATATTAAAGTTGATGTAGTGGAAGATTGTCCTGATTGTCATGGTGAAGGTGGTTTTGATAAAGAAACCTGTCCTAATTGTCATGGTAGTGGAACAGTAACCGGAGAACAACATACTATTTTTGGATCTTTTCTATCTAAAACTACTTGTCCAACCTGTCAAGGAACAGGATCTAGTTTTAAAAGAAAATGTACAAGCTGTCATGGTAGTGGTAAAGTTACTGAAAACAAAACTATTACTATAAATGTTCCATCCGGAATAGCGACTGGTGATAGATTAAGAGTATCAGGTAAAGGAAATGCTGGTAATAATGGTGGACCTAATGGAGATTTATATTTAGAATTTATTGTTAAAAAACATAAATACTTCAAAAGAGAAGAAGATGATATCTACTTAGAAGTACCAATTACCTTTATTGAAGCTATTAAAGGTGGTAAAAAAGAAATTCCTACTATCTATGGTAATGTCAAACTAAATATACCTGCTGGTGTAAATAGTGGTGATATAGAACGAATTAAAGGTAAAGGTGTTAATAATAAGACTAATAACCATAAAGGTGATATGTATATAGAATTTAAGGTAATAACACCAACTAAACTAACTAAAGAACAAAAGAAGATTATTGAAAAACTAGAAGAGACTACTTTCAATACTCCAGAAATAGATAAATTTGCCAAGTTTACTAAGGAAAACAATTAAAAAGAAGAGGATCAACCTCTTCTTTTAATATATCATTGTATGAAGAATACGATCAGTATTCTTAAAGTTTAGTTTAGCTATATCTTTTAGTTTATCTTCACCATATTTTTCTACTACTTCTTCTCCAACAGTATCTACATCTTTGCCGGCTCCCTTAGGTAGGGGAATATGTAATTCATCAGATAATTTATCAAATTCTTTTAAGAAGATATATCTACTGATGATAGATGCTGAAGCAACAGCTAAGTTTTTATCTTCAGCTTTGGTAAGAAAAGTAATTCCTTTTTGAATATTAGGTATGCCTTCTAAATATCCATAATATCTAGCTTCCCTGGCAAACTCATCTACTATTATATAGTCATAGTCTAGTTTTTCAGAGTGAACTAAATCATATAATACTTTATTATGCATAATAGATTTAATCTTATTCATATTGATATCTTTACTATATTTTTCATTATATTCTTTATTAGTTAGAATCTGTGATTTATATTTTACAATCTTTATTAGTTTAGGTGCTATTTTAAGTATTTTATCATCAGTAATCTTTTTAGAGTCCCCAACACCTAATTCTTCTAACTTTTTAATGTCTTTCTTATTGACATATGTAGCCGTTACGACAATAGGTCCAAAGTAATCACCAGTTCCTACTTCATCAGAGCCAATAGAAGAAGAGTCATAATATTTCTGTTCTTCTTTACTGATTTTCTTTTTCTCTTTCTTTGTCTCTTCTAAAGCAATACCCCACATCGAAGCATCAACATCAGCACTTTTACCTTGAAACATTACTTTACCAGATTCATACATAGTAATAACTGTGTCTTCTTCTTCAGCTTGAAATACTACATACGGTATCTTTTTAGGCCGTACCTTATCTTTATAATATTCAATCATCTTTTGTTTAATTTCATCATTAACTCTAATTACAATGTTCATGTAAAACACCTCTATTTTTATTATAGCATATCTTTTAAAAATAAGTTATAATAAAAATAGGTGATAGGTATGAATATATTTGATATAGTAATCATTATTTTACTTGTCTTAGGTGGAATAATTGGTTTTAAAAGGGGGGTTATTAAAGAAGTAATTGGACTTGTCTGTTTTATCTTAGCCTTTATTATTGCTTATCTTTTAAAAGACTTTGTCGCAGGAATTATTATTAATAATATAAGTGGTTTAAATTCTGTTACATCCATCATCACTTATAAACTAGTAACTTTCTTAGTATTATTTGTCTTAGTTTTAATTCTTTCCAGAATTATTCTTAAACTAGGTAATATAGTTGATAAGTTAGTAAAAGCTACTGTTATTTTAGAAATACCATCTAAAATACTAGGATTCATTGTTGGTGTTATTAAATACTATTTAGTTATTTTTGTTGCTTTACTAGTAGTAAGTGTCTTCAGTATTTATAATGAACAGTTTAATAACTCTCATTTAGCTCCTAAAATACTTGATAATACACCAATTTTATCAGGAGTTACTAGTAAAATACGTCATACTATTGATGATTTAAAAGATGTTGATCAAGATCTTGAAAAAGATCAAGAAATTATCGATACCTTAGTTAATAATAAGATTATTTCTAAAAAAGATATCGAAGAACTAATCAAAAAGAATAAGATTAAAGATGTTAAAGTAAAAATAAAAAAGGATTAAGATCCTTTTTTTATATATGTTTTATTAATAATATTAAGATTAACATTTTCTTCTTTTAATTTATCTAATGTTTCATTATTAATTGCTACTAAATAAGTAATATCTTCATTAAACTCTTTTTTTATAATGGTACTGTTATTAAGAATTCTATTTATTTTAGCTTCATTATTATAGGAAAAGATAATTTCGACATTATAACCGTCTTCTAATTCAATGTACTGACACTTTTTTAATACCTCTGTAATACTTTTTACATAAGCTCTAGTAAGGGGACCAACACCTAGTTTAATACCACCAAAATACCTAGTAACAACACATAATACATTACTTAAATTATTATTCTTAAGAACATTAAGCATTGGTGTTCCTGCTGTACCAGTTGGTTCTTTATCATCACTAGATCTTTCAGTATCACTTAAAATATAAGCATATGTATAATGCCTAGCTTTTGGATATTTTTCCTTTACTTCTTCCATATATTTATCAATATCGTCCAAATTAGTAACATTAAAAATAGAAGCAATAAACTTACTTTTCTTTATTTCAATCATATTTTCAGCATTAGTTACTGTTTTCATCAGATCACCTAATAATATTATATCTAAAACCCTTGAAAAAATATAGATAATTTGTTAAAATATGAGTAATTAATGTATTTATAGAACGTTGATTAAAGAAAAGTACTAAATAATTAGTTTTCAAGAGAGATCTTGGTTGGTGAGAAAGATCAAACTAACTTTAGGAAAGCTCCTTTATGAGTTCTACGGGTAACCGTTATGATAATCAAGACCAAAATAGGATGGTACCGGGCATATGTCCCTCCTAGGAGATGGTCTTTTTTTTGGAGGTGTTTATGGTTTATTTAATAAGTGGTAAAGCTCGCCATGGAAAAGATACTTTTGCGGGATTCATGAAAGATTACTATGAAAGTATTGGTAAAAAGGCCTGTATTATGCATATATCTAACTATATTAAGCATTTTGCCATTGATTACTTTGGTTGGGATGGTAAAGAGGAAACTAAACCCCGTACTTTACTACAAGAACTTGGTACTGATGTCATTAGAGTAAAGATGGGTAAAGAACTATTCTTCATTAATAGGCTTTTAGAAGATATGGAAGTATTAGAAAACTTCTATGACGTCTTTATTGTTTCTGATGTTCGTCTACCAATTGAATTCGAAGAAATTGGTAAACATCATGATACTGTAAACATTCATATAAATAGAATTAATTATGAATCTGTTTTATCAACTAAAGAACAAAAACATATTACTGAAACAGCTTTAGATAATTATGATGATTATGATTATCGTATAACCAACGATACATTAGATAAACTAAAAGAAGATGCGGAAAAACTAGTAAAAGAGGTGGAAAAAATATGAAAAAATTCACTCATATGGAAATAAGAAAAATGTGGCTTTCTTTCTTTGAAAGTAAAAATCACAAAATAATAGAAAGTGCACCATTATTACCAATTAATGATGATAGTTTATTATTCATTAATGCTGGTGTTACTCCATTAAAGAAATATTTTGATGGTAGTGTTGTACCTGAAAATAAACGGCTTACTAATATCCAAAAATGTATTAGAACCAATGATATTGAAAATGTTGGTGTTACTAAAAGACATTTAACTTTCTTTGAAATGATGGGTAACTTCTCAATAGGTGATTATTTCAAAGATGAAGCTATTTCTTATGCTATGGAACTATTAACTAGTCCTGAGTACTTTAATGTTGATAAGAACTTACTTTATGTAACTATTTATACTGATGATGATTATTCATATGATAAATGGATTGAAGTAGGTATGGATGAAGATCATATTGTTAGACTTGAAGATAACTTTTGGGAAATAGGTGAAGGTCCCTGTGGACCTGATTCAGAAATTTTCTATGATCGTGGTGAAAAATATGATCCTGATCATAATGCCCTAGAATTATTTAAATGTGGAGAAGACCAAGAACGTTTTGTTGAGATTTGGAACAATGTCTTTTCTCAATATAATTCTAAAAAAGGTGAAAAAAGAGAAGATTACAAAGAACTTCCTAATAAAAATATTGATACTGGTGCTGGTTTTGAAAGATGGTGTACTATTTTTCAAGACAAAGATTCAATGTTTGAGACGGATTTATTTAAAATACCTATTAAACACTTAGAACAGTTATCTGGTATTAAATACAGTGGTCAAACTCCATTTAAAGTAATTGTTGATCACTTAAGGGCTATTACTTTTGCCTTATCTGATGGTATTTACTTTGATAATGCTGGTCGTGGTTATGTTTTAAGAAGATTGCTTAGAAGAAGTGTACGTATGGGTAAAATGTTAAATATCAATAAGCCTTTCATTTATAAAATGGTTAGTGATGTTGTAGAAACCTTTGGAGAAGTTTATCCTAATCTAGTCGAAAAACAAGGTGAGATTGCGGCTTTAGTATTAGAAGAAGAAAAACTATTCTTGAATACTCTAGATGCTGGTTTAAAAATCTTAAGAAATTTAACTGCTAACTCTAATGATGGCTTTATTAGTGGAGCCGATGCCTTTAAACTATATGATACTTATGGTTTTCCATTTGAACTTACTAAAGAATACTTAAATGAAATGGGCTTTTCTGTATCCGAAGAAGAATTTAATAAGTATATGGATATGCAGAAGGAATTAGCTAAGAAAAATGCTAAAACAAAAACCCAAATGGCTTCTCAGAAAAAAGTACTTTTAGACTTTAAGGAACCTTCCGAATTTGTCTATGGTATTTATCGTCTTAAAAGTAAAGTTATTGGTATTTTCTCCAAAGACAGTCTAGAAAAAGAACTTACCCGTGGTGGCTATATTGCTTTAGATAGGACTTGTTTCTATTCAGAAGCTGGTGGTCAAGTAAGTGATACTGGAATAATTACTGGTCAAAACTTTAAAGCTCGAGTACTTGATGTCTTTAAAGGACCAAATGGTCAACATATTCATAAAGTTAAACTTTTAGATGGTAAAATTAAACAAGGAGATACTTGTGAGTTGATTTTAGATAAAGAACGTAGAAAAGCTATTGAAGCAAACCATTCTAGTGTTCATTTACTTCATTATGCCTTAAGAAGTAAAATATCTGAAAATATTCATCAAGCAGGTAGTTATCTTGATCAAGATCGTTTACGACTAGACTTTACTTATACTGGTAAGCTTACTGATGATATGATCAAAACAGTGGAAGAACGAGTTAATGAAAGCATTAATAATAAATTAATTGTTTCTACTGAAGTTCTACCTATTGAAAAAGCCAAACAATTAGGCGCAATGGCTTTATTCAATGAAAAATATGGTGATATTGTTCGTGTAGTTAAAATGGGTAAATCCATGGAATTCTGTGCTGGTACTCACGTATCTAATACAAAAGATATCAAAGAATTCGCAATTACTTCTTATGAATCTAAAGGAAGCAATGTCTATCGTATTGAAGCTGTAACTGCTGATAAAATTGAAAGTGCTTTAACTGAAATTACTAAACCATATCATGATGAAATAATTAAACTACTAATGAAAGCTAAATCAATTATTGATGCCGCTGAAAAAGAAGGATTAAGTCTAAATTTTGATGTTGATATTGAAAACCCTAGACCTTCTTCTTATAAAGATGTTATCTTCATTAAAAATGAACTTGCCTATATTCAAAATGAAGTAAAAATGCTTGAAAAGAGATATAACATCGAAAAAGAGAAAGCTACTTTAAGTAATTTAGATGAATATGAAAAACTAGTTAAACAATATGATGATGTATTCACTGTTGTAACTAGAGTAGATAATAAAGATGTTAATATGCTTAAAGTAGTCGCAGATGCTCTTATAAATGAACTTGGTAAAGCCTTTGTCTTCTTTGCTAATGTTAAAGATAATAAGACTGTTAATTTCATTTGTCGTAGTTCTTGTGATATTTCAGCTGGTATTATTGTTAAAGATTCAGCTGTTACTACTAATGGTAATGGGGGCGGTTCTAATACTTTTGCTCAAGGTGGAGGAAATAACATTGATAAATTAGATGAAGTATTTGCCCATATTGAGGATGTTTTAAATGGTAAAGACTATATGTAAGAATTATTTAATAGAAACTACTGATGCCAAGACTAAAGAACTAAGAATAAAGGATTTAATAGGAACTAGTAGTTTTAAGTCATATGATATTAACACTTATGATTTAAGTGAGGATATATCTTTTGATAAAGTTATGGAAAGTATTGATACTTATAATCTATTAAGTGATAATAAAGTAATTATTGTAGAAAATATTGAACATTTAAAAGATGATAGAGAAAGAGAAACCCTATCTAAGTATCTAGATAATCCTAAAGATGATATCTTACTAATTATGACTACTAAGAAAATTGATAATAAATTAAAAATATTCAAATTACTAAAAGACAAAGTAAAAGTTCTAAATGATGAAATAGATCCCACTAAATACATTAAAGATAATTTAGAAGAATATAAAATGTCTGATAAAGACATAGCTCTTTTAATAAAATATAAAAATAAAGATATAACTGCTATTGATAATGAATTATGTAAATTAAAAGCTTATAAATTAAATAATAAAGAAATTACTAAAGAAGATATTGAAAATATCGTTATTAAAGCTAAAGAAGAGGAAGATCAATTGCTTTTTAGTCTAGTAGATAGTATTATTACTAAAAATAAGAAATTAGCTTTAGAAGACTTAAATAGTCTAAAAGAACAAGCTATTGATCCTTTTAGTATTATTGCTCTTTTAGATAATCAATTACGTATTCTTCTACAGACATATATTTTAAGAGAAGAGGGAAAGAAAGAAAAAGAAATAACTGATATTTTAAAGATTCATCCTTACCGGGTAAAACTTGCCTTGAATAATTCCTATAATTATACTAGAAAAGAGATAGAAAATACTATTTTAGAACTTGCTAAATTAGATTACAATATTAAAAGTGGTAGAGAAGATAAGTCTTTAGCTTTAGATATGTTTATAATTAATTTAAAAGATAAGCATTAATGCTTATCTTTTTCTTTTTCTATTTTTTCATAAATGGCTTTAATATTCTTTTCATAACCAATATCTTTTGGTTCATAGTACTTAACACCTTTTAATTTCTTAGGCATATATTCCTGATAGACATAAGCTCCCTCATAATCATGAGGATATTTATAAGTAGTAGAATTATTTTTAATATGATCAGGTACATTAGAAATAATTCCTTTTTCAATATCTTCTAAAGCTTTATCTAAAGCTATATGAGCCGTATTTGATTTTGGTGAAAGAGCCATTTCCGTAACAATTGTTCCTAGAGGAATTCTAGCTTCTGGTAAACCAACTCTTTCTGCTGCATTAATTGCTGCATCAACTCTTGGTCCAATAGCTGGATTAGCTAAACCAATATCTTCATAAGCAATAACACTCATTCTTCGATAAATAGAATCTAAATCACCTTCAGTAATTAAACGAGCAAGATAGTGAAGGGAAGCATCCACATCACTCCCTCTAATTGATTTTTGAAATGCAGATAAGACATCATAATGTCCATCACCATTCTTATCAGAAAAGAAAACTGGCTTACTATTAATCTTTTTAATTACTTCTTTAGTCACTTTCTGATCACTAGTAGAGTAGTAAGCAATCTCTAATAGATTATATGCATATCTTAAATCACTTCTAGAGAGTTTTACAATTAGTTTGAGTGTTTCATCATCAATAGTAATTTTATCTAAATAAGGGCTTTTTATAGCCCTTTTAAGAGCCTTTAAAATGTCTTTATCAGAGAGCTCATGTAATTCAAATAATTGACACCTGCTTCTAATAGCTGGATTAATAGAATGATAAGGATTTGAAGTAGTCATCCCAATTAAAGTAATTAAGCCACTTTCAATTTGAGGAAGTAGAAGATCTTGTTTGTCTTTATTAAGACGATGAATCTCATCCATAATAAGAATAATACCATCATACATTTTTGCTTCTTCACAAACCACATCAAAATCTTTCTTATTATTAATAGTTGCATTCAAAGAACGATATCTAAGTCCTAAATCATTAACAAGAGCATTAGCAATAGAAGTTTTACCAACTCCTGGAGGACCATATAAAATCATTGAAAAAAGTTTTTTATTTTTAACTAAATTAGTAAGTACTTTATCTTTACCAATTAAATGTTCTTGTCCCACAACTTCTTTTAATGATTTAGGTGCAAGTTTATAAGCTAGTGGTTTATCCATCATATCACATCCTCAAACTATTTTATTTTTGGTGTTTTCTTAAATACTTTCACATTAGTAATTATATCTTCTTTTTTAGTTTTATTAACTGGTACTATTGCACCGCATCTGACACATTTTCTTACCATGCCATCTTTTACCGTAAGAGTTTTATCAGCGCTTAATCTATGACCTTCAATTTCACATATTTTACGAGCTATCTCTTGTAATCTCTCAATAGATCGTTCTTTTCTAATAGCAAGATACTCCATATCAGCATTTATTAAATTTATTTCATCTTGAATAATCTGTAAACTTCTTTTATAAGACATTAAAAGATCTATTTTGCTCATTCTATTTTCCTTCTTTCAAGGTAATTTTCTTCTCCATTTTTTCTTCCAAAAGTTTTGGATGCGCTAAAAGATATTCTAATAATTGAACAGATTTAATCATATAGAAACCATCTGCAATTCTTTCATCTAAAGTAATTCCAAAGTCACAGAAACTTCTAATTTCCTTTTTACCATTATCTAAAATAACTTCTTTTTGATATATTTTACCCATTGTAATAAGCATTGAATTAGTACCAAAAGTACTTAAATGATGATAAATAGCTGTAGTTGAACCAATACTGCCAATATTAGACACAACAGCACTACTATAATAAATAATTTCTTCTGTCATTGATAAAGGTAATAAATCATGTTTATCTGCCCACTTATAACAACCAACTACAAAATAACGTAATAATCTTGGTAATTTACCAACTTTAGATACTAAATCATCAGTTGAACTAGTTTCACTATTTCTTGATTCATGAACTCTTTTCCCAATCTTCTTAGAAAAAGTAAAAATATTATCATCTTCTAAAGCTTTTATAACCTGCATTACTTCTTGAGAATCATCATTAAACTCCATCTTCGCCACAAAAGATACTGTAACATTATTACGATCATAAAACTTTCCATTAACAATAAATCTATTTAAATATGGTCTATTATAAATAACTTTCGCAATAGCTGTAGAAAAAGCATGAAAACAAGTAATATGAACATCTTTCTTTTTATTCTCTTTTTCCAAGTATTTAAGAAGTTCAGTTACATCAATACTATAATTACCGTATACTTCATTATCAACTCTTCTTTTTAAAATATCATGCATAATATAATTCATTCCATTTAAATTGGTAACAACCTTACCATCTTTACGATTTCGCATCTCAACACCTCATAATAATTATATCATCAATTTGTAAAACAAACAATTTTGAATTATAATATAAATAGGGTGAGTAAGATGGAAATAAGTACTGCCATAGAAGATTATTTAAATTACTGTCTAGTGGAAAAAGGACTATCTAAAAGAACTAATAAGTCCTACCACTATGATTTGTTATCATATCAAGATTATCTAAAGAAAAAACATATTACAAAAGTTAATAGTATTGAAACTAAAACAATCGAGAATTACTTAAAACATTGCTATAACAACAATGAAGAAGTAAGTACTATTGCTCATAAACTAACAGTTATTAAAAATTTCCATAATTACTTATATAAAGAAAAAATAGTAAAAAAGAATGTCGCCGAGTTTATAGCTCGTCCTAAAACTAAGAAAACATTACCCAAAACATTAAGTATAAAGGAAGTAGATAAACTACTTGACATTAAACTAGAAACTCCTTTTGACTACCGAAATAAAGCCATGTTAGAATTAATGTATGCATCAGGATTAAGAGTATCAGAATTAGTAAATCTAAAGGTCACTGATCTGGACTTTACTAATATGATTATTAGAATAACTGGTAAGGGTGCTAAAGAAAGAATAGTTCCCTTTGGGGAATATGCTTCTGTTTCTGTGAAACTATATTTAGAAAAACGACCTAGTATGTTAAAAGGAAAAGAAGTAGAAGAGTTATTTATTAATAATCATGGTAAACCTATTACTAGACAAGGTTTCTTTAAGAATTTAAAGAAAATTTTAAAAGACAAAGGTCTAAACGAAGATATATCTCCTCATAGTCTAAGACATTCTTTTGCAACTCATCTTCTAGAAAGGGGAACTGACTTAAGAAGTATTCAAGAATTATTAGGTCATTCAGATATATCTACTACAAAAATATATACTCACATTAGTGAGAAGCAAGTAGAGGAGGATTATATAAAATATCATCCTCGGGAGGAAAAATGAAAGCATTACGGATAATTTCAATTATAATTTCAGTAGGTTATATCTTAGTAGGATTTTACTTATTTTTTGCAAATGATATGGAAGCTATATTTATACCTATTATTATGAGTACTATCGCTGGTATACCGTTATTATATTTGTTAAAGGACAAAGAGAAAAATAGTACTTTATGGAGAGTTATTCTTGCCATATTTGATGCCATTGGTATAGTAGTATTCTTATTCATAATACTTTCTTTCGCAATGCTTTTTAGGCCTTGTACTGGATATGATTGTTTAGGCCAAGCACTTTTTCCAATGACAAGTGCCTTTGCGTTACCAATGATGTTTGTATATGGCTACATAAGTGTTGATTTTTTCAAAAATAATGATAAGAGGCGAGAAAATGAAGAAGAAAAAGAAAAAGAATAATTATATAAAAACAAGTGCTGTAATAGCTATAATTAATACAGTTTTACTAATATTTCTAGCATTTGTATTACCAACAGAAATACTATTTCTTGCCATTGTAAACGTAATTCCTTTGATACTTTATTTTGCCAAAATAAAGAATTATACCTGGGTAACAATTCTTTTTATCATTATAAATGATCTTGTATTCCTAATTTGTTTTGGTTATCTAGTATACTGGTTTATATTTTCTCTAGGACATAGTAATTGTAATGAATTAATCTGTTTTAATACCACTGGTATTGTTATCCTAGGATTATTTATTAATTTTATTGTCTTTTTACCATATATTATTCTAAGTATAGATATGATTAAAAACAGAAAAAAGAAAAAGAAAAAAACGAAAACAAGAAAAAGAAATAATATGATATAATAAAGAAACAGAGGGAGATAACTATGAGGTTTAAAAGAGTATTTTTACTGGTATTAGATTCACTAGGAGTAGGAGAAGCAGAAGATGCGGTTAACTATGGTGATACAGGTGCTAATACTTTAAAACATATTGAAGAAAATTATGATTTATTTATACCTAACTTAAAGAAGATAGGTTTCTTAAATACAGTTAATATGGATGTTAAAGAAGATGTAGATGCCTATTATACAATGGCTAAACCCAATAACGCTGGTAAAGACCATATAAATGGCTATTATGAGTTAATTGGTTTATTATCTACAATTCCATATAAAACATTTAATGAGGGCTTTCCTGGCGAAATAATAGCTAATATAGAGCATATTACTGGTAGGAAAGTACTTGGTAATATCTGTTGTACTGATGATACTATTATTAAAGAATTAGGAGAAGCTGCAATAAACTATGGAGGTCTAATTGTTTATACTTCTGCTGATTCAGATTTACAAATAGCGGCTCATGAAGATATCATAGATATTGATACATTGTATAAATATGCTGAAAGGATAAGAGCTTTAACCCTTAGAGAAAATTGGCGAGTAGGGAGAGTTATCGCTAGACCATTTAATGGTTCAGCGGGTAATTATAAGTTCATTAAAACTGCTCGTAAGGACTTTGCACTAAAGCCCCCTAAAAGAACTATTTTAGATAAACTATGTGAGAAAAAGTACAATGTTATTGGAATAGGGGAAGTAAATGCTATTTTTGATGGAGCAGGTATTAATAAAACTATTAAAGCCGTAGATAATGCCGAAGCCATTAATAAATTAATTGATATTATGGATAAGAAGTTTACTGGTTTATGTATTACTAGTTTAAATGACTTTGATACTGTATATGGCCATAATAGAGATGTCGAAGGATATGGTAAAGCTATAGAAGATTTAGATGTTGATATTCCCCTAATTCTAAATAAACTAGAATTAGATGATTTACTTATTATTACAGCTGATCATGGTAATGATCCTACTTTCCCAGGTAATGATCATACTAGGGAAAATGTACCGGTTATACTCTATAGTCGTAATTTTTCAGAACCAAAGCGCTTAATACCATTTAAGACTTTAGCAGATATTGGTGCTACTATAGCAGATAACTTTGAAATCGATCCTCCAGAAATAGGAGAGAGTATACTAAGTATTCTAGTATAATAAAAGAAAGAGAACCCTCTTTCTTTTTTATTCATCAAAATAATACTCGGTAGCAAATTCTTCATTATCACGCGCTAAAAAGCTTTTACAAGATGTTTCTGATGCATCGTATGCAATTTCATCAGAAACACACCCTACGTCTATCTCCTCTAACTGACAAAGAGAGTGGTCTAAGTCCTGAAAAGCACAGTTCTCTACAGTACAGTTAATCTTCTTACATTTAACCATTATATACCTCCAGTAGTAATATTATGGATAATAAACAGATAAATATACCGATGAATTAATAAATTCAATTAAATTTAAAATATTTTTTTACTCTCTTTTTACCTCAAAATAGGGGAAGTAAAAGAGTAGTTAGATGACTTTTAAAAACACTTTGTTATACTTAAAAACAAATAAATTTGAATATAGAAGTTAACATAATATCAATTATAGGAAGTTGGTTAGGAGTAATATAAAAGGAAGGATTAAACCTTCCTTAATTGTATCTCTGCTATCTTTTCAAAGACTTCTTTAGCGTTATCAGCATTAACTTCTGTATAACCCAACTCTTTTAAAGCCTGTACCTTTGCTGTATTCAACTCTTGAGTACGAGATAGTTTTTCTTCAGTCTTCTGTTCAATATCTTTAACAAAACGATCATGAGCCTCAGCAATCTTTTTCTTAGAAGATCCACCATTATTATATAGTGTCATAGCTGAGAACATAATTCCTTCAAAAATAAATTGCTTTTCTTTGTTATAGACGAATTCCATCGCATCAGTAAAGCCCATAGCTTTAGACATATATGCTAATAGATACTTTAATTCATCATTAGTCTCCATAGATTGTAAATAATGATATAAATATAAATAAGTATTATATGTATCACGAGATTTATCTTCCATTAACTTCTCTTTTAATAGATTAATGATATCTGTAATAAGCTCTTGTTCTCTTTTATTAAATCCCTTAAGATCAGCTATTATTTCTCTATTAGTAGTATCCTTTACTCCTTCGTTTAGCCTACTCTCTACTTCTATAATATATTCACCCGTTGGATTTATCTTGTCAATCTCCTTTTCATCAGTAATATTTAAAAGACTAAACAACTTGACACATTTCTCCTTAGGCCACTCTTCAAAACTATCCATTGCTAAATAGTTATATAACATTTGTCTAGATACCCCTAAATACTTAGCTAATCTAACTTTCGATATTCCTAACTCATTAAGTAAATCGTTTAATTTATTCATTATCATTTCACCATCCTAATACAATTATAAAGATTTTTTAGACAATAATCAAGTGTAAATTGACACTTTTTATAAAAATATTGCTTGACTTTAAAAAAACTACAGTAAATACCATAGCTTTTCGTTATTCTTTCGTACTTCTTTTACCATTCCCCCGCCAATGCAGATATCATCAACATAGAAGACACAAGCTTGACCAGGAGTAACAGCTTTAACATGATCATATTTAACCAAAATATTGCCATCATCTAAATATTCCAATTCTACAGGAATATCTTCTTGTCTATATCTAAATTTAGCATTACACTTATCAGGTCTTAAATCACAATTAAAGTTGAGATCTTCTATTATAGCACTATCACTATATAAGTACTCGGTATTACCAAAAGAAATATATAGGATATTCTTATCAAGATTCTTACCAACTACAAACATTCTCTCTTCACTACCACCAATATTTAATCCCCTTCTCTGTCCAATAGTATAATACATTAATCCTTCATGCTTACCAATAACTTCATTATTATCAATATTAACAATATCCCCTGAGGTTGCGGGTAAATAGTTCTTTAAGAAGTTTTTAAAGTTTCTCTCCCCTATAAAACAGATACCTGTTGAATCTTTTTTAGACGCAAGTGCTAAATCATGTTCTTTAGCAATTCTTCTAACCTCATCTTTAGTAATATCACCTAACGGAAACAAAACATTTTCTAATTGTTTCACAGAAACTTGTGATAAGAAATAACTCTGATCTTTATTCAAATCAGCAGCCTTCTTTAAATAACCATCTTCTAACTTAGCATAATGACCAGTCGCAATATAGTCAGCTCCCAGTTTTTCAGCTTCTTTCTTAAACTGATCAAACTTTATATACTTATTACACATAATATCTGGATTAGGAGTTCTACCCTTTTTTAATTCATCAAGAAAATAAGTAAAGACATCATCCCAATACTCTTTAATAAAATCTACTCTATGCAGTTTAATATTCAATTTTTCACATGCTTCTAACGCATCATTATAATCTTGCTCCTGAGGACAAATATTATTATTTAAATCAGGATTACCTAAAATATCATTATTAATCGAAGAATCCCAATTACGCATAAATAACCCTTCAACATCATAGCCCTGTTCTTTTAAAAGAATAGCCGCTACTGAAGAGTCTACTCCTCCAGAAATACCGACGATAACTTTTTTCATATTTATCACCAAGGATATTATACTAAAAAAAGAAAGAATAATAAAGTGTTCTTCCCTTTTATAGTAATAATTTCATAATACTTGGTACTACTAAAACTTCAATTAAAGTAGAAATAACCATAAACACTAACAGTATTAGTAATACATTAACATATCTTCTAATAATCCTTTTATTGGTTTCTTCATGAAGAAATAAGATATGATATAAATACCTAGACATCTTAAGAGAATTATAAACTAGTATTAAAAATATACCTATGTTAATAATACTGGGAACAATATATATAATTCCTAAAAAAATACCTTTTGTATGATAAAAATAGATAATAGAAGCTATACTCATTCCCATAGTTAAAGCTTTAAAAGCAAAATACATCACTATAATAGGAATACCGACTAGAGATATACCTAGTAACCATATTAAAAACATACTAATGGTGTTTTTAAAGAAAACTGTTTTTAAAGCATTACCATAGTTAAATTTACCACTTTTAATTTGTAGAAAGAATCCTTCTATATAGTCCTTTAAAAGTATTTTATTACTCTTTGATAAAACTGCTATAACAAGAACTCCTAATAATATAAATATTATTGCTGTAATGATTAAAAAAGCTAAAGTTTTTTTCTTATTACGTCTAATTCTAAATACCTTTTTACGCATAGTATCACCTAATTAATCCTATTAAGAAAGATTTAACTTATGCGAAATATAATTTTACAATTTATAACATTTATCTTATAATAGAAATTGAGGTGGATATAATGAAAAAAAAGAATAATATATTTATCAAAGTAGTCGCTATTATCATGATTGTTGCTATGTTAGCTAGTTTTGTTAGTATAATCGTTTCCTTATTTTAATTACATATAAAAAAGAGAAATAACTTCTCTTATATTCCTAAAGGGAACCTCAATTGGGGGTTTTTCTTTTTTATTTTTTGAAGAGGATAACCTTCTACTTTAATATCCTCTAATTTAATATCATAGAAATCACTTTTCTCTTCATTAATCATTATCTTTGGATCACAATTAATTGGTTCTCTATTTAACATTTCAATAGCTTGCGCAATATGACGATCATAAATCTGTATATTATCATATTGCCAAGTAAACTGCCCTACTTCTAAGCCTAAATCTCTAGCTATTAAGTGTTGAAAAACTAGATATTGTACTTGATTAATACAACCAGCTGTCGCGAAATCACTACTCCTTTGTTTTAAGGACATATCTAAATAGTCTTTACCATCCCATTCATGACGTACATTAAAAGTAGTAAGATAAGCACAAGGTTTAAGACCATGAGGATCTTTAAAATCATCTGTCTGCCACATACTAATAATATGTCTTCTACCATCAGGATCACGTCTTAAATCATCTAAAAGTTCATGGACACTATTATGTCTTCTAATCGTTTCACCATAGGCAGCACCAATAGTTCTAGTATTATCAACTTCCCATTCATCCCACCAATGAACATTATATTTATCAGCCAAAACATCTAAATCATTAGAGGCGTCCTGGTATATCCATAAAAGTTCACCAATACTTTTTTTAACCGCAATCGGTCTAAGGGTTACAAAAGGACTTTCTCCTTTAGAAATATCGTAAGTCATAATTCCCTTAGTTGTTCGTCCATGGTTTAAACTAAGAGTGTGAGCTGGTTCTCCATCTTCATACTTTGGACGAGGATTATGATCAAGTGTACCTCTTGTTAAAATATCATCAAATAATACTTTGGTATACATATCCCCTTTGGTACCAATCATATTGCCATCTTTATCAAGTAAACGCCCATTCATCACTTTTGGTTCTTCATAACTAGTCTTATCTAAGACTAATTCTTTTTCACCCCAAGCCAGTTTCTGTAAATTAACACGATCAACATCAAAATTCTTCATAAAACCCTCCTATTAAATTAATTATATCAGACAAAAAAGAAAAAAGATATTATTATCTTTCTCCTTCTTCCAACATGTTAGTAATAAAAATACCATAACCCTTAGTAACATCATCTACTATCACATGTGTAACCGCACCAATAATCTTATTATCTTGAATAATTGGCGAACCACTCATTCCCTGTACTATTCCCCCAGTAGACTTTAATAATCTCTCATCATCAATCGCAAATAAAATGTTTTTAGTTTTACTGTTTGGATCAATTTTAATAATATTAATCGAAAACTCTTCTACTTGTTCATCACTAATAACTGTCCTAATAGTAGCTTTTCCAGTATGTATTTCCTTAGTAGCTGATACTTCTATTCTCTCATCATCACTAATTTCATTAACTTGTCCAAAAATACCAGCTTTAGTATTCTTTTCCACATTTCCAATATCCGCATTAATATCATACTCAGCATTCTTTTCTCCTGCTTCTTGATCAGTACTTTTCTTAATACTATCTACAGCTGCCTCATAAATTTTACCATCTTTAATCTCGAATTTAGATGCTGTATTCTTATCGACTATTTCATGTCCTAAAGCCCCAAATATTCTAGTATTGGGATCAATATAAGTAAGAGTTCCTATACCATTTATCTGGTCTTTAACATAAAGTCCTGTCTTTAATACCCCATTATCATCTTTACTTAGATTGGTTGTGATTTTCTTAATATCATTATCTCTATAAACCTCAAAGATAAAATTATTATTAGAAGATTCACTATTTATAACTTCAATCATTCTATCAATTGTATCTACTTCATGATTATTTATTCTAATGATTCGATCCCCTATTTTAAACTCTTTATTAGAATCCCCTTCAACATCATAAAGACCTACTATCAATACTCCTTTGGAGTTTACTTCAATTCCTACTGTATTCCCACCAGGAATTATATATTTAGAATAAGCCCATGTATTAAGAGGAAAAATAGCTAATACAAGCAATAATATTATTTTAGTAATCTTAGTCTTAATAAAATCATCTCCTTACTTCAGTAATTAGTATTACCAAATAAGAATTATTAAAACTAACACTATTTACCATTTTTTAAAGTTGCGAACCTATTAAATATGTGTTATATTATAATAGAGGTGAATTATATGAATGAACAATCAATTAGAGATAGAGCTAGATTACACCAAGTATATATTGATGATAAAAGGATCCTTGATTCTAAAGAGCCAAGAGTAACTTACTATGATCCCCCTGAGAGACCTAGAAAAGTAAGAAAAAGAAGAAAAAAAGTTCATCAAGGTAAAGTTGGTTTAATAATAGCTGGTCTTATTGTTGGTGGTATTGCGACTAAGACAATAGATTCATATATTGAAAAAGAACGTATTTATGATAATCGTCTAGAAATAGAAGATGAGTTCCAAGATAAACTTTCTGAGTGCGATGATTATTTAGATATAGCCCACTACATTAATTCATTAGATGCTACTAATCAACGTGGTATCATCTATTATTTAATGGATAATGTATATGATGGCAAAGCCGAAGAAAAAGACCTTCCAGTAGATAAAGAAGATGCTGAAAAAATATTTAGTCAATTAAATTATAATGATGCCCCTAACTTAGAAATCTATGCTAGAGAGTTAGGTTATTATACAGTAGATGATTATTTCGATAAAGAAGATAAATTTTTAACTAATATGGCTAAAGTTAGGATGTCAGAAAAAACGGCTAATCGCTATCAAATGGAATTAAATGAAATAATTAATCAAGAAGATTCATTTAATGCAGATTACCCTGATAATGAATTAGGTAATCCTGGTATGAATAAATAGAGGTGAATTATGGAAATAGAACAAGTCCTAATTAATGGTGTATACTACAATATATTAGATAAAATAGATTATCAAAACACCACTTACTTTTACTTACAAAACGATGCCAACGATAATCTATTAATTCAAAAATTAAATAATAAAAATCTAGTTAATCTAGATAGTGATGAAGAAATAAATACAGCTTTATTACTATATGCTGAGAATAATATAAAAGATGCTTAATTAAGCATCTTTTTCTAATTCAAAATCTTCTAAAGTATTATCTTCTTTTACTATTTTATTAAGAGATTTTTCAGCTTCCTTAAGCTTCTTATCACATTCCTTAGCAAGTTCCATTGCCTTATTAAATTCAGCAATAGAGTCATCTAAAGATATTTCTCCATTCTCTAGTTTGCTAACAATACTTTCTAACTCTTCTAAATTTTGTTCAAATGTCTTCACTTTCTTTTCAGCCATTTTTATTACCTCCTTATATTACTTCCACATTTATTTTACCATCACTAAACTCAATATCTAGTTTATCTTTTTTATTAACTAGTTTAGCACTATTAATAACTTTATTATCCTTTCTTGTAAGGGTATATCCCCTCTTTAATGTATTAAGTGGTGATATATTATCAAGCCTAGTAATTAAGTTTAAATAATTATTCTTTTCTATTTCCAATAGTTTTTCAGGTTTTTTAAAGATAAAACTACTTTTAATACTTTGTAATCTATTCTTAGAATCAGCAAGTAGTAATTTCATATTAGTTCTTAATTTTTCATAAATCATATCAAATTGCTGTTCCTTAGCAACATATAAATTATTAGGATTAGTAAAAATATATCTACTAGTTATCTTCTTTAAATCTACTTTACAAATATTCAATTTATTCAATACTTGTTTTTTTACTCTAATCATTAAACTATCTAAATAGTTTTCAACATCACTTTTATTAGGTACCGCCAACTCAGCCGCTCCTGTTGGAGTTGGTGCTCTAAGGTCAGCTACAAAATCAGCAATTGTAAAGTCCACTTCATGACCAACAGCACTAATAATTGGTATTTTAGAATTAAAGATTGCGCGAGCCACTATTTCTTCATTAAATGCCCACAAATCTTCAATTGATCCTCCACCTCTACCAACTATTAAAGTATCAATATCAAAGTTTTCAGCATTTTCTATCTGTTTAACAATAGAATACTTAGCTTCTTCACCTTGAACTAATGCTGGTAGAAGAATAGTTTTTACATGTGGCCATCTTCTCTTAATTGTTGATAAGATATCTCTAATAGCCGCTCCTGTTGGAGCTGTTACAATTCCAATTGTCTGTGGTATTTTAGGAATTGGTTTCTTATACTTATCTAAGAATAGTCCTTCTTCTTCAAGTTTCTTCTTTAGTTGTTCATAAGCAATATATAGATTCCCTACTCCATCTTCTAACATTTCATTAACATATATCTGATACGTACCACTAGCTTCATAAACACTTATCTTACCTGTAACCAAGACATTCATACCATCTTCAGGTGTAAATAAAACCTTCTTAGTATTAGTTGAAAACATAATAGCATTAATCCTAGTATTTTCATCTTTTAAAGTAAAATAGAAATGTCCTCTACTATGGGCTTTAAAATTACTTATTTCCCCTTTTAAGAACACTTGATTAAGATTGATATCATTATCAATCTTATATTTAATATATTTAGTAAGTTGGGTAATTGTAATATACTTATCTTCCATCTGGAACCTCATTATGATAAATACTATCTAAAACACCATTAATCATCTTTACAACTTTATCATCAGAATATAGTTTAGATAATTCAACAGCTTCATTAATCGCTACTATTGGTGGTACATCAGTATAAAGAAGTTCATAAATACCCAAAGAAAGAATAGCTCTATCAACTTTACTTAAACGATCAACAGTCCAATTCTTCAGATATTTATTAGCATATTTATCAATTTTTTTCTGATTCTTAATTATTTCCTTTACTGAAGTATCAACAAATTCATTTTCTACTTCTAATTGTTCTTTAATAATCGCATCAACATCATAGGTGATATCACTACCATCCATAATATATATTTGATATAAAACATTTACAATAATATTTCTAAGTTCACTTCTAGTTTTCATTTATATCACCAAATCTATTGTACCATAATAAAAAAAATAAGTCATTACTTGACTTATTTTTGTTTTGACTTTTTACGACTTTTTTGTAATATTTTTTCATTATTGCGAAGAAAGTTTTCTTCATCAATGTCGGCTGCCAAATAAGACATATTAGGTTTTCCACCCCACTCTGGATCATCAACAACATATTCAGGTGGATTATAGCTCGCCATACCACTTTCATCTACATCAGCAAAATCATTACTAACTGGATCATAATCAATGGCATCGTAATTAAACATCCAAACACCTCCCCAAGTTCCGCATAAATTATACCATAATTAGTGTAATGTTTCAAGTTGAATTACTCCTTTTCCACCTCTTCTTTTAACTCTGCCAAAAAGGTCAAAGCATCTAGTGGAGTCATCTCTAAAGGATTGATATCTCTTATTTTTTCTTCTAAATAATTATTTTGTTCCATTTCATAGTTGATGCTTTCATCAAACAAATTAGTTTGAACTATTCCTGTATTAGGAGTTTTGTTTCCTTCTTTTTCATAGATATCCAAAATTTCTTTACTTCTTTTAATCAATTCATTAGGTAATCCTGCTAGTTTCCCTACATGAAGACCATAACTCTTATCGACAGAACCATCAGCTATTTTATGAAGGAACGTAATATTACCCTTTTCTTCCTTAACTGTGACATGAATATTCTTAAGATGTTTTAGTCTTTTATCTAGTGAGGTCAATTCATGATAATGAGTAGAAAATAATGTCTTTGCCTGTACTTTATTATGAATATACTCTAAAATAGCTTGAGCAAGAGCCATACCATCATAAGTGGCTGTTCCCCTACCTAATTCATCAAATAGTATCAAACTATTCTTAGTAGCATTTTTTATCGCAAAGCAAGCTTCCTTCATTTCTACCATAAAGGTTGATTCACCACTAACTAAGTCATCACTAGCACCTATTCTAGTAAATATTCGATCAAATATTGGTATTTTACATGACTTACAAGGGACAAAAGATCCCATTTGAGCCATAATAGCAATTAAAGCACATTGCCGCATATAAGTGGATTTACCAGCCATATTAGGACCAGTAATAAGTAATATATTAGTATCCTTATCCATAATAATATCATTCGCAACATATCCATCAGTAAGAACATGCTCTACTACTGGGTGTCTAGCCTCTACTATTTCTATCTCGTGATTATCAGTAAATTCCGGTCTAACATAATTATTATTATCAGCTAGAATTGAAAATGCTTGTAACATATCAATTTCCCCAATGATTTTAGCATTCTTCTGAATCTTATCAATATATCTTTTTACTACTTCACAGATATCCATAAATAATTTATATTCTAGATTAATTATCTTCTCTTCAGCAGTTAGGATAATCTGTTCCTTTTCTTTTAATTCCGGAGTAATAAAGCGTTCACTATTAGATAGAGTTTGTCTTCTTTCATACCCATATTCATCTTTAATTAAATGCTTTTGACTACGAGTTACTTCAATATAATAACCGAAGACTTTATTATACCCTACCTTTAAATTCTTAATACCTGTTCTCTTTCTCTCTTTATTCTCAATTTCTAATAAAAAGTCTTTCGAATTAGTTGATACATTTTTTAATTCATCTAATTCCTTGTTGTAACCCTCTTTAATCAAATCTCCTTCATGTAGTGTCAAAGGTGCATCTTCATTAATAGATTTATCTAATAATAGATATAGTTCCTCTAAACGTTCTATTTTCTTATCATATTTCAATTCCTCTAGTATTTTAGCAATTCCTGGTAAATGAGCTAAAGAGTTCTTAAGTTGTATTAAATCCTTAGCATTCAAATTACCATAACTGATTCTTCCTACTAATCTTTCTAAATCATAAACAGATGAAAGTTCATTTATTAAATCATCTCTTAGAATAAATGATGTTGATAAAGTACTAACTATATCTAATCTTCTATTAATTTCTTTTTTATTAGTAAGAGGATTTAAAATAGAATGTTTAATAAATCTCGAACCAATAGCTGTTTTAGCTTTATCAAGTAACCAAAACAAACTATACATCCGATCATTTTTTCTAATAGTTTCAATTAATTCTAAATTCTTTTCAGTATTGACATCAAATTGCAATCTATCATCAGCCGTAATTAAATTAGCTTTTTGTAAGTGTAAAAGACTACTCTTTTTTGTATCAACGATATAACAAAGTAAATGTTTAATACTACTAACTAGTCTAATGTCTGATATATCATGATAAATATAATCATACTTATCATCTTCTAATAAATTATCAGCAAAACTAATAAAAATATTATAAGTACTTCTTAAAATATTTACTAATTTCCGATCTACTTTACTATTAACAATTACTTCTTTAAAATCCCATTTAACTATTTCCGCCACTACTCTATTTAGATCATTATCAATTAAAAAAGTATTAACCTCACCTGTAGACACATCAGAAAAAGCCACTCCATAACAATAATCAAAGTAATAAAGTGATGCAATATAATTATTACTTTTACTATCTAATCCTTCATCTAGTCTAGTCCCTTTAGTAACTACTTGAACAACCTCTCTTTTAACCATTCCTTTTGTTTCTTTAGGATCTTCCATTTGTTCACAAATAGCGACTTTATAACCTTTTTCAATTAAAGCATCTACATATCCAGCATAAGCTTTATGAGGGACACCACACATTGGTACTCTTTTTTCTAAACCAGCTTGTTTACCAGTTAAAGTTAATTCTAATACTTGTGAACATAAAGTAGCATCTTCAAAAAACATCTCATAGAAATCACCAAGGCGAAAAAAGATAATCGTATCATCATAATTATCTTTAATTTCCATGTACTGTCTCATCATGGGACTAAGTTTTGATCGATCTACTTCGCTTCTTTTCATAAGATATATTATAAAATAAAATAATTAAAAAAGCCATAATTAAATGACTTTTATCTTCCTCCCATAGCTTGTTTATTCTTTTTAGTTTTACTCTTCTTCTCTTTTTTAGGTTTTTCTTTTTTAACAATACTACTTAAACTCTTTAAAATCATCTCTTACTCCTTTCATTTTAATCTTTCAATTACTTCATCAAAACTACTAACACCTATTACCTTAATTTTGTATCTTCTCTTTTTCTTTTCTTTTAAAGCTTCTTTCAAATTATCCTTAGGACAGATAAAGATATCTGCTCTTTTTTTAACCGCTCCTCTAAGCTTATATTTAATTCCTCCAATATCACCAACACGGCCATCCTTATCAATAGTACCTGTTCCAACTATATTACGACCTTTAGTAATATCTTTTTTAGTAAGTTTATTATATATCTGTAAAGCAAGCATTAATCCACCTGAAGGACCTGATTCACTTTTCTTAAATTTAAGCTTTAATTTAGGATCTAACTTATAAGTATTTATTTCAATGACTCCTATTCCCGTTACTAATTTATCATCTTGTTGATAGATATAGGCAAATTTCTTTTTAACTTCTTTCTTCTCTTTTACTAAAACAGTAACTTTTTCTCCTGCTTCTTTACTATTAATATAGGTTCGATAATCATCAAGACCATTTATTTTCTGACCATCTACTTCTAGAATCTGATCACCAATTTTTAAATTAGTATTCAGGTTCTTATTATCATCAACAAAAATAATATATAGTTTCGTATCTTTAATAGATATCTTTCGCTTAGCTTTAGTATAAGCTACATATACCGAATCAGCATTAGCTTTCTCCAAATTCATTTTTTCTCTAAATAATAAATCTTTATAATCTTCATCTTCTTTATAACGATATTCATCAATACTTTCGTTTTCAAAGCCAGGAACAATTAAACTTAAAAGATATGTCGCAACTGTTCCTTTTAATTCTTCTACATAAGCGAAATTAAGTTTACCTTTTTGTTTATATTCATTTTCTACCTGAACCCTTTTATTAATATTAATAGTTCCGCCACCAACAATAACATATGAATTAGTAGGTATCGTAAAGAATAAATATATTAATATCCAAACCAAAATATATTTATAATTATCTCTAATAAAATTTTTGATCTTTTCATATGCTTTACTAATCATCAAATATCTCCTCAATACTATTATAACAGGAAAGAGGTCCATATGATAAACAAATTTAAAAATATCTTCATTTTAATAGTATTAATAATATTACTTATCTTCTTTATTCTAAACCCTACCTTAGTTATTAATAATATTACTAAAAACACGAATTCCTTTATGAATAATGTTTTCCCCTCTTTATTCTTGTTCTTTCTCTTAATAGACCTGTTACTAGCATTTAATTTTATTACAGTTTTAAAAAAACTATTCGCTTTCCCAGTAAAAAAATTATTTCATCTAGATATAAATAGTTCTTTTATTCTATTTATATCTCTTTTTTCAGGGTTTCCTAGTGGTTCCAAATATATTACTAATTTACTAAATAAAAAGATGATTAGTATAGAAAGTGCCAATACTCTTGTTACCTATACCCATTTTGGTAATATTGCCTTTATCTTAGGTACTATTGGCCCTATTCTAAATAAAAAAATAACTCTAATTATTTTAATCTGCCATTATTTAAGTAATTTAATAATCGCTTTTATTATAAGACCCAAAGAAGTAATAAAAGAAAAAGAAGTAGATAAACAAGCATCTGCTTCTTTTACTGATATCTTAAGTACATCAATTATTTCTAATACTAAGATTATTATAATTATTTTTGGTACTATGATCTTCTTTTCAACTATCTCTTTAATAATTTCAGCAACAATACCTATAAACAGCTATCAAAGTACCTTACTATGCGGAATACTAGATTTATCAAGTGGTATTATTTCTCTAAATAATTTAAGTATTCCCCTATTTTATAAAGGTCTTCTTTCATTGATATTCATCTCTTTTGGTTCCCTATCTGTTCATATGCAAGTACGTATTCTATTGAGAAATACTAAGATTAAATATAGTTACTTCCTCTTAGGAAGAATATCACAAACAGCACTTTCTATTACACTTTTTCTATTGGTCTATTGGCGCTTCTATTAAAATATGGTATTTAGCACCTATTTCATGGTAGAAAATAGGAATGTCCACAATAAATACACTATTATTAAAAAGTTTATTAATACTAATTCGTGAATGCTCTGCAGCTGCGCCCTCGTATCCAACACCAAAACGCAAATTCATTAAATGCAAATCGGGATGATTATCAGGATCAGGATCATAATTTCCAAAGTCAGGAAGTGTATAAGTAACATCTTTACCATTTTCTCCTTTGTTATCTTTATAAACAATCTTATCTCTAACAGCATTTGTACCTTTAGATTGATATACTTTTAATTCCTTAGACGGTATTTTGGATGAATCAAAATATAAAGTGACTGACCATATATTATAATTACTATCATCATCATTTAATATAGGATTCGAAACACTTTTTAAATGTAATTTCGCAATATCATCTTGAACCATCTTTGTAATAGTATTTTTATATTTAATAACCTCTAAAGAAACTGATTCCATTTCTTGTCTAGTCCGATAATTCATCACTGTACTTAGCATCATTGTGGAAATAATACCTACTAATGTAAAACAAACTAAGATTTCAATTAAGGTCATCGCTTTATTATTAAGATGCATTTCTCTTCACCTCGATTGTCGCATAGGAATGAGTAGTACCCATTTCTTTAGTCTTTCTATCGATAGAAATAATAAGTCTCTTCTTAGTATTGTCAGTTGGATTTTCTTCAGGTAGAGATTCTATATATTCCACAAATCCTTTAGGAAAACTACTTTTATTATTATTAACATAACTTCTAAAATTAGCTATGTTATATTCAGTTAAATAAATTTGATCAATTCCTACAGCATTGACAAAATTTTTAGCTTCATCACTAAGAAAAGTACCTTGTGCAGTAAATTTCTTTCCATCCTTAGTAACTTCAATTTTTTGACAATGATTATTGCAATTATTCCAACTAATATTATTTTCTCCTTCAACAATAAATCTTCTTAAGTAATGCACTACATATTTCGATTCAACATCATCATAATACTCAGCTTTTTCATATTTAGCGACTAGTGGATAAAAGTTTGTAAAAACAAACATAAACACTGTTACTACAAATACTCCAACCACTAAAGTCTCCATCAAAGCAAAACCTTTATTAGACTTTATCATTTTATCCTCCTTTTTAACTTGCTATTATCTTAAATTTATTATATAATAAAATGTAGTAAAATACCATAGTAAAGTTTAGATTGGGGTTGAAAATATGGTTACATTTGACTTTGCCAAAACACCAATAACTTCTATAGCCGATCATATTATCATTCATGCGGCCGAAAAACACGCATCTGATATTCATTTTGATCCGCGTGATGAAGGTGTTGTTGTTCGTATTAGAATTGATGGTGATCTTCAAGATTATACTATCATTCCTAAGACATACGAAAGAAATTTAGTAACGCGTCTAAAACTTATGGCAAATATGAACATAACTGAATCCCGTTTACCCCAAGACGGATCAATTAAAGGAAAATTTGGTTCCTTAGATTTGGATATGCGTGTTTCCTCATTACCTACTAACGAAGGTGAAAAAATAGTTGTTCGTATTTTAGACTACTCTAGAAGTTTGGAAGGTCTTGAAAGTTTAGACTTCTCAAAAGAGAACTTTGAAAAAATTAAAAGGATGATAGCAGTTCCTAATGGTATTATTTTGGTTACTGGTGCTACTGGTACTGGTAAAAGTACTACTACTTACTCTATCATGCAAGCTTTAAATAAAAAAGAAACTAATATTATTACTGTTGAAGACCCAATAGAAATGAATATTGAAGGACTTAATCAAGTACAGGTTAATAGTGATATAGGCCTTGATTTTGCTACTGTCTTAAGATCTATTTTACGTCAAGACCCTAATATTATTCTAATTGGAGAGATTCGTGACTCTGAAACTGCCAAAATAGCTGTCCGTGCTTCAATTACTGGACATTTAGTATTATCAACTATCCATACTAATAACTCCCTATCAACTATTGAACGTCTTTTAGATATGAGTGTTGAAAGATACTTACTAGCTAGTGCTTTAACAGGTATTATTTCTCAACGTTTAGCTAAAAGATTGTGTCCTAAATGTCGAAAGAAAAAAGAAACTAATCCATATGAAAAAAAGGTATTTAAACTAGCCCTTGATAAAGATATTAATGAAATATATGAGGCTGATCCCAAAGGTTGTGAAGAATGTACTAATGGTTATCGAGGACGAATTGCTGTTCACGAGGTATTGGAAATTGATGATCATATTCGAAATCTTATCAATAATGAAGAAGTTGAAAAAGACGAACTAAGAGAAAAAGTTTATAGTGATAAAACTATTACCTTACTACAAGATGGTCTAATGAAAGTATTAGATGGTAGAACTTCATTTGATGAGATCTTTAGAATAATTGATATTGATAATGATATTGATGATAGTGAAATAAGTGTTGAAAAAGAAATAGAAGAAAGAGAAAAAGCAGCTGAAGAAAACAAAACAAATGAAGAAACACCTACTGAAGAAAAAAAGAAAGAAGATGCTCCTAGTGAAGAACAACCTGCAGTAGAAGAAAAACAAACTACTCTATCTTCTCCTAATCTAGCAACAGATGCTAATGAATTAGAAAAAAAAGAAGGATAAACCTTCTTTTTTTATACTTTAATTTTATTCTTTTCATCAAATGGTACTAAGATACATTTACGAGAAGCTAAATAATCGCACATATGAACAAAATTCTGACATTTAGTCTTTGGTTTATCTAATACTTCATTACCATCATAATCAGTAGTCCAGTTACCCATATGAGTACTAATAGTATCAGCTAAAAACTGTATTTCTTTTTTAGAAATTGGTAAATCTTCTTGCTCCTCTTTAATATATTCTGCCATTAGAAGAGGATGATCAAATTTAGTATACTTACTTTTCTCCTTGCCTAGTTTTAAACCATCGTGAAGAATAAGAGCCATAATCATCAAATCCTTTTCCCTGTCAGTATATTTATCACCAATAACAGGGTTTTCTAATAGTTCATGAGCAATCCTAACAGCAGCTTTAGTATGACGAAGTAATCCCCCTTCTCCTTGGGCATATTCAGGATGATATTTACCAGTAGAAGCTGCTGGTATAGTAAAGAAATAATCAGGTAGTTTTTCAATCATATAACTAGCACTTTCTCTAATATCTTCATTTTTAATATAATTTAATTCTTCTTTAAACTCATCTTTTTTATTCATACATCCTCCTTAAGTATTTTAACAATAATTTCATTACTTAAATACATTTTATTCTCTGGGATAAATATTCTATTACTATCTTCTTTTAAAAAACCATTTTCTAGAAGCTCTTTAATACTTCCATACTTTTTAATAAAATACTCTTTACTAATACCTGTTTTTTTTCTTAATCCTAAAATCAATTCATATTCCTTAATTTCTTCTTTAGTTAGCTCTTCTTTTTCAACTAAATAATCCCCTTTTAAATATTTATTAATACTTCTTGTATTTAACATCCTAGTATTATCAATATAACTAGCACTAGAAAGACCAAATCCATAATAGTGTTCATTATTCCAGTAACAAAGATTATGTCTACTCTCTTTACCATTTTTTGCGAAATTACTTATTTCATAATGAATATACCCCTCTTTTGCTAATCTATTATAGATATATTCATACATCTCTGCATCAAGATCTTCAGAAATATTTTCCACCCCATCAATATAAAGAATAGTGTGTTCTTCTATTATTAGAGAGTAAGTAGAAATATGTTCAATATCTAAAGATATGATAAAATCTAAGTCCTTTTTTAAATCTTCTTTAGTTTCTCCAGGAAAAGCATAAATCAAATCGATATTGATATTATTAAAACCTAATTCTTTAGCTTTACTAATTATCTTCTTAATTCTTTCTTTTTTATTAACTCTATTTAATAATCTTTGCCCTTTTGGACTTAATGTTTCTAAACCAAAACTTAATCTATTAACACCATTTTCCTTTAATAAGACTAATTTTTCTTCATCAATACTATCAAAGTTTATTTCAAAACTAAATTCAATATTTTTACTCTTCTTTATTTTTTTTATTATCCGAAAAAGTTCTCTTAATTGAAGGACAGATAAAACACTTGGAGTTCCACCACCAATATAAATAGTATCAACAATTTCTCCTTGATATCTTTTATCTATTTCCGTTTCTAAAGCTTTTAAATAGTTAGAGACATATTCCTGATGATAGTACATCTTACAAAAATCACAATAACTACAGATCTTTTTACAAAAAGGAATGTGAATATATACTGCTTTTGTCATAATTAATCCTCAGTAGAAAGAATCTTAATAAAAGTATCACTAGGTACTTCAATACTACCAATTTGTTTCATTTTCTTTTTACCAGCTTTTTGTTTCTCTAATAATTTCTTCTTTCTAGTTATATCGCCACCATAACACTTCGCTAAAACATTTTTCCGTAAGGCCTTAATATTTTCTCTGGCAATTACTTTAGAACCAATACTAGCTTGAATAGGTACTTCAAATAATTGCCGAGGAATAATAGTTCTAAGCTTTTCCACTATACTTCTACCCCTATTATAAGCAAAATCTTTATGAACTATTGTTGATAAAGCATCTACTACTTCACCATTTAATAAGATATCAAGTTTAACTAAATTACTTTCCTGATTGCCAATTAATTCATAATCAAACGAAGCATAACCCTTAGTATAAGATTTTAAACGATCAAAAAAGTCATATAATATTTCTGCCATTGGCATCTCATAAACAATACATACTCTTTTTTCATCTAAGTAATCCATATTTTTGAAAATACCACGCTTTTCCTGACAAAGTTCCATAATAGGTCCTATATATTCACTAGGTGTATATACACTACATTTAACATATGGTTCTTTTATTTTAGCGATCTTACTCTTATCAGGCATCTTATATGGAGAATCAATCATCATTGTTTTCTTGGAAGTTAATTCTATTTCATAATTAACTGATGGTGAAGTCGCTATTAAGTCGATGCCAAATTCCCTTTCAATACGCTCAATCACAATTTCCATATGTAAAAGTCCTAAAAAACCGCACCTAAAACCAAATCCCAATGCTTTAGAAGTTTCTGGCTCATAGCGTAAAGCAGCATCATTTAGTTTTAGTTTTCCTAAAGCTTCTCTTAAGTCCTCAAACTTAGAACTAATAGTTGGATAAATACCAGAATATACCATTGGTTTCATCTCTTTATAACCCGCTAAAGGTTCGGGTGCTTTATTATTTAAAAGAGTTATTGTATCACCCACTGATACATCTTCTATACTTTTAATTGAAGCATAAACATATCCAACTTCACCAGCTAAAAGTTCAGCTCTTTTCTCTTCTTTAGGTGTATTAACTGTAATATCTAGAACTTCATAACTAGCCTTAGAATTCATCATATATATTTGATCATGAACTTTTAATATACCATTTTTTATTCTTACACTAGTAATAACTCCCTTATAAGGATCAAAAACACTATCAAAGATTAAAGCCTGTAGTGGTTTAGAAATATCAGTATTAGGTTCTTTAACTCTTAAAATAATTGCTTCTAATAATTCTTTAATGCCAGTATGTTTTTTAGCACTAGTTAGAATTATTTCTTCTTTCTTAAAACCGATGTTTTCTAACTCCTTAGTAACTTTTTCAACATCAGCATTGGGTAAATCTATTTTATTAATAACCGGAATAATATCTAATCCGTTATCTAAAGCTAAATATAAATTAGCTAAAGTCTGAGCTTCTACTCCTTGAGCAGCATCCACAACTAAAACAGCACCTTCACAAGCCGCCAAAGAGCGTGATACTTCATAAGAAAAATCAACATGTCCTGGAGTATCAATTAGATTTAAAATATAGTCTTGGTCATTATATTTATAATTTAATGTAACCGCATTCAACTTAATTGTAATGCCCCGTTCTCTTTCAATATCCATATCATCTAAGATTTGATTCTTCATTTCTCGTTTAGATAAAGCCCCTGTTTCTTCCAATATACAATCAGCAAGAGTGCTTTTACCATGATCGATATGAGCAATGATACAAAAGTTCCTAATTTTCTTCATAGCACCCTTCCTTTCGCCTTTAATTATAACAAAAAATTTGGATTTCTCCAAATTTTATTAAGCTGCTTTTACAGGCCCTGATTCCTCTACTTTTTCCTGAGGACCAGTTAAATTCATCCGTATTATTTCTAACGCTTTACTAGCTTGTTCTAAAGCTTTCTGACTATATACTTTAGATACTGCTCCTAGATAAGAACAACCTTCTCCTTTATTCATTGCTTCCAGGATAGCTGTTGCTCGCTCTTGCTTTTTAATATACCATTTATTCTGTACATCTAAAACCTTATCTAAAATATTATCAGCAATAGAATTCTCTGGATCTAATGTTTCTTTTACTTCATTATTAGTTTCAATCTTCTCGGCTATATCTTCAATCTTTTCTTCTTGCATTTCTTTTTCTACTTCTTTTCTAGCCTCATATTTAGTACTCATATCTTTAAAGAATGATTTCTTTTGAGCTTTATTGATTAAGATAGCTTGTTGTCTATCATTAACTTTTATTTCTGTTCGTACATTAGCTTCTAATTTATTGGTTTCTTTTTGAATTAACATATCAATAAACTTTTCCCTTGTTCGTTTAGTAGTATTTTCTTTTAATTTTTGTAATTTTTCTATTTTTTCAGTATTAGCGACTTCTTTATCAACAATGGTATCAATTTTATCACTTAAATCATCTAAAACCTGGTCTTCTTCCATTCCCTTCATCTTAACTTCTTCTAAAGCTTGAACGGCTTCTTCTTTCTTCTTCTCCATCATTTTTAAAGTAATACGTTCATCTTTAGCTAAGTTTTCTAATTGATCAACACTATTACGAATACTAGTAATTCTACCATCATAGAATTCAATATTCTTTTCTAAATACTCTAAATACTTTTTTTCAACCATATCATGCTGCATGGACAGCACCTTCCTCATTGGTTTTAGATAATGTTTCGTTAATAGCGTTTTGAACGGCAGCCCACTCTTCTGGATCAGTTATTTCTTTAAAGTTAAAATTATTATCTTCCTCTTCTAATCTAGAAATATAAACTTTCTCTTGTTCATCATCCATAACTTCCCCAAATGAATACATTATATAATCATTATCTTCGTATCCAGCCGCACCAAAAATATCGATAACATAAGCATCCATCTTTCCATTAGCGGTATTTACTGATATCTTAAAACCATCGTTCATAAAATCATCTCCCTATTCTGTATTAATTATATCGTATAATAGCGATATAAGTCAACAAAATAAAGAAATTTTAAGCTTTAATATTTAAAGTACCTATGATATAATAGCATTGAATATTTCATATGCCGATATAGTTTAGTGGTAGAACAGGTCCTTGGTAAGGATCAGAGGCAAGTTCAATTCTCGCTATCGGCACCAGAAAAAAGAAAAAGACTAGTAATAGTCTTTTTTATTATATGGTGTTCGGTAAAGGATTTGAACCTTCAATCTTCACCTCCGGAGGGTGACGCTTTATCCAATTAAGCTAACCGAACAAGAGAAAAATTACTTTTCACAAGTAATTCCATGTTCCTCTGTCCATTTAAGTAATTTATCTAAGTATACCTTTTTACCAGTAAAGATATTATTATCTTTTCCTTCAATTTCTAAAATCTTATCAACATCAACCTTATCATAATCAATATTAATCCTTACTATTACTTTATCCTTTTTAGTCTTAACTGTAAAATCATAATCATTAATATCTTGATATCTATTAGCTAAACTCTGATAAGCTGTACTATATTTTTTAATTAAATCTTTATCATCACTAGTAATAATATCTTCTGATTCAGTTCTCTTAACTAATTTCTTCTTGTAATAAATCTTATAAGTTCTCTTAACTTTAATGCTATCAGCTGGTACTGAATCAATTTTACAATTAATTACTTTTAAATCCTTATCTTTCTTTTCACAGCCTACACTAAGAATTAAAATAAGCACCAAAATAATAGTAATACTAATCTTTTTCATAATTTACCTTCTTCCTATATTATGATTATAGCACATTAAAAGGAAGAAAGCCATAAAGGTCTATTTCTTTCTCTTAACTTTAGGCTTTTGATTATATTCTCTACTATAAATAACTTTAGTAATGACTCCTATTCCTTGATCTAAGTTTTCTAACAATTCTTTCTTTAACTTATCTCTAGAAATACCTTTTTTACTAGCCATTTCATCTAAATCATCTTGACTATATATGTAATAATCTGGTAATTCCCTAGATGTATTATACTTATCACAATATGATACTCCTTCTAAAACATCTCTAATACCATAGTAAAAACCAGCAAAAGTATTAACCATTACTTTTTCATATAATTCTTCATCAGTACTAATCCCTTTATCTCTCTTTTTTAAAATAGCAAAATTTGCTTCTATCGTCTCATCAATTTTCTTAGGAACATTATAATCAACAATATCTGTAACATGTTCATTATTAGCGACACTTAAAGTAAGAATTTCTCTCTTTTTAGAATCACCATTTTTATAATTACCATATTCAAAACAAACTGTCTTAAAGAAATTACAACAATTATCAATTCCTAGTGCTAAGACAGTACCTAAATCAAATCTTTCTCCTGAATATTGAAGATCTTTAATCTGACACAGTTTATCCATACTTTCAGCAATTTCATCATGCGGAATGTTTTCAGCTTCCACAAGATATACCTTTTCCATTTCTAGAGCCAATACTCTAGTTAAATATGATTGAATTTTTTTCATAATATCACTTCCTAGGACGTGTATTATACCTCTTTATCTAGTATTAATCAATGCATTTTCCCCTATTTGACACTTTCATTGACAGTTTCATTAATCTCTTTAAAAATATAATTCATAACTCGATTGAAACTCTTTTCAATTATATTAGAAGTTTTTAGTCCCAAACTAGAATAAATATTATTGTAGTTTTTTTCTTTTTCAATATAATTATCAAGATCTATTTCCTCGTTATTATCTAAATCGTTCTCAAATCTTTCAATGGCCTTATTAGTAAGAGTAGTTTTTCTGTATTCATCATATTTATAATACCCTGTAGCTTGTGATATATAAAGAGCAATAAAGAGAATAAATAAAACCAAGATAACAAATCTAATAATATTTTTACCCTTCATCTTTAACAACCTCCTCAAAGCATTTAATAAAAGCAATTGTGGCATTCATGACCTCATCAATAGTATTTTCCTTACCACCAACTTCAATTAAGATAGTGTATTTATTATTGTCTTGATTATAAACTCCATTTACACCTATTCCCTTCTTTTTATAAATACCCCTACTTAACCCTGGATAATACTTATTTATTTTCTCATTTATTTTATTAGTAAAAAGAAGATTATCTTCATAATGAGGATTTTCTAAACCAATAATAAATAATAGTTTCGCAAAAGCTTTATTATTAATAGTTACGGTTGTTTTATCATGTTTTACTGAATCACGATGGACATCAACAAAGTATTTTAAAGAAGGATTCTTCTTTTTAGCTTCTTCAATCAATATTCGGCTAGCCTTATAACTACCAGCATAATTCCAATTATTTCTTTTTAGAATTTCATTAATACTATTTTCTTCAACTATTGTATAAATATTTTTGCTATTTAATACTTCTTCCATAATATAAGAAGGCATCATTACTGTTGGTTTAATACTATATTCATTAAATTGATTAGATAAATACTCTTCTTTTTGGTGAGTATTATAAATATAAACAAGGGGTTCTCTTATTTCT
Source organism: Bacilli bacterium (assembly GCA_017404555.1). Lineage (GTDB taxonomy): Bacteria > Bacillota_I > Bacilli_A > RF39 > UBA660 > RGIG2361. The sequence goes on from JAFRCD010000005.1 coordinate 112,365, forward strand.
TTAGTTTTAACCTTCTTTTGAACAAGTTTCTTTGGTTCAACTAAATTATCATAAGAACTATTAATTCTAACTAAAACATTAAAGGCTTTTTTCATATAATCATCTTTATCTTTAATATGAAAACTGTCATAGAGAAATAGTTTTACTAGAGTTTTATCCTTAATTTCTATTTTTTTGTTTTCTAAATATTGAAACGATAAAAATACACTGTAGATAAAAATCAGTGCAAGAAAAGTAAATCTTAGTTTTCTTCTCCTTTTATGCATATTTCTACCTCAGAAAAAATATACATTAAAAGTTCTTCTTATTTTGTCGAATTATAATTAGGATGCAAAACATGATTAAGAGAACTAGCTATTAAGGAACTCAACTTCTCTATTTTAAAATCAATATCTTTAGGAGTTACTATCATATTATAATCAAGAGGAATTATAGCCTCATTTATCTTCTCTTTACTTATTTTAATTCCTATGGATTTAATTACATCATCAACTATTGTAACTTCATCAACAACTGTGGGAACCCCAATAACTATTACTGGTATTTTTAATCTTTCTTTAGTAATCTTTTCTCTTCTATTACCAATACCACTACCAGGAGTAATGCCAGTATTAGCTATTTGAATAATTTTAGTTAAGTGTTTAATTTTAGAAGATGCCAAAGCATCAATAACTATTAAGAAGTCTGGTTTTATCTTTTTTACCAAACTGGTAATAGTATCATTTGTCTCAATGCCAGTTACCCCTGTTACTCCTGGAATAAAGCAAGCAACACTGCGATATCCTTTTTCAACATCACCAAAAGTAAATAAGTGGCGAGTTACTAAAACTTTCTCAATCGTTTTAGGTCCCAACGAATCAGGTGTAGAAAAGGAGTTGCCCAAACCAATTACTAGACAAGAATCTTCTTGTTTAATCTTTTCTTTTTCTAATAGTTTAGTAAGGGACAAAATCATCTGATCTAAAACCTTCTGATAATTATCTTTATCCGTAATATCATTAAAAGAAATAGTAACGAAAGATCTATTCCTTCCTTTTCTACTTTCAATAACTTTTACCTTCTTACTATCTAAATTAAAGCTAGGATCTTCTTCAATAACCATATCTGTTCGTATATTAAAGCCTTCTAAGTTTATAGTATGCACATATATCACCATTATTATATTTACCAAAAAATCAATAAATTATTGCTTTTTTATTCCTTTTTTGATAAAATAACTTTGGTTTATTTGGAAAAGCGAGGTGAAAATATGCCAAATATTAAAAGCGCTAAAAAAAGAGTTAGAGGAAATGCTAAAAAAGCTGATGTTAATACTATTATTAATTCTAGTATGAAAACAGCTATTAAGAAGTTTGAAAAGAGTTTAAAAGAGAATAAAAAAGAAGCAGCTAATTATCTAAATATTGCTTTACAAAGAATAGATAAAGCTAAAGATGCTGGTCTTATTCATAAAAATAAAGCTGCCCGTAAGAAATCAAAACTACAAAAAATGATGAATGAAGCAAAGTAAATCTTTGCTTTTTTTGTGTAAACTTAACAAATTAGATGTAAAATATATAGTTAATTTACATATAATTTGGTAAAATATAGTTAGGTGAAAATATGAAAAAAGCGTTAGTAACTACTGGGATTTTATTAATTATGCTAGGATTTGTTTTCTTATACAGAAAAGAGATTGCCTTTGCTTTTAATAAGTATTTCCTAAATAAAGTTATCAAAGTGAACACCGTTGTTACTCTTGATAAGAAAAATTCATATTATCGAAATAAAAACTATAATTATGTTCAACAGACTACTTCATTTGTCCCTGAGAACAAACAAGATTTATTGAACATCTATTATACTATTATTAATTCTGGGGAAAAAAGCTTTTCTTTCTATTGTCCTAAGGACTATGAAAACTGCCTAAATGATGTAAAAGCTATTGCGAATAATCAAACTACTCTATCTGATATTAATAATTTTGTTCATCCTTTTAATGGTTTCACCCATATATCAACTGAATATGATCCTTTTGGTAAAGTAAAATTACATGTTCATAAAACTTATACGAATGATGAAATAAAGAAAATAGAAGAAAAGATTGATGAAATTACTAAAGAAGTGATTAAAGATAATATGTCAACTAGAGATAAAATTAAAGCTTTCCATGATTATGTTATCAATCATAGTAAATATGATTCTCTAAAAAGTGATCAAGGTATTGATAAGTATCATTCTGATACCGCTATTGGCACTCTTTTTGAAGGATATTCTCTATGTGGTGGTTATACCGATACAATGGCTATTTTCTTAAATAAGATTGGTGTTAATAATTACAAAGTATCCAGTGAAAATCATATTTGGAATGCTGTAGAATTAGATGGTTCTTGGTATCACTTAGACCTTACTTGGGATGATCCTGTTGCTACTGATGGTAGTGATATCTTAGATCATAGTTTCTTCTTAATAAATACTACTGAATTAGAAAAAAAAGAAGTCACTCAACATGACTTCAATAGTAACGTCTTTAGTGAAGTATACTAATTACTTTTGACATTTTGGACAATAATAGGTGCCTCGACCACCTATTTTTTCTTTGACAATAATACTACCACAATTAGGACATGGTTCATCCTTTTTACCATGTACTAATAATTTATTCTGAAAAAAGCCGTGAACACCTTCATCTGAAGTAAAGCTCTTAATAGTTGTACCTCCTAATTTAACCGCATCATCAAGAGTTTCTTTCGTATATTTAACTATTTTATCTGCTTCTCTACTATTTATCTTATTAGTATTCCTATATGGAGAAATATGCGCCTTAAATAATATCTCGTTAGCATATATATTACCAATACCTGTAATAATACTTTGATCAAGTAATGTTTCTTTAATTGGCTTTTTAATGCCCTTGAACTTATCTAAGAGATAATTCTTATTTAATTTATTATCATAATATTCATACCCTAATTTATTTAAAGGAGCAACTTTATAAACATCAGATTTGGGTAGCAAATACATCTTACCAAACTTACGGACATCGTGATAACGCATCTCTACTCCATCAGTAAATCTAATTATGACATGTTCATGTTTAAGAAGTTCTTCTCCCTTCTTATGAAAGAAAAACTTACCTTCCATTCTAAGATGTATTAATAGTGCATAATCAGTTAAAAATAAAACAATGAATTTACCCCTAGTAGTAATTTTTTCGATTCTTTGACCAATAATATTCTTCTTAAATTCATCTATATCAGTAGCAATTATCTTATTCCATAAGATATCAACACTAGCTATTTCTTTTTTAAGAATCTTTTTTTCTAGAGTCTTTGCTACTGTCATAACTTCTGGTTTTTCTGGCATAACATCACCTACTTAGCTTCATACCAATTATCACCACAAGCAATACCTACTTCAAGTGGTACATCTAAAGTAACGATATTCTCCATAATATCTTTTACTAGTTTCTTTAGTTCCTGTTCCTCTTCTTTTACAGCATTAATAATTAATTCATCATGAACTTGAAGAAGAATTTTACTTTTATATTTACGTTTATTCATCTCTTTATACAATTTAACCATAGCCATTTTTAATATATCAGCCGCTGTACCCTGTATTGGAGTATTAAGAGCCATTCTCTCTCCAGCTTGACGAACCATATAGTTTTTATTCTTTAATTCATGAATATATCTTTTACGATTATATAATGTTTTTACATAACCTAATTCATAAGCACTTTTAATAGTGTTTTCATTAAAAGTCTTAATTTCTTTATATGTATCTAAATATTTATCTATAAAGCTTTTAGCCTCTTTAATATCAATACCTAAGTCTTCTGAAAGACCAAAACTACTCATACCATATAAAATACCAAAATTAACAGCTTTAGCTGCTTTTCTTTGTTTTTTAGTAACTTTATCAAAAGGTATATTAAATATCTCTGAAGCTGTTGAAGTATGAATATCCTGATGATTCTTAAAAGCTTTAATCATACTCTCTGACTTAGACATATGCGCAAACACTCTTAATTCTATTTGTGAATAATCAGAAGATATAAAGGCTGAATTATCATCAGGTATAAAAGCACTCCTAATTAATTTAGAATATTCTTCACTAGAAGGAATATTCTGTAAGTTAGGATTAATACTAGATAAACGCCCTGTCCTAGTTAGAGTTTGCGTATAAATAGTATGTATTCTTCCATCTTCTCTAATTTCCGCTTTTAATCCTTCAGCATAATTAGTATAAAGCTTACTTAAAGTACGATATTCAAGCACTTTAGGCACTATTTCATGTTCATCAACTATTTTATCTAAAATATCTTTACTTGTTGAATATGACCCGTTTTTGACCCTCTTAGGGTATGGTATTTCTAACTTAACAAATAATATTTCAGATAACTGTTTAGGAGATGATATATTGAACTCTTCCCCTGCTAAAGCATGTATCTCAGAAGTTACTTTTTCTAACTTTTCATGTAACTCTAAAGAAATCTTGTCTAAATACTCTTTATCTACTCTAATACCAGTTATTTCCATATCAGCTAAAACTTCTGTAAGAGGCATTTCAATATTCTCAAAAAGATCCATCATCTCTTCTTTTTCAAGTTCTTTTAATATTTCCTCTTTAGTATCCGCAATAAATTCTACTTTTTTACAAAGTAAATCTTTTAATTCTTCACTACTATATTCCTTTTTCCTCTTTTCAGTACCATAAAAATCAGTATATAGAGGTATATCATAACCAAATTCACTCGCAATCACACTAATATCATCCTTAGGATCATAATCAAGTAAATAAGTACCTATCATCGCATCATATACTACATTATTAAGCTTAATGTCATATTTAGATAAAAGAACTAAATCTTTCTTTAAATCATAAGTATATTTTTCAGTACCATTTTCCAATAAATCTTTATTATTTAATATATCCTTCTCTTCTAAAAAGTACAAACTTTCTCCATCACAAAAACTAATACCCAAAATATTACCTTTACTATAATAAGTATTATCTACTTCAATATATAAACTATAAGGTTTTGTACTATCTAATTTAGAAATATCTTTTATTTCTTTTTTACTTTTCTTAGATACTTTTACTTCTTTTTCCTCTTCATCAAGTTCAAATTTCCTAATAAAAGACTTAAATTCTAATTCTTCTAAAGCTTTCTTTAATTCTTTTTTATTAAAACCAGTATAATTCAAATCTTCAAGATCAAAATCTAGTTTAACATCACGGTAAATTGTCGCCAAATCATAACTCTTATAAGCATTTTCTTTGTCATTAATTAGTTTTTCTTTAGTTTTACAAGTAATCTCATCAATATGATCATATAAATTATCCAAACTATCATATTTTTCCAAAAGAGAAATAGCAGTCTTTTCACCTATACCTTTAACACCTGGAATATTATCAGAAGAATCGCCCATTAAAGCCTTCAAATCAATCATTCTAATAGGATCTACTCTATAAGTATCCCTAAAAGTTTTTTTATCCATCCTAATAAAACCAGATTGTTTTAATAACTTAACATCAACTTCATCAGAAATTAACTGTAAAAGATCTTTATCACTACTAATTATAGTCGCAACAAAATCTCCTTCATTATCAACTATTTTAGCTACTGTACCAATAATATCATCAGCTTCATAATTATCAATCTCAAAATACTTAATACCCATTGCCTTCAAAATATCTTTAGCAACTGGTATTTGCTGTTTCAATTCCTCTGGAGTAGCATTTCTGCCTGCTTTATATTCTTTATACTTTTCATGTCTGAAGGTTTTACCCTTATCAAAAGCAACTAATATATATTCAGGTTTTTCTTCATTAATTATCTTATTCATCATCGCAATAAAGCCATATAAGGCATTAGTAGGAAAACCCTTTGAATTGCGCATAATATGACCTGAATAAGCAGTCGCAAAATAACTCCTAAATACTAAATTGTTTCCGTCAACCAAAATAACTTTTTTCATATATTAACTCCTAATATTAATATATACTTTTTTTCATATTTTTTCAATTACATAATAAGGATATTTTCTTTATTAAAGTATCAATAACCTCTTCATCATTAATCAAGTTAATAGAAAAAGTTTTATATCCTATTCTATTAATACTAGTACCACAATGATAAACAATATTTTTATCTATAATAAAATAACGATCATGAAATATATTATCCCAAATAACTTCTAAATTATGATATTGCTTATTATATCGCCCTATCATTTGTTTAGTCAAAAGATTATTCTTATTCGTTATAATTGTAACTTTAACAGCGAGTTTCTTAATTATATCTAATACTTCCCTATCAGCATAACTATCGATTATAATTATTTCCTTTTCAGCTTCTTTTAAAATATCTAATATTTTTGAATATGCATCATATATTTGCCCATTAAAATATATTTCATTAATCTTTTTCTTTTCCTCAAACTGTTTAAAGGTGTTCTCTATCAAACATAACCTATTATCATAATTAATTATTTTCGATTCTATATTTGACAATCTATATTCATTATTACCAATATAATGTCTCATAGCAACAAAAGCATCCATTATCTTAATGCTGACTTTCGTCGCTACATCGGTATGTAGAATGGTAGCAAGCATGGCCACACCTTGTTCAGTGAAAACCCTAATCACATATCTCCTTCCGCCATAGTTTGTATTTGAACTTGAGGTCAAAAATTTTGACCTTAAATTATCTGATTCCCCATCCGTTAGTTTCCAACTGAATCTTTCCGGAAATTTTTCAGGATTGTTTTTAACAGCTTGATTAATTTCTTTAGTACCATTTTTACAATGATAAAGCTTTGCCAAATCAGAATCAAGCATTACCTGTTTTCCTCTTATCTCATATATCATATCCTCTATTTTAACTAATCCATGCATTTTAACCTCCTGATAATTATTTTATATGAAATCTACTTATCTTTAATTGAAAAATACTACCGCAAGGAGACGGCAGTATTACAATTTACACCTTTCGTATCCAAATTCTCCATTCTAGCAGACATTAGAAATGTAGCACCGACAGCTATTAAATAAATTAGTACTACTACGCCTGCTGTTTTCAAAAACTTTTTCATAATATACCCTCCTTTTCCTTTGTTAATACCAGTTTACTACATACAATTGTTCGTGTCAATATTTTTTAAACATTTGTTTGACATTTGACATTTTTTGTGTTAAGCTACTTATATAAGGAGGGAGTAAATAATGGAGAAATTAACTAAAAGACAAGAAGATATTCTTATAGTTATTAAAAAGCTAATGGCTGAGAATGGTTACCCACCTACTGTAAGAGAAATTGGTAAGAAAGCTAATCTTTCTTCACCAGCTACTATCTTCTTTCATTTAACTAAACTAGAAGAAAAAGGATATATTAAAAAGGGAGGAAACAAAAACAGAACCATTTCCCTACTAGTACCTAATGAATATGATGAAAAGAATGAATCTGTAGTATCTGTTCCCCTATTAGGAAAAGTAACAGCAGGTACTCCTATAGAGGCTATTGAAGTGCCAAATGAATTCTTTGACTTACCAGCTGGACTAATTCCTAGAAATAAAGACATCTTTACTTTAAAAGTTAGTGGAGAGTCAATGATCAATGTTGGTATATATGATGGTGATATCTTAGTAGTTGAGAGAAAGAATACTGCTAATAATGGTGAAACTGTAGTCGCAATGAACAATGAAAACGAAGTAACAGTAAAAACCTTTTATAAAGAAAAAGATCATTTTCGTCTACAACCCGAAAATGATACTATGGAACCAATAATATTAAACGAAGTAACTATCTTAGGAAAAGCTATTGGTCTATACAGAAAGTTTTAAAAAAAGATCTCAATTGAGATCTTTTTATATTACTTCTAATTCTTCTTTTTTATCTTTCTTAAAGCCTTTCTTCTTTCTAAATAGTATTAATCCACCAGCACCTATTCCGATTAGTATAAGGAATGGTAAAATAGTTAATACTACTCCCGTTAATGGACTACCCTCTCTAGTATTTACATATGTTACTGTATTAGTACCATTACTTACACTTTGTGAAGAAGTATCTCTTCCGCTAGTAGAACTTCCACTTCCTATTTTAAAAGTAGTCGTATAATTGCTTGCTGATGCTTCTACAATTTTATAATAATCATCTATAGAGATAGAGTCATAAGTATTATTGTTATATGTAAACTGTCCTATAACAGCTGTCTGATTATGTTTTAATGAAAGACTATCTTTAGTACCACTTTTACATTTAGTTACTTCGCTTATAGTAACATGGCTTGAATCTCCTCCACTTACAGGATACTTTTCACTACCACTATAACTAGAACAGGCATTACTAGCTGCATCATCTATTTGAATAGAAAAGTCAAAGTAGGTATTAATACCACCCATTAATCCCCCTACTTTCTTAGTTAGTTCTATATGCCCAAACTTACTTTCATCTTTAGGAGCACTAAAACTCATAGTATTTACTTTATTATCATTAGAATCTTTTATATAAAATCTAGCTTCCAAATTACCAGTAGGTCTATTATTAGCATTAAGTTCATTACGAACAGTTACTACTATTGTATATTCTGTATTAGTAGCAGGATAAGCATTATTAGAAGTTGCGCTTTCACTAACAGTCAAGTCATAATTTCCTGGTTCAGTTAAATTAAGTCCCATATTAGCAAGATTAATTGTTGTCGATTTACTTGCCGTATAATTATTGCTTACTGTTTCACTACCATCAAAAGAAATGGTGGCTTCTGGAGCTGAACTACTCCCTGGTGAATTTCCGCCAGAAGGAACTGATACTACTGAACCCTTTACCACGTTTGAACCAGACGATTTAGTTGCTATAATAGCATCTATATTAGTAGTAGCACTACTATAATTTACAGTTACCGGTGCACCAGAAACAGTTGCAGCACTCCTAAATGCATTAGAATATGAAGTGGGATTTCCCAATATCTGAATTGTTCCTGTTATACTACCGCAATACATGAACATAGAAGTCATATCTGTTACACTTGAGGTGTCCCAATTACTCATAAAGCTCAAATCAGTAATGCTTGAACATTCAAAAAACATCGACATCATATTTGCTACCTTCGATACATCCCAATTTGATAGAGCAGATATATTTAGTAATCCCCAATCTCTGTCTTCTACTGCGAATGCCGCCTTCATATTTGTTACATTTGAAGTATCCCAATTAGCAAGCGGAGCTAAATCCATCTGCGATCTATCATCAATAGCAAAAATATACTCCATATTAACAACCAAGGATGTATTTACAGTACCATAACCAGAAATATCACTCAGGAGTTCCATTTGATAACACAAATAAGAAGAATCTGGATTCAAGTAAACCTCATTTGCTTCACTATAATAATATATTATTCCGCTTGAACTTGTATTATCAAACCATATATATATTGGATAAGCAGACTCAGATGTAGAAATGGTATTTCCGGTAGCAGGAGTAAAACCGTTTGGTAGAGCACTTCCTTTTTTAATAGCTTTAATTTTCGAATCATAATCATCCCATGCTTTACTTAGATTATTAGCAAGTGTTTTCATCTTTGCATTAACCACTTTACCCGTATCAAACATCGCTAAAGACTCTTCAACTCTATAAGTAAAATCTACTACTGGAGCATTATAGACATTTTGTACTGTTCTGGATATTGTTGCTGTACTACCATCAGGCCATGTTAAAGTACCAGCAGCTTTCACTTCTGTTGTTTTTAAGGTTAATACAGATATTAATACTAATATCAATAATAAAGATATGTTGTATAGATTAAATACTTTTTTCATACTATTCACCTATCTTATCATCTATATATATTATATCTTTTTTGAGCATATAAAAACAAGGCTTTTAGCCTTGTTTACAACTTATTTTACACTATTTACTATATCATTAACAATATAACTCGCTATTAAAAGACCTGCTGTTGGTGGTACAAATGCGTTTGATCCTAAATCATTTATATCTTTAGGTAATTCTTTTGATGATAAAACAGTTAAATGTTTTATTTTCTCCTCTTTAGCAAATTTCCTTATTATTCTAGCAATTGGATCATTAATTGTCTTATAAATATCAGTTATTTCTAATTTAGATGGATCCATTTTTTTAGCAGTTCCCATTGAGGAAATTATCTTTATTTTTCTTTCTATACATTTTTTTATAACTAATTCCTTAGTTTTAATAGTATCACAAGCATCTACTAAATAATCTATCTTCTCTTTAAAAAGAAGATCTATATTATCTTTAGTAATAAATTCACTGATAGTTATTACTTCACAATTACTATTAATCTCTTTTATTCTTTTTTTCATAACATCAGTTTTCTTTTTACCAATAGTTTTTTCTAGTGCAATGATCTGTCTATTAATATTACTTTTTTCTACTTTATCTCCATCAACTATAATTATTTTACCAATATTACTTCGTACTAATGCTTCTACAGTATAGCCACCTACACCACCAATACCCAAAACTAAAACAGTTTTTTCATTTAAACTGTTTATAGCTTCTTTACCAACCAACTTTTCTAGTCTTTTAAACTTTTCCATCTTAATCCTCTTTAATCTTTTTCTTAACTTTTCCTTTATTAACATTAGTAATATGTGCTACTTTAGCAATCTTATTAAATACTTCTGTATTATCTACTGCGATATCATATTTCTTCTGCATCTTTTTACCTAAATCAGTATTTAAATCATTCTCAGCATTTAAAATGGCCATATACTCACCTAAGTCTTCATGAGCAGTATCTACCGCTTTAAAACCAAAGACATCAGTAATTACTCTTACTAAATTAACAGTATTATAAACGCCATTATTAGTATAAATTCTATCCATTGTTTCTTCTGAAGCATTAGTAAATTCATCATTTATTCTCTTAATAAGATTTATCTTATCATAATCAATATTGCGATCAATACCTAATGCTTTAAAAGAAATTATTCTACTTTTACTATTATCTGGTACACTTCTTCTAATATCATCAATCATTCTTCCATATAACTCTTTAATACCATAATATGTATCTAAATTAGGAAGACCTACTTTATAAATATCAAATGAAGGTGAATTCTTATATGTCTTAGTACTGACAAAGATATTATTATTCTCACTATTAGTTTGAACAGAAAAGTTCTTTATATTATCAACTACAGCTGCTTTTGAAAAAGACTTATCTTCAAACCATTTAGAATAACATCTTCCCTTATAATACACTTCCCCACTATTTATTCTAGCGAAAGGACTATTAGGACCAATTTCATCTTTGTTGACAATTTCTTGATTACGTAGTTTTATTTCATAGTTCATAATTTTTCCATTATTAATTATTGGTACTACTAACATATTCCCCCTGCTCCTTTCTAAACAGGAGTATTATAGCATAAAACCTATATAATTGCAACAAAAAAGTCCAAAGAAAGGATTGATTAAGACGATAAAACCTGCTCTTATTACAGGTGGGTATGTATAGTTTATCATTAGGATCCCTAAATTAATAGGTCTTCAACACAGATAAGCATCCTCAACATTCCCGTATCGTTACTTTAGTCGGTTTTATATGTAATCAAAACCATTTTCTTTAGACAATTTAAATATATCACAGATTAAAAACCTTTTCAATAGAACAACCTTATTCTTTACACATATTTTATTATAGGTGATTAGATGTTTTTTACTTATAATGAGTACCAAATATATTATGAAAAACATGGTAATAAAAAGAAGAATATTTTAATTTTACCTGGTTGGGGAGAAACTAGAAGTACTTTTATTAATCTAATTAATTCTTTAAAAAAAGATTATACTGTCTATATAATAGATTATCCTGGTTTTTTAAAAAGTCCTTTTCCTAATCACGATATGTCTATTTATGATTATGCTGAAATAGTAAAAGCATTTATTAAAGAAATGAATCTTTCTAATTTAAATATACTATCTCATTCTTTTGGTGGTAGAATAGCTATTATTTTAGCTGGTAAATATCATATACCTATAGATAAAATGGTTTTAATAGATATTGCCGGTATTAATCGATTTTCTTTGAAAAAGAAGATAAAAACACTTGTTTATAAAAATTTAAAACTATTAAGTGTTTTTATTCCTCAAAAGAAAAAAGATAAGTATTTATCTTACCTTTTTAGAAAGTTTTCCTCCCTAGATTATTCTTCACTAAATAGTAATATGTATAATACTTTTAAAAACATTATTAATACTGATTTAAAAAAGTATGTTAAAGATATTAGATGCCCTAGTCTTATTATTTGGGGTAATAATGACCCGGATACCCCTTTATATATTGGTAAATATTTAAATAAACATATTCCTGATAGTGGTTTAATTATTTTAAAAGGAACACACTTTATCTACTTAGAACAACCTTTTATAATATATAAAATAATAAAAGAATTCATAAAATAACGAGATAAATTATTTTATCTCGTTATCAATTAATTTAATTTCTTTCTTTAGTTTTATTTTCTTTAACCGATAGTTCTTAGGTAAAATATTAAGAAGTATTTCTCTAGATAGTTTTTCTTTTAAGTAATACTTTTTAAAAAGATCATCTTTATTTTGTCTAAGTACTGGTCCAAAGAAATAATCACTTTTACTATATTTAGCTTTTCCTCTTTCAAATCTTATTACTTGATACATTATTTTTTTATCCTCAACTAGTTTTTCAGCACTTATAATAAAACCATTTTTAGTTAAGAATTCTTTAATATCTCTTTGGTAATTATTAGGTGAAATAATAATATATTTAAGCTTCTTAGTAATATTCATATTATTTCTAAAGATACCTTTAATAGTTAATCCACCCATACCAGAAATAATAACTGTATCAATATCATCTTTATAGACATCTAGACCATTACCTAGTAAAAGTTCTATCTTTTTATCTAGTTTCTCTCTTTTGATGTTTTCTTTAGCGTTTTCTAAAGGTTTTTCATTAACATCAGATGCATATATCTTAGCTACTTTCTTTTCTTTAACCAAATAAATATCTAAAAGAGCATGGTCACATCCCACATCTAAAGCTATTACTTTTTTAGGTACTAAATCGGCAACCGTCTTTAACCTATTACTTATTTTCATTAGTCTGTTAAGAAATCCTTTAATTTTCTTGATCTTGATGGATGACGAAGTTTACGCAGAGCTTTAGCTTCTATTTGACGAATACGTTCCCTTGTAACCCCAAAGATTTGTCCTACTTCTTCTAGAGTTCTACATTGTCCATCATCTAGACCAAAACGTAATCTTAACACTTTTTCTTCTCTATCAGTAAGTGTTAATAAAACACTTGATAATTCCTCTTTTAACATCTCTACAGTTGCATAATCTTCTGGTCCCATAGTTCTCTCATCAGGAATAAAATCTCCCAAATGAGAATCTTCTTCTTCACCAATAGGTGTCTCTAAGCTTACTGGCTCTTGAGAAATCTTATATACTTCTCTAACTTTTTCTACTGTTATATCTAGTTTTTCAGCTAATTCTTCTTCAGTAGGTTCCCTATTTAACTCTTGAGTTAATTGTCTTTGAACACGAGCTAATTTATTAATTGTTTCTACCATATGTACTGGTACTCTAATAGTTCTAGCTTGATCAGCAATAGCTCTTGTTATGGCTTGTCTTATCCACCAGGTAGCATAAGTTGAAAACTTATACCCTTTAGTTGGATCAAATTTATCAACAGCCTTCATTAGACCAATATTACCTTCTTGAATTAAATCTAAGAAAAGCATTCCTCTTCCTACATATCTTTTAGCAATAGATACTACTAAACGTAAATTAGATTCAGCAAGTAATCTTTTAGCTTCTTCATCACCATCTAATACTCTATTAGCATACTCAAACTCTTCATCAGAAGTTAATAAGTCAATACGACCAATCTCTTTTAAATACATTCTTACTGGGTCATTAATCTTAATATCTTTTGATAAAGTCAAGTCTTCAACAGAAGTTTCTGGAGTTATTTCCTCACCAGAAGCATCATCAGTACCATCATCAGATACTATTTCAATATTATGTTCAATTAAGTGATTATATAAATCATCTAAATCATCACTATCAATCTCTAACCCCTTAAGTTCAGTAGCTAGTTGTTCATAAGTAATAAAACCTTGTTTTTGTCCTAGCTTAATTAGGTATTTTTCTCTTTCTTCTAATGTTTTAATCTCTTCCACCATATTTACTCTCCCAATTTTATCTTCTTGATTTCTTCAGCTATTTTTGCTTGCTCCAAAGGATCTTCTTCTTTTTCTAGCTTCTCTTTCAATCTTTTGATTGCTTGGTTCTTACTATAATCTTTAACCACTTTAATATACTCTGCTAGATCTTCTTCTTTAATCTTATCCGGCAAGTTTAGCTGTAAGATTTCATTAAGTAACATAATTAATTCTTCTTTACCATCTAAATATGTATAAAAATCAGCTATCTCTACTTCCCCATATTTTTCGTAATAATAAATAATTTCATTAACCAAAATCTTAGCTGTCTCATTTGGATAAATAATTTTCTTCTCCTTCATAGATTCAATTACTTTATCATCACGAAGCATATAATAAATAATAGAATATAACGCTTTATCATATTTAGTAATTTTCTTTATCTCTTGTGGTTTTTTAATGGTTACTTGTTCTTTTCTTTCTTTTTTTTCGTAATCCCTAAAACGTTTTTCTAGGGTATTATAACTCAAATTATACGTTTTGGCAAGGTTTTTCAAGATTAACTCTACTCTAATATCATCATCTATTCTAACTGTTTCTTTAATTACTTGATCAATATATTTACTTAATTCCAAATCACTATCAAAATTAATATTTTCTTTTAAAGCTGCGATCTTATAATCACTATAGTTAATAGCCTTAGAAACTAATTCTTTAAACTTGGCTTCCCCATTTTTAATAATAAATTCATCTGGATCTAGATCCGAAGGAATAGTTACTACTTTTACTTCAATACCCTTCTTTTGAAAATGTTCACCAATCGCTAAAGCAGCTTTTTTACCAGCACTATCTCCATCAAGACATAAAACAATATTATTAGACATTCTTTTAATAATATCTAACTGGTCATTAGTCATTGCTGTTCCCATTAAAGCTACTGTGTTATTAACCCCAATAGAACTAGCTCTAATAACATCCATAAAGCCTTCCATAATAATTACTTGTTTACTCTTACGCACTTCCTCTAAAGCTCTCTGATAATTATAAATAGTTAGACCTTTTTTAAAGATACTACTTTCTTTAGTATTAATATATTTACTCTCATCACTATCTCGATAAATACGACCAGAGAAACCAACAATATTACCTTCAATATCTTCTAAAGGAAACATTATTCTATCTTGATACATATCAAAATCAACATTTGATAAACCAATTCTATTTAAATCATCCAAATCATACTTTTTCTTTAGTAATAGCTTTGTTAAATCATCTTTTTTATTAAGAGATAAACCTATCCCAAACTTCTTTATTAAACTATTATCAATTTTTCTGTCCTTTAGATAGTCTAAAGCTTTTTTACCAGCAACTGATTTTAAATTATTTTGATAATAAATATTAGCTAAACGATATGCTTCATATAAATGATCATTCTTTTGTACTTTTTTAGTAAGTTTTATATTACCAGCATCAATACCAGCTTTATCAGCCAAAAACTTTAGAGCTGTTTTAAAATCAACATGATCATAGTCCATAATAAAGTTAAAGACATTACCACTAGCATGACATGAAAAACAAGTATATATTTGTTTTTCTCTTGATACACTCATAGAAGGATTCGTATCATCATGAAAAGGACAAACGCCAAAATAGTTTTTGCCCCGCGCTACTAAAGGGATTCTTTCTCCTATAATATCGACAATATCTACGCTTTTCCGAACTTTTGTAATTAAATTATCTTCCATTTAACCACCTAAATCACTATCTATAGTTATACCATAAAAACCATTATTTATCAATGTATAATCCCTAGAAAAGAACATATATTAATAGTGGTGATGATATGAATTTTAAAAAAATTATTAGGAATACCATTATTCTCTTTTTACTTTTCTTTCCCCTACATTTTTTATATAGTAAAACCAAAATTCCTATCTTTATTCCCTTTGCTCCAGTAAACGAATCAATTTGGGAACATTTAAAACTATTTTTCAGTGCTAATATCCTTTGTGGTCTAATTAGTTTAAAAAGAAATTATTTTTCTAAAGTTTATGTACGCAGTATGATTGAAATAATAGTTTTTCTAGTTATGTATCTACCCCTTTACTATTTATTAGGAGAAAACATGATTGGTACTTTTGTTACTCTATTTATTAGTCTTTTTCTAAGTGAAATAATTATTAGTTTTATTGACTTTGATAAATATAATTCTTTAAACACTATCAGTATCTTTCTAATAATTATAAATTTAGTTATCTTTACTTACTTCTCCTATCATCCACTAAAAGTAGATTTATTTAGAGACCCAAAAAATAATATCTATGGTATAAAAAAATAAGTATTTAATACTTATTTTTCTTTTACTTTCTTATATATTTCTTCATGAATATCTTCAATTGTTCTCATTCTATCATTTTCATTACAAATGATTTTATCCCAAGTTAGATAGTCCGCTACAAATAAAGCATTTTGATATACTTTTTCCATAAAGTCAGTATCACTTTCATGAATATCATTCTCTATTCCTTCGTTTTCCTTTCTATTACTACGTAACTCATGAACTAATTCAAAAGGTGCTGTTAAGAAAATAACTTTATCGGGTTTAGGAATTCCTAATTTATGATATTCAAACTCTTCGACATAATTAATAAAGTCTTTTTTATCATCTAATAGTGCTGACTGATATATAATACTAGAAGTAGTATATCTATCTAATAAAACTATATATCCCTCATCATAATACTTTTTTAACTCTTGGTACCAAGTAACAGCTCTATCAGTAGCATATAATTCATTAATAAAGTATGGTGATAAATCATGAGGTTTACCAAATTTACCTTCCAAATACTCTTCAATCAATTTTCCTTGAATCGTATTATAAGAAGGAAAGTGATACTTTACTATTTTCTCACCTTCAGAAATTAATCTTTGATAAAGTAAATCATATTGAGTAGACTTACCTATTCCATCAACAGCCCCTTCTATTACAATAAGTTTACCTTTTTTCATATTTCACCTATATTAATGATTTCCTTAAATATGTTTTAACGTCTTTATCAACGTATACTTCAATAACACCACGTTCCATTATTTTAATAAAACCTAGTCCTTCAATTACTAAATCCTCCGAAAAATTGGTTTCATAGGTTCTTTTACTTAAATTTTTCAAATCATCATGACGATTATTAAGCATTCTTCTAACTTTTAGAGAATTAGCTACAAAAACAGTAAAACTATTACGGATACCTTCAATATAATCAACTCGTACTAAGTCTTCAATTAGAACAGCTTGATTCTTACGCATTTGATAAGTTTTAGGTTTAATCTCTTTTTTCGGATTAATTCTCTTTAAAATATCATCAGAAACAAAATTAGTTATAGCTGTCGCACTAACAACACCTGGGGTATCAACTAATGTTAAATGATCATTAACATCCAGTCTCAAAACATCTAAAGTTGTTGAAGGAAGTGCTGAAATACTTAGATTGGCATCATTATCAGAATAATCATTCATAATTTTATTAATTAAAGTTGATTTACCAGCATTAGTATAACCAATTATATAGACATCTTTAGTTATCTGATGAAACTTAATCTTTGATAATAAGTAATCAATATTATAATTCTTATTAGCACTTACTACTATTACCTCTTCAAATAAGTTCATATCTTTAAAATAATTGATTATTTTCTCATCTTTAACTGATTTAGGAATAGCATCTTTCTTGTTGATAACTAAAATCATTTTATTATGAACATATTCTTTAATTTCCTTTAAATTTTCAGGAATATTTAAGATATCAACTACATATAATACTAAATCATTAGTCTTATCTATCTTCTTTAAAATATTTATATACTCTTCATTGGATTTATCAACTACTTGATAATCACCATAATTCTTAAGACGAAAGCATCTTTGACAAAAATCATAATCAAGGTTTGTCGTATAACCTGGATTTAAAACGTTTTCATCTTGAAGTTCAATACCACAACCTAAACATTTTTTACTCATAGTACTTTCCCCTTTCAAAATCACCTTTTTTACTATATTTATTAATAATTTTATTCTCAATAAATCTATTTAATCCAGTAACTGGTAAATCCCTTTTACCTAGTGGATTTACAAAAGCAGTCATTATTTTAAACTTTTTACCAGCTAAAATATCTGTCATTAACTGATCACCAATAATAATCATTTCCTTTTTAGTTAAATGATACTTGGCTTTTATCTTTACTAAACTCTTACAAGAAGGTTTAAAAGCCCAACTAATACCATCAACACCTAAATCCTCTAAATAAGGAGTTATTCTTCCCTTACCACTATTAGTGACAATAACAATAGTAAACTTTTTCTTTAATTTGGTAATTAAATCTTTAGCTTCCTTTGAACAAGTAGGTTCTGAATATAGACCTAATGTATTATCCAAATCAAAGAGAAGGCATCTAATACCTTTTTGATAAAGTTTATCATAATTAATATCAAAAATACTGTTTTGATAAATATCTGGTTTAAAATCTCTCATCTCATCACCCCTAATTATTAACATGTTGATGAATTTCTTCGGTTTTATCAGTTATTTTATCAAAGGCATAACCATTCTGTTTACCAAACTGAATTATTCTCTTTAAGGAATCTCTTGTCTGTGGCTTAATATCATGAAATAAAATCATATTAACTCGATCCTTAGACAATTGCCTAGTAACATTTTCATAAATACCATCAGGACTATTTATTCCATCAGAGTCACCACTAGCAATATTCCAATCATAATAGCGATATCCTCTGTTTTTAACTTCACTAGTTAAAGTAGTCATCAAACCTGGCGCATAACGAGCACTGACAGTATTACTACTACCTCCAGGAAAACGAATTAGTTTAGTCTTAATACCAGTTAATCTCTCTACTCTATTAGAAACGGCATTCAAATCATTGAAATAAGCTTCAACTGAGGCATATAGTAAAGCATAATTATGACTATTGGTATGTAAAGCCATACTATGTCCTTCATCAGCTTCTCTCTTGATAAGATTATCAGGTCCATGACCAGTTACAAAGAAAGTTGCTTTGACATTTTCTTCTTTCAAGATATCCAAAATAACATTAGTAGTACCTTCTTTAGGACCATCATCAAACGTCAAATAAATTGTACCATTTCTACCCCGTTCTATTATTTCTACTTCCTGTGTTACCTGAGTCTCATTACCAGAAGCATCAGTAACTATATAAATTACTTTATATACCCCTAATTTATCTTTATTAACCCCGCTAGACACATGAAGTTTATTCTTAATATCTTTATCACAATTATCTTTAACATCTACTGGTGAGGGCTTAAAATTATCATGAATAAATGAATACCTTTTTTTACCATCAGTTAATGTAATTACTGGTTTTTCGTGATCACCATAAATTATTTTCCTAGTTGCTGTACCAATATTACCAGACGAATCCATAACTTCATAAATATACTTTGTAGGAGTCTTAGTAACCTTTACTTTCTTAGTAAGATTACCATCATAGTTATCAATAGCCTTATAACCAGATTCTTTATATTCTTCATATGGACATACTGTAACTTCTTTACCCTCTTCTAAAATAATTTTAGGTTTCTTATTATCTAATACTGTAACTGTTCTAGTAATAGATTTACTAAAAACACCTTTTCTAATTGAATATTTAATTGTATAAGTACCTAGTTTCTTAGAATTTACTTTTCCCTTTACTTTAACATCATCAGAAACATCTTTTCCTAAATAAGTAGCCGTATATCCAGGATCATGATACTTTTTATTATAAGTAAGTTTCATTTTATTACTACCCTTAATGATGATATTAGGAGTATAAATAATACTTAATGTGACAAGAAAAAAAAGTAGTACTACTATGCTAAAAGCAATTATTACTATTCGTCTCTTATTCTTGCCTTCTTTTATGGAACGATATTCTTCTCTAGAAACCTTACCATAAAAATCTTTGTTTTTAGTAACTTTCTTTTTCATACTTTCTTCTCTTTTCCACCTATATTATACTTTATTTTATAATATTTACAAAATATTTTTTTAATTTAATAGGAAAAACATCTATTTTTTGATATACTTACATAGTAGGAGATAAATATGAAAGACGATAAAGATATCGAAGTTTTAATTTTAGATAAAGAATTAGAAGAAAGATATAATAAAGAAAGAAGTAAAATTAAAGATAATGTTCAAAAAGAACTAAAGGGTAAAAAAAGAAAGAAATTAATCTTTTATTACCTACTTTTATTGATTTCTTTAGGTCTTTTCTTATTTAGTGGTTATAAAGTTGTAATGTGGATGATTGAAAACTATAAAACTGAACAAATTACGACTAAAGCTAGAAAAATTGGTAATGTAACAAATGATTTGTATGTTAACTTTAAAAAGTTAAAAAAAGAAAACCCTGATACAGTAGCTTGGATAAAAGTAAATGGTACTAATATTGACTATCCAGTAGTCCAAAGAGCTGATAATCAATATTATTTATATCATAGTTTCGATAATAGTTTTAATTATGCTGGTTGGATCTTCAGTGACTATCGAAATGATTTAAATAGCTTGAATAAGAATACTGTTATCTATGGACATGGCAGATTAGATGGATCCATGTTTGGTAGTTTAAAGAATGTTTTTGATGAAAGCTGGTTAAAAGAAAAAAATAATAACGTAATTTTCTTAGTAACAGAAGAAGCTAAATATACCTGGGAGATATTCTCTACCTATTCTATTAAGTCAGAATCCTACTATATAATTACTGATTTCAATAATAAAGAAGAATATCAAGAATGGTTAAATACTATCAAAAAAAGATCAAGTTATGACTTTAAGAAAAAAGTAAATACTAAAGATAAAGTATTAACTCTATCTACTTGTAAAAATGATCATGGAGATAGAATTGCTGTTCACGCAAAATTAATAAATAAAATAAAGAACTAATTGTTCTTTATTTTTTCTATTACATTAGGATCAAATTTCTTATTCTTAATCATATCAATTTCATATTTATAAGGAGGATACTCCCTATCTACATAAGGTGTTTCTAATATTTTAGGAATATCTTTTAAACGTTCATTATAAATAATATTAATTAAGTTATCAAAACCAATAGTACCAAAGCCAATATTAGCATGACGATCCTTATGTGATGATATTGCATTTTTACTGTCATTGATATGAATACACTTAACATAAGATAGACCTATTTTACTATCTATTTCATCCAAAATAGCATCAAAATTACTAACATCATATCCAGCATCATTTAAATGGCACGTATCAAGACAAATACCTATTCTAGCCTTGTTATTAATGTTAGAGATAATTTCCTTAATTTGGTCTATATTTACCCCTAATTCAGTACCTTTACCAGCCATAGTCTCTAATAATATAGTTGGACCAACTTCATCAGTAAGAACCTCATTTAAACCAGAAATAATATTATTAAGACCCTCTTCTACTCCAGCGCCAGTATGAGAACCAGGATGTAATACAATATTAGAAATTTTAAGGTCAGAACAACGTACTAATTCCTGTTTTAAAAAACTAATAGCAAAAGAACGTTTATCCATATCAGGAGAAGCTAAATTAATGATGTAGGGAGCATGGACTACTACTTTAGAATAATCAAGTCCCTTAGATTCCATCAAAGAAATAGCTTCTGCTACTTTAGACTTATCAATAGGACTACGCCTAGTATTTTGAGGAGCCCCTGTATAAAACATAAAAGTACTAGCGCCATAAGAAAGAGCTTCATTCAAACTATACAATACTTGATCCTTACTATTATAACCAACATGACTACCAATTAATAACATAAACACCTCCAAAGAAAAAACTTAGATTTCTCTAAGTTTATTATAACATAATTTACTTATTTCCAGTAATTAACTAAGCAGTTACATTAGCACGAGTTAATTGATCTTCTATAGTATCATTAGGGAATCCTTTACCATCAGTAGCATTGTTCTTAGTACCAGTTCCTTGGAAATACCAATCAGTTGCTCCTTGACTATCAGTACAATACATAACGTGCCCCATCATATCAGAATTAGTAAATGGTGACTTTAATTTCTTTTCAAATTGCAAATCATCAAGACTAACTTGCTTACCTGATGAACCACTAGGACAACCTGAAGCTGTTGTCCAATTAGCACATTCACTATCAGTATCATCTACATCACAAGATGCCTTTTCAGTTTTAGCTTGATTCAATGCCATTTTAGCATTGTCAACAAATGTATCCCTTCTTGAATTGTTAATGTAACGTGTAACCATTGGTATAGCTACGAACATTAAGATTCCCAATATTACGATAACCGCTAATAATTCGATTAAAGTAAATCCTTTTTCATTTCTCATTTCAAAATCCTCCTATCTTTAATTCTATTATATCAAACATAATTGATAAAACAAAACATTTTTTAACATCTGCTGTCAAGTGGTGTCAAATACTATGATTTAGTCACAGTACAAGTAGTTTGAGTAGGCCAGCCACTATCTTTCTTAAAGAGAGCCTGATTAGCAATAGCACCATCAGCATTTAAATCATCAATGTTATTTTCACCAATCCCACCTTTGATTTCACCATTTTTTCTCTCCTGCAGTTGAACTTTATATGTATATTTATGATTAGTACTATCATAACCAATTATTACATAAGAATTTGTAGTATCATATTCCCCATCATTAGGACCTGTTTCTAAATCAGTCTTATCCAAATATGACAAATTAATTCTTACGCAACCACTATCTACAGTTAATTCTTCATCCTTATTAAACTCATATTCTGCTAAAGTAACTAGTTTTTTAGCATCTTCTATATAAGTTGTTTTCCTGTTTTTCTCTAAAGTACTTAAAACATTAGGGATAGCTATTCCCATAATAATAGCTAAAATAGCTAATGTCGCCAATAATTCAACTAATGTGAATCCTTTATCATTTCTCATATTATCACCTAATACTATTATAAACTCTATTTTTTGTTTTTCAAAGTATTATTTCATCACTTTCTGTAAATTAGTAAACTCCTTTTCAGAAGTAAGGGTTTTTTTACTATTATCAAAGATATTATCATATCTAAACAAGGCAAAGCCCTTATACTTGTCATTATTTCTAGCAATAATTACTTGACGCATAATAACATCATCATTTTCTATCCATTCATACATTCCTTCCTTTGCATACATATCGACATTACCTGTCTTATAAAAGGCTAAAGCAAAATAAAGAGAGATTCTATTATTTTTAATAAGATTACTCCATTCATTTATAGTATTTATATAGGGTTTATTACTATTATTGAAGCCATAATATATCTGGGGCATAATAAAATCAATATATTCATTACTACTACACCACTTCCTAACATCAGCAAATATCTTATTATAATTATTATCAATATTACCATCAGGAGATATACCAAATAATATATTCTTTTTTTGGGACTTTATCTTATCATGAACTTCTTTAATTAACTTATTAACATTATCTAAATGGTACTCTTGTAAAGACAAATGATGATTTTTGGAATATATATTATAATCATCAATATCAATATCCCTACTAGGATAGAAATAATCATCAAAGATAATTCCTTTTACCTTATACTTAATTACCTCCTCTACTCCCTTAATTATTAATTCTCTTACTTCCTTTTTAGCAGGATTATAGTAAATACCATTTTCTAATACCTTTACTTTATCAGTATTAAACCATTTTTTAGCGGGACCCTCTAGTGGAATGTTCTTTTCATTACTAATACGATAAGGATTTATCCAAGCATAGATTTCTATTTGATATTTGGAAGCCACCTTTATAAATTCATCTAAAATATCTATTTTAGTATTAATACTTTTCGGAAAGATCTTACTATTATATAAAGCATCAGAAAAGCTCCTAACTTGAAGAATAATAGTATTAAAATTATTTTCTTTAGCTCTTTTTACAATCTCTTCTATACCTTTTTTTATTTCTTTAGTATTTTTATCTTTAAAATAATGTTCTTCTTCTATATAAGAAAAAAACAAACCTTTCATTTCGAAAGATTTTACTTCTTTCCTTGCTTTTTCTTCTTTATTACTTAATAGTAATAAACTACCTAAAAAGAGTATTATAAATAGAATAATTAGTCTTTGCATTCATATCACCAAGACAAATATATAATAGAAAAGATAAAAAACATGTCATTTAATGTTTTCTTTTTTAATTAGAAACAAACTATTATTACGATAAAAAGCATAAAAGACATCTTCTAATTGATAGTTTTCTATCTCTAATCTATTAAGTAACCACCTTTTATCTTTTTTTATTTGCCTTAGAGTATCTTCTAAAATATTCCCCTCAACAATAACTGGTAAAGGGTAAACACTTTCTTCTTTACCTTTAGTAAATACTGACAAACTCCCATTATTCTCTAATAAAGCAAAATCAACTTCTTCTAGGCTTTTAATACTTTTATCTCTTAAAGCCTTTAATAAATCATCAATATTATACCTTTGTTTAGTCATTTCTTTAAAATTAACTATTCCTCTATTAATAATAACTGAAGGTTCTCCCTCTAATACACTTCTTGCCTCTTTATTGTGTAGTGAGAACTTAGAATAACCAAATTGTATTAAAACTAAAATAATCATTGGTAGTATAGATAAAAGCATATTTTCTTTAACATTATCGATTGATATAGCCGCAAACTCTGCTAAAAGAATAGAAATAGTAAGATCCATAATAGATAATTCCCCTATTTCTCTTTTACCCATTAATCGGTAAAGAACTGTTATTAAAATATAGAAGATGACTGTCTTATAAATAACTATTAAATATTCCACTTATATCACCTAATATTATAGTGATTAAATGTATATTTTTTTATACTAATAAATAAACTTAACTAGAGGTGATAAATATTAAAAGAATACTTAAATATTTTCTTGTTTTAGGTACTTTTATGCTTCTTTTTACTGTTTCTCTAAGTGCTTTGTCTTTCTTCAATATAATAGATAATAATATTGTTCAAATTATATTACATATAGTTTTACTAGTATTAGTCTTTTATCTATCTTTTAAATACAATAAAAACCATTATAAAGATTATCTATTATTTATTCTTCCCGTTATTATTATCAATACTATCATATACTTAGTATTTATTAATGATAATTTCATAAAATTTCTAGTATTTAATACCCTACTAATTCTAATTACTATACTAGCTTATCGAATTAATATTCAAAAAAAAGATCAAAACTAACTTTTGATCTTACCTATTAAAATTGTTCTTTTTTTCTCATCACTACGCGAACATGTTGATAAAACAATTAATTTGTCTTTAGTACTAATTTCTGTCTTTAGATAAACATCTGCAGATGATTCAATAAAATTAATTAATTTTTCATTAATTCCGTTGTGATATTGATTAATATCATAAATCATATTACTATAACCATCTACCAGCATATAGGCATATAATTTAATTTTATAAACATTTTTACCCAGATATAGCTTACCCTTCTTATGTTTTTTAAAATAAGTCATATCTTTAAAGTTATTAACATCCCCAAACATCTTTTCACGATCCATATTATGACCAAAAATTACTGTATAAGGATCAGCTTCCAAAGGATTGTTTCGATAATCCATAAAGATTGAACCCGATAGAGAAAACTCTCTTTTATAATCCTTATTTAAGTATTCAATATTATCTTTTCCTTGAACAATTGGATAATCAATATGTGTATTATTAATTCTAATCCAACCCACAATATCTTTATTAATCTTCTTTAATTCTTCTAAAGAAAGTCTCTTATTTGGTCTAAATTTAACAATATCTTTAGGTAACTCACTATCATCTAGAATAGCTAAACTACTCCGTAGCGAGTATATTCCAAAAATAAGCAATATCAAAAAAAGGGAATAAATTATAAAATTTAGTACTTTATCTAATCCGTCAACAGTCTTATCTAATACTTTCACGTTTTCCCCTCCATTCTCTATGCTGATTTAATTATACCATGTTTAGATGTCGAAACAACTAAATTTATGAGTGGTGGACAATTAGTTTACACCAAATAAAAAAAGTGTTAAATATTTAATTTAACACTTTATCTTTAATCAATTATACTCCTTGTTTTCTTTGTTTTAATGTTGTATAAGCAACTGTACCACATACTGCGATGATTACTACTAAGATATAAGGAATAATTGTAGTAAGTACACCAGTAAGAGCAGATGCAGATTTATTGTTTGTGAATGCAGCTTGGTTATTTCCAGCATTTAAAGCATGATTAGTAAATGAAGTTCCAGTTGTAGCTGTACCATTATCAATGCTATAAGTTGTTGTATCATAACCAAGATTATTTACAGAAACACCATATGTTACTGAAGTTGGGATTGAATCGAACTCACTTCCAGCAGATCCATCTTGTCCAATAACAGCTGTTTGTCCATGTTTTAAACAGAATGTAGCTGTTCCTCCAGATACAGTTGATGGTTGAGTAGCAACTCCTGTACAAGTAGCAGCACTATCAAGGCCTGAAATTGAATAAGTATTTGTACTATCACTTAAAGTAACTGTATAAGGGAAATACTCATTTAAATCAGCAGTAGTACCTTTTACAGCACTGCTAACAGAAATATGTCCGAAACCACTACTATCTGGTGAACTAACGAACGCTGCTTCTGGTGCTGCTCCACCTGTTGTTTCTACCTTGCTATTGTCCTTATCTTTAAGAACTAAACTAGCATTGAAATCTCCTGTTGGAATATTATTTGCATCAACTGCATTTCTTACAGAAATAATAACTGTATAATGATTTGTACTATCAATTGGATAAGCAACATTATTAGTAGCTGATTCAGTTATAGTATATGAATAATCTCCTGGTTTAGTAAATGTAGCTCCTGAAAATGATAGAGATTGAGTCTTATTAACAGAGTTACTAGTAACTTGCTCACTTCCATTAAATGCTACTGTAGCACTTGTAGGAATACTTCCAGCTCCATCTGGATTCCCACTTACTGCTGCTACCGTATATGTATAGGTAACAGTTGGCGCAATAGTTACATCATTAATAGTTCTATCAATAGTAACTGAATTAGCACCACTCCATGTCACTGTTCCTGTTGCTTTTACTGGTTTTAGTGCGAATACTGATATCAATGCTATGGCAAGCACTAATCCAATATTATACACATTGAATAGTTTTTTCATTAAATTCTCCTCCTATTTTATTTAACTTAATTTAATTATACCATGTTCATCAATTATTGCAACACATTTATAATAATTATACACTTGGTTTACACCATTAAATATCTCTATTTCTTAAGACGTTAATCACCTTACCTTTGATGTTATCAAAGCTAATAGCCCCAAAGTCCCGCGAATCTTTAGAGTGAGTTCTATAATCACCCAAAACAAAGACTGAACCCCGTGGAACTGTATATGGATAGTTTAGCTTTTTCTTTTTTGGAGTTATATAGTAAATATCCTCTTCTACAATATGACCATTAATCTTTAAATTTTCATCATCAATTTCAACTATATCATTTTCAATAGCAACAATTCTTAAAGCATAATCTCTACCATTGTTTCGAACAATAACTACATCACCTGTTCGGAAATTTTTCTCCAATTTATAATACAGTAACAAATCATGATCAACAAATTTAGGATACATTGATAATCCTTTTTGAAGATGAAATCCAAAAATAATAGTAAAAGTTACTCCTAGTATTAGGGCTACAACCAATATCTTTAAAAGCATCCGCAAAAGCTTTTTAAGAATTTTTCGCCCTAAGCCCTTATTTTTGGACTCCTTTTTATCTTCCTCTGGTTTAGGTAATTCAAAAGCCTGTGGTTCTTCTGGTGTAGGTACTTCTACTGGCTTAGGCACTTCTTCAACAGTTGGTTCCTCTGGTTCGGGAACGTCTACCGGCTTAGGTACTTCTTCAATCACTGGTTCTTCTGGCTCAGGAACTTCTACTGGTGTAGAAACTTCTGCCTTAGGAACTTCTTCAACCACTGGAGTTTCTTCTTTTGGTTCTTCAAACAAATCTAAAACTTCAATACTCTCTTTATTCTCTTTCATCATAGATCTCCTATTCTAGTATCTATACTATATACATTATACATCTTTGTTTATATATTGGCAAATAAAAAAAACTAGTTTTCTAGTTTTTTCTTAATATTATCGATTAAATGATTAGTATAAGCACAACTCATAACACAAATAACTTTGTCATTAACATCACTTAATCCCTCTAAAGTATTCTCATCAATAATCTTCGCTTCAGGAATAAGATCAGTAATTGTTCTAGAAGTTACTCCATCATAATCTTCACTTTTTTCTCTGTTACAATCAATTTCTGTTAGATATACTTCATCAGCAGTTCCCAATACTTTAGCAAAATCTTCTTTAAAGTCTCTCGTTCTAGAATAAGTGTTAGGTTTAAAAATAGCTATTAATTTCTTATTCGGATATTTTAGTCTTGCCGCTTCTAAAGTAACTCTAATCTCTGTTGGATGATGAGCATAGTCATCAATAATAATTGTATCTTTTATCTTTTCTTCAACAAATCTTCTTTTAGCATTCTTAAACGTTAAAAGATTCTTCTTAATATCTTCTAAACTAATTCCTTGTTTATAGCAAGCCATAATAGCCGCAGTAGCATTTAAAACCATATGATGACCTACTAATGGTAATCTAAAGTGTTCTAATTTTTCACCATTATAATAAACATCAAACTCACTATAGCCATCGATTACTTTCTCATCTTTAGCAATAACATCATTGTTATCATTAAAGCCATAGAAAATAACCTCAGTCTTATAATCTAGACTACGAACATTTTCATTATCACCACAAGCTATTACTAACTTCTTAGTATTATTAGTATATTCATTGAAAGTCCTCTTAATATCATCCAAATCATCATATATTTCCATATGCTCTTCTTCAATATTAGTAATAATTGCATAATTAGGATGATAAGCTAAGAAATGACGATTAAATTCATCAGCTTCAATGACAAACTTTTTATTCTCTTTAGAAGCATATCCATCACCAGCACCAATAAAGTAATTACAACCAATAGTATTTTCAAAAATATGTTTAATCATTGAAGAAGTAGTTGTTTTACCATGAGTACCAGATACTCCTGTAGTATCAAACATATCAACAACTTCCCCTAAGATTTCATTATATTTTTTAATAGTTAAGCCTAATTCTTTTACTCTTTTAATTTCTTTATGATCGTCACTAAAAGCCACACTATGAGTTACAATAGTATCTTTATCTATATCATGTTCACTATCATAAAAGATCTCAATACCTCTTTTTCTTAACCCTTCCTCAGTAAATTTATACTCTTTAGCATCATCATAACCAGTAACCTCATTACCCAAATCAGCAAGTATTTGTGCAAGAGTACTCATACCAGTACCTTTAATACCTATACAATAATACTTCATCTTCATACCTTCTTTCTATTTTATTATATTAACTAATTTTCTTTTTGTAAATAACTGTTTTTAGAATAAATACACCCACAATAATTTTGTCTATAAAGCTTGTATTTATTAGAAAGTTCGATACTTCTTTTATAACCATTCTTCTTCTTAAAATCAGCATATAAATAATTAACTTTATACTTATCTTCTAAGTCTTTTCCTATTTCATTTAACCAAGTACTATTTTTATAAGGACTAATTGAAAGTGTAGTTGTAAAATAGTCATAACCCAATTCTTTAGCTTTTAAAGCTGTTTTCTTCATTCTTAGCATATAACAAGCATAACATCTCTTGCCACCTTCTTTTTCCTCTTCTAATCCTTTAGCCATTTCTAAAAAGTCTTGAGAGAGATATCCATCTTCAACAACATCGATATCCAGAAGTGCTTCTTTTAAAAACCGTTTTAATTCATTAAGACGTTTTTGATATTCATCTAAACTATCAATATTAGGATTATAAAAGTAGCAAGAAATTTGGAAATAATCTTGTAATCTTTCAATACAAGCCGAAGAACAAGGAGCACAACAGACATGAAGTAATAATTTCTTCTTTCCATCTAATCCTTTAATAATTTGTTCCATCTCATAATTGTAGTTCATATCTACCTACTCTTTACTAATTTCTTAGCTTCTTTTTTAGCTTTTCTCTTCTTTACTACTTTATAAGTAACAAAGCCTAAAATAAGACATTTAGCACCTAAAACTAACTTAATTTTACTGTTCATACTATCACCCCAAAATATGTATATACATTATACACCTTTTCCCCCGTTTTTTCAATGATTACACCCCAAAATAAAAAACTAATTATATAATTAGTTTTATATTTTAGTTGGTCTTAATACTTCAAAGCCATTAATATTTCTTAATAATCCATATATCAATAGAATTGCAATTAAGACATAGAAAACTTTATTATTTACTCTATTAGTATATAACTCCTTTTTAGTAATTTTACTATGAATAAGATCAAAAATATAAAATATTATAAAAGGAAGTAATATAAATACTAATGGATTATATCTAAATGCTTGATAAAAATCACCTTTAAATAAAGCCCCTAGCATCCGGGTAACTCCACATCCTGGACAATATACATGAAAGATTGCATAAATTGGACAAGGAATCATTACTTAGCCTTTTTTAAATTAATAGCATTTAGATCGCTTTGGATTAATGCATAAACAACAATACCTAATCCTAGTAGTTGTAATACTAAATAAAGTACAGAATTATCAGCATCACCTACACCATTATTCTTTTCTGCTACTTGCATTGCTTTACCCATCTTGTATGCCCAGTAGATACTATAGATACCACAAGTAATTAATGATAATAAGAAGGCAACTCCTCCACTAGCCATTTGTTCATCTCCGCTTTTTGCTTTAACTTCATCAGTTAGAACAACAAACCAGTAAATACCATAAATACCACAAGTAATAATAGTAAATACAATAGCTAAAGCAACATTTCTTTCTTTTGTTTCCATAATCTTACTCCTTTCTTTATTAATTAAAATATAACAAAATATATTATACTAGTCAATTACTACTTCTTTAGCAATCACTGCCTCTCAGCACTGCAAAAGAATATAATTTAATACCTTCGTTATTATTAGGATGTACACCATCTAAGATATAATCATTTTCATTATTATATTGTATTACCTTCTTTATATAAGGATTTGGATCAATACAATAAGCATTATCTAGTTTTTTCAATTCTTTATTATAAGTGTTATATAGTTTCCTTTTCTCCTTATCCTTTTTAGATATATTATAATCGTTTTCTGTAGTTTGCCAAGGAGATAACACTATATCTTCTCCCTGAGTTAATTCTACAATTCTTTTAATGTTATCTATATAGTTATTTACATTTTCTTTATTATATCTAATATCATTTGTACCAACATTTATTATACTCAAATCACACTTCGCTTCTTCTATTTTATTACTGAATTTATTAATTATATCGTATGATGTATAACTCTCTTTTGAAATATTTATTATATTTTTGTCAAAATTAGACATCAGTGGCAAATACCAAGGCTTATAACCATTCTTATACCCATTTGTTATACTATCTCCAATAAAGCATATATTTTCGTTTTCAGATATTTTTTTATATACCAGTGTTTTCTTATCATTATTATTAAGTTTAAGTTTATATTTATTATCATATTTATATTTTTTATTAGGATAATAATAATATGAATTATTTATTTTACTTACACTATTTTTTAATACTACATTACTTATTTTTTCTAACACTCTATCTTTATTTTTACTAGTAGTATTTTTTAATAATTTAGGATAATACTTTCCTTCGCTATCTTTAGTAGCAATAATCGGAGTTATTTCCGCTGCTATTATGCTATGGTTATTTTTATTAATATATAGTTTAACATACATAGAAATATCACTATCATTACCAATATATGAATTTACATAATTACCTGGCGAATTAATTATTATAGAGTTGTTTTTATATTCAATTGGCTCTATCACATGAGAATGATCACCTAATATTATATTTGCACCCTCTTTAACAAAAAAGTCGTTCCATCTTTTTTGATATATATCTATTCTATAATTAAACTCTGTACCATAATGTGGCATAACTATAATCATATCCACATTAGACTTTTTTAATTTCACAAAATCTTTATGTATTTGCTTTTTATACTTATTAAATTCTTTACTATAAGGATCCACCAAATAGTTTGTATACTTCTCATAGTTATTACTATCAAGATAATTCAAACCATAAGTATAAGCTAATACTCCTATTCTGACTCCTTTAATACTAAGAATTTTATAATTATCTTTAGTTCCTGTATAGTTTAATTTGCTATTATTAAGATTTGCGATTGTGCTATTATAAGCACTTGTTCCCCTATCCAACATGTGATTATTTGCTATTGTTACAAAATCTATTCCTGCACTTTCTATGCTTTTCAAAAATGAAGTCGGATAATTTAGCCTCAATTCCTTATTATCAGAATAATTTCCATATGAATAATCGCTATTGTCATCTACAGGGCCTTCTAAAACTCCAAACACGTAATCTGTATTATTAAATCTTTCTTTCATATTATTAAACATATAATCAAAATCATTATCAGACAATTTCAATTGATCTTCTAATAATATTAAATCGCCAACATATCCTATTGTTAATGCGTTGTCTAGTTCTTTATACTCATTTACATTTAATTCATGGCTATCAAATAAAGGTATAAGCAAAATAATAATAAATAAAAAAGATGTTAATAATAAATACTTTGTTTTAAATAGTATATCTAAAAATTTATGGACAGATGTTATAAAGCAACATAATATAATACTTGTTATTATTGATATTAATAAATAGTATTTATTTGGATATAAGTAATATGATAATAAAAGTGTTGGTATTCGATGTAAAGCATAGATATATAGTGAAGTTTTTCCTATATTAGATACCATTACTATTTTTTTATTTGGTATTAAATTAATAATCGCTATAAACAATGCCGGATTAATTATAAATGTTATTCCTCTAATTATTATTCCATATTTATTATTATAATGTGGTAACATGTAAAATTCATATGGGATATTTATTAATAATAAAAGTATGTATAATGTAATTGATATTAACAATAAATATTTACAATACTTTTTATCAAGTTTTAATTCATATTTATACCCTATTGCAAAGAAATAGAAAAAGGAAAAAAATCTTACTATTTCAATATTTTTAAATAATAATCCACTAAATAACGATACGGACAATATAAAAACAATACTGTACTTCTTAAGTATTAAATTAGTTATATATTTATTTTTAATCATTGTTCTATATAGCAATAATAACAATATAAACCAACTAGAATATTGAAGAGTAAATATATCTACCCTTCCATAAAACAAATAATTAAATAGTGAAAACTAAGTGTTCATAAATAAGAATATTGATAAACACATTAATAATCCACTATTTTTTCTATTTTTTGAAAAATAACCTGAGACAATAAAAAACATAGGCATATGAATTATATATATACTAGATAATATTACATTATAATTAGTTTTAGGCAAGTAATCATATGTTATTAACATATGACCTAATACTACCAAGAATATTAATACTCCCCTATATATGTCATAATTATTCTTTCGCATAAAACTTATCTCCTATTACTTTTTTTCATATCCGTTTCTTTTCTAAAACCGTGATGGCTTCGCAATGCTCTGTCCTGGGTTGAGGAACATATCATTAACTTTGTTCTAGATTAATAGAATATGTTTCCCAATACCCATTATTTCAAATATTAAACATTTATTTATTTCTTATATCTAATAATAGATTATATATTTCTTTTGCCTCTGGAAATAGTTTATCATAATCAAATATTCCAGTAGTATTACCATTTGTTCTAGATGCAAAATCTTCAAATTCTTTTATTGCTTCACTAATATTTTCTTTGTTAACTATATCATTAATTATATATTTAGAAGCATTTATATACTTTCTAAATAGTAAACAGTATATACATTGAAAATATCTATTGATTGGTAAAGTGGATTTCTTATATATGTCAATAACCATATCTTCAGTTATTTTTCTTGGATTAGTAACTATAATCTTGTTTACTCTGTAAATTCCTTTTTCTTCATCCACATTAATTACCTCAGCATCATCAGGAATAATAACATCGTAAATAGTATCTCCTCTAAAAATATATCTTAAAATTTTATCTTCGGTTGAAAAATTAAATCCCCCCATTTTCTCGGGCTCTTTTTCTTTTGGATTCCAAGTTTTAGCAGTAATAGTTTCATCAAGTTTAAACTCTTCTCCACTAGCATTTGATTTCAATCCATCCATTACTCTAACATATTTATTCATATTCTACTTCCTTTCTAAAACTGTGATGGATTCTAAATGCCCTGTCCTGGGGCGAAGAACATATGCCCTAGGCTTGTACTAGGGCAACTTAATATGTTTCCCAGAACCATTATCTTTCTAATCAAATAATCTATGCTGCATTGCATCAGGTTGATCTAAATACATTTTATATAGTTTATATATATCAGTATCTTTATATTTTATTTCTTCAAAGTTATTATCTAAATTTAAAATTTTACCTTTATTATAACTTATTAGAATTGGAGAATGAGTAGCTATAATGAACTGACTTCCATTCCTTACAAGATCATCTATAAGACATAGTAATGAAAGTTGTCTTTGCGGAGACAAAGCAGCTTCGGGTTCATCCAAAATATATAAACCATTTTCTGTAAATCTATTTTGTACTAGTTTTAGAAATGATTCTCCATGTGAGCATTCGTGTAAACTCCCACCATAGGAACTCCATACTCCAATATTATCTACTTCAGTAGAAAAATTATAAAAACTTTCTGCTCTTAAAAAGAATTTTGTTTTTGGTCTATTAAAAGTCCCAACTCTTAAATATTCAGATAAAACTGATGTAGTATTATTTGTCTCATAAGTAAAATTATCTGTACCACCTTCTGCTGGTAATCCTAACGCAACAGCAATTGCTTCTATAAATGTAGATTTACCAATTCCATTTTCTCCTACAAAAAAAGTTACTGGTGATTTAAATTTTAACTCATGAAAATTTTTCACAACTTCTATATTAAATGGATATTGATCAAACGATTCAATTCTATCTCTTTCTAATGAAATTACTTTAACCATTAAATTACTATCTAATCCCATAATAATTACCTCTTTTCTAAAACCGCGATGGATTCGCAATGGCTAGACCGCGGGTTTTTGAC
Source organism: Bacilli bacterium (assembly GCA_017404555.1). GTDB lineage: Bacteria > Bacillota_I > Bacilli_A > RF39 > UBA660 > RGIG2361. The sequence continues at coordinate 147,863 of JAFRCD010000005.1, forward strand.
ATCTCACTTTTTGTATGTTCATGGGTCTTTGCATTCCTAAAACCAATAGTTTATCAACCTTGTCTATTGGTTTTTGACATGCCATTATTTCTTTTTAATAATCCATACCCATTTTTCTTTTAAAGATAGTTTTTTAAACTCATAACCATAATCTGGTAATTCTTTTTTATAAGTTAAGAATGCATGGTCAAAATCAAAGCCAGTTATTCTTTTTACTTCTTCAAATGATAATTTATACTCTTCTTTATTATTTTCTTTTACATATCTCCATAATGGTTCATACTTACTCATATATTATCTCCTTTCAAGTACCGTGATACTTTCACAATGCCCTGTCCTGGGGCGAAGAACATATCGTTTAACCTAGTTCTAGGTCAATAGAATATGTTTCCCAGTACAAGTTTTAACAATTACATTTTTATTTTCCAAAAGAACATAGTGAATTTCCTTTTTCAGAAACATAACA
>JAFRCD010000006.1 GCA_017404555.1 Bacilli bacterium
AGAATTAGAAGTTATTTAGGTGATATGATGATTGGCGTATTTGATTCAGGAATTGGTGGTAGTACTGTTTTAAAAGAAATAATAAAGGAACTACCTAATCAGAAATATATCTATTATAGTGATTCTTTACATAGTCCTTATGGTAATAAAGATGAAAAAGAATTATTTGAAATAGTCAATGATGTAGTAGTGTTCTTAATGAATAAAGGATGCAAAGTAATTGTAATTGCTTGTAATACAGCTAGTGCTATTTGTGTAAAAGAATTAAGAGAGAAGTACAAAGATATAGTTTTTATTGCTATTGAACCAGCTTATAAGATGGTATATGATTATAATTTCTCTGGTAAGACCTTAGTACTAGCTACTAAAGGTACTATTGAAAGTGAGAAATTTTTAAAGTTATATTATAAGTATAATAATAACAATACTATTTTAAAACCTTGTATTGGTTTAGCTGAATTAATTGAAGAGAATGATCAAGAAAAGATAGATAAATATATTGAAGAAAACCTAAAAGAGTATAAAGGAGTAGAAAATGTAGTTTTAGGATGTACTCATTACCCTCTTATTAAAGATAATTTAAAAAAGGTTTTAGGAAATGTTAATTTCTTTGATGGTAGTATAGGTGTTAGTAAAGAATTGAAAAGACAGATGATTAAACATAATCTATTAAATGAAGGAGAGTTTTCTATACAATTCTATGACTCTTCTAATAATATCAATAAAGAGAAACGTTTTCATGAAATAATTTATTGACAATACTAAAATATTTAGTATAATTATTATTGTCTACTTATTTAGATGAGCTTTTTAGTTCATTTAATATGTGCGGATGTAGTTTAATGGTAGAACCTTAGCCTTCCAAGCTAACTACGGGAGTTCGATTCTCCTCATCCGCTCCATGTAAACAAAAAGAACTTACTATTAGTAGGTTCTTTTTTTGTAGTAGTTAGATTAGAAAATGAAGCTGTAATTTGCTAATATGTAATATCAATGATATAATAATAAAACAGTAATACCATAAAGGAGAAAGCTGATGAATACTAATGTAAATAATGACATTAATGATAATCAAATTAATTCAAAGGAAGAAACTGGGGCAAATTGGATTGACGAAAAAGCTAATTATTATCAAAGGAAAAATTTTAATGTGGATAATGGTATTGAAAAGGAAGCTGAAAACAATGTAGGGGAGATAAGACTGGCAATATCGTGCATAAATTTTTTGGCTGCTCCTGCTGCTATTATTGGTATAGAATTCTCATTTCTACCGTTTATAACATTTAGTGCCGCAGCAGGAAATACTTCAAGTGGGAATGTTTTGATGGGTGTAGTAACAGCATACATTGTATTTACGATAATCTTTTTATTAACATCTTATATTAATTATTATAAGCGGAGCAAAACAAAAAAAAGGAAGCGAAAATTAATTTGTTTAGGAGTTTTAATATTGATTGTTTTCTTTATATATGCATTCTTTTTTTACAGCGTTCAATTACCAGGAAAACATTAAATAATTAATAAAGAGGTGCTTACTATTAGTAGGTTCTTTTATTTTTTTAAAAATAATGTATAATGTTAATAGGTGATAATATGAAGAAGGTATTATTTAGTGATTTTGATAATACTTTATTTGTTGAAGATGAGGAAGTAGTAGATAAAAATATAGAAGCTATTAATCACTTTATCCTTGATAATATTTTTGTAATTATTACGGGTAGGACATATAAAAGTGTTAAAAGAGTATTAGATTTATATTCCATAAAATATACTTATTTAATCTGTAAGAATGGTGCTGAGATATATGATAAGGATAAATTATTATTAAAAAAGAATTTAAAGAAGGAAGATATTGAGACTATTAAAGAGATTATTGCTAAATATAATGTTGGATATAGTGTTGATGATTTTGCTGATGAAAGATTTATTGGTGATGATGTCAGTAGTATTTTTATAAGAAGAGATTATAGACTTAATTCTGATTGTATAAAGGAAATAAGAGAAAGAACGACAACCTATAATTATTTAAGTCCTCATTGGTTTAATATTGTAGCTGAAAATGTTAATAAGGCTTTAGCGGTTGAGGATTTAAAAAGAATAATAGGTGAAGAGGTTAAGATATATACGATTGGTGATGCCATTAATGATAAAGAGATGATCAAGAATTATAATGGAGCTAAGATGAAGGTTCATGAGAGTTACTTAGATGATCTTGATGTTCCAGCTTATGAATATTTTTATCAATATGTAGAACAAATATTAAAAGAGGATTAATCATATAATTACTAAGGTGATTATATGATTTCTTTTGTCACAAATTTAATTATTAATTATGGTTATATTGGTATGTTTTTAGGAATGATTTTAGAAGCAGTTATTATTGTTATTCCAAGTGAGGCTATTTTAGCGACTGGCGGTATTTTGGCTTCTCAAGGAATTTTTTCTTTTTGGAAAGCTTTTTTAGTTGGGCTTATAGGTAGCGTTTTCTGTGCTATTATCATTTATTGTATTGGTTACTTTGGAGGTTATCACTTTGTATCGAAGTATGGGAAGTATTTTTTTATGAAGGAAGAAGATATTACTAAATCAGATTCTTGGTTTAATAAATATGGGATGATGGGTGCTTTAATTGGTCGTAATTTTCCAATTATTAGGACTCTTATTTCGTTGCCTATAGGTATTATGCGTCTTTCTTTCTTTAAGTTTTTACTCTATACCATTATTGGTTCTATTCCTTGGACTTTTGTTTTTGTTTATGCAGGGTATGCTTTAGGAAATGGTTGGGTAGTTGTTGACAAGTATGTCTCAAAGCTTAAATTCCCAATTAGGATTCTTTTATTAATCTTAATAATAGTTTTTATAATAAAGAGAATCAGGCAAAAAAGACTGGTAAAAAGTTACCTTTTATGATATAATCATCTGCGGTAAGAAAAGAAGTGGTCAAAATGAACAAAAGAAATATTGCGATAATTGCCCATGTCGATCATGGTAAAACAACTTTAGTTGATGAAATATTAAAATCATCTGGAATGTTTCGTGATAACGAAGCTCTTAACGAAATGACAATGGATTCTAATCAATTAGAAAAAGAGCGTGGTATTACTATTTTAGCTAAAACTACAGCACTTGATTATAAAGGCATTAGAATTAATATTCTTGATACACCTGGTCATGCTGATTTTGGTGGAGAAGTAGAGAGAATCATGAATATGGTTGATGGTGTTTTATTAGTAGTTGATGCTTATGAAGGACCAATGCCTCAAACAAGATTTGTTTTAAAGAAGGCTTTTGAAGCTCATGTTAAACCAATTGTTATTATTAATAAAGTTGATAAACCAGCGGCTAGATGTGCTAAAGTTTTAGACGAAGTATTAGATCTTTTTATTGAGTTGGGCGCTACTGAAGAACAGTTAGATTTTAAAGTATTATATGCTTCGGCTGTTAATGGAACCTGCTCTTATGAAGAAGATTTGTCTAAACAAACTCCTGGTTTTACGGAAGTATTAGATACTATTATTGAAGAAATACCAGAACCAACTGGTGATAGTAAAGCACCATTACAATTTCAACCAGCTCTTTTAGATTATAATGAATTTGTTGGTCGTATTGGAATTGGTAAAGTTCATAATGGTAAGATCAAAGTAGGACAGATGGTTGATTGTTTAAGACTTGATAATACGACAAAGTCATTCCGTATTCAAAAATTATTTGGGTATTTGGGATATAAACGAATTGAAATTGAAGAGGCAGAGGCCGGCGATATTGTCGCTATTGCTGGATTATCTGATATCAGTGTAGGGGAGACTCTATGTGAGGTAGGAGAGAATCATCCTTTACCAAGACTTCATATTGATGAGCCAACACTACAGATGACTTTTGGAGCTAATTCATCACCTTTTGTTGGTCGTGATGGTAAAATTGTCACAGCTCGAAAGATCGAAGAACGATTAAATAGAGAAACACAACGCGATGTTAGTTTGAAAGTAGAACCTGCTACTAATGAATCATTCTTGGTTTCTGGTCGTGGTGAACTACACTTAAGTATTCTAATTGAAAATATGCGTCGTGAAGGTTTTGAATTAGAAGTATCAAAACCAACTGTCATTATTAAAGAAATCGATGGTGTTAAATGTGAACCTTATGAAGAATTACAAATTGAGGTACCAGAAGAATCAGTAGGTACAGTTATTGAACAATTAGGTCTTCGAGGCGCAAAGATGGAGAACATGACTAATTTTGAAGGACAAACGAGACTTCTTTATACTATTCCTTCTCGGGGATTAATCGGTTTTTCTACTGAATTTATGACTCTTACTAAAGGTTATGGTATTATGAATCATACTTTTAAAGAGTATATGCCTATTGAAAGTGTTGATATTGGTGAACGAAAATTAGGTGTTTTAGTATCAGTTGAAAATGGTCAATCAACAGCTTATTCTATTGGTAATTTAGAAGATCGGGGAGTTATGTTTATTGAACCAGGAGTAGAAGTATATGAAGGAATGATTGTTGGTGAGTGTAATCGTGATAATGATTTAGCAGTTAATGTTGTTAAGGGTAAAAACTTAACTAATGTTAGAGCAGCTGGTTCGGATCACACTGTAGTCTTAAAAAGACCACGTCCAATTTCTTTGGAATATGCTCTTGATTATATTAATTCTGATGAATTAGTAGAAATTACTCCAAATAATATCAGATTAAGAAAGAAAATACTTAACACTGAAGAACGTAAAAAATGGGATGCTAAAAATAAATAACAACTTATTGAAAAGTTGTTATTTTTGTGTTATTATTTAATTAATAATAAGGAGGAGTTATGAAAAGTTTTTATAAGCTATCAAGAAAAGAGTTTAAAGAAGTTAAGAATGAATTTATATCTGATTATGTAGGAATGAAATTAAACCTAATAACTAATGTTGCTTTTTCTATGGCGGGATTATTCTTGCTTTTCACTTTAGTTCAAGGATTCTTAGTAGCATTAATGGGAGAAACAGTACCACAAGAAAACCTTAACCTTGATTTTATTATCATTATTTTATCTTTTATGTGTGGACTTATTACTTATCCATTCTACTTTTATCATTTGAAAAAGTTCTATGATGAAAAGAAAAAGAAAAAATAGTTTATTAAACAATTCTACAAGCTTGTAGAATTGTTTTTTGTTTGGTATAATTTTATAGTAAGAAGTGAGTGATTATAATGTTTCGTAAAAAAACTGATGAAAAGATTAAAACTCAAGTACTTAATTTGGATGAAGTAAGGGAAGCAGAAGCCAATGAAAGAAAAATAAAACATCGTAAGTTACCAAAAAAGTTTTTGGTTATTGCTCTTATTTTAATTGTGATTGGATTGCTTTATTTACCAGCCAAAGATTTAATAAAGAAATTTGAAGATGAAAAGCGAAAGATTAATAATGATAAAAAGAGTATTACTTGTACCATTAACGATAAGAATAAAGACAATCATCTAATTGAGAGGACTAGTATTTTTAATTTCAAAGGTGATGAATTAAAGAGCTATAATATTTTAGTTACTACTACTTCAGCTAAGACTGATGGTGATAGTATGAAGAAGTTTAAAAGCTATTATGATGATTTAAACAAGAAATATAAAAAAGCTTCTGAAGAAGAAGGATTTAAAGGGACTGTTGAATATAAAGATAAAAAAATTATTGAAACTATGAATGTTGATTTAGAAAAGTATGATGGTGATGACAAGATTGTCTTATATAAATTAGATGATAGTATCACTGAAGTAAAAGACAAAGAGAAAGAAGACGGAGCCGTTTGTAAATAAAAGAAAAAAGCTGCTATTAAGCAGCTTTATTATCTTTTTTTAAGGTTCTTTTTTCTTTGGCAGTTATTCTTACTTTAGTGCCATCTTCTAATCTATGAACTTGAAGATTTAGTTTTCTAGCTCTATTAGATGTGTTTAAGGCATGTGAACGGTCACGTCCTTTTAATGGTTTTCTATTTGTTACTTTTACTGGCATGACAAAACCTCCTTTGTAATTCGTTTTTCTTTTAAAACTTTAACATAAAAGTACTTTTAAGTCAAATAAAATCTATAAAATTTAGTATTATTATGGTAGAATAAAACTAGTAAAGGAGGTAGTATTATGGATACAGTTTTAAATGTTAAAAGTAACTATACACTGTTATCGAGCATGCTTAGAATTGATGATATTATAAGTTATGCTAAAAAAAGTAATATGACCTCCATTGCTTTATGTGACACTAATATGTATGGAACAATGGAGTTTTATAATAAGTGTCGAAAAAATGATATTAAACCAATTATTGGTCTTTCTTTAATATTAGATGATTTAAATCTGTGTGTTTATGCTAAAAATTATAAGGGGTATAAGAATTTAATTAAATTATCAACAATTCAAAATGAAAATAAAATGTCTTTAGAAGTCATTAAGAAATATACTAATGATTTAGTAGGAATTATTCCTTTTGATTGTGTTGATAAGTATGATGATTTAAAGGATTTACATGAAGATTTTTATTTAGGATATAGTAATAAGGAAGAGGAAGCTAAGGCTAAAAAGATTACTAAAAATATTGTCTTTTTCAAAGAATGTCTTTATAAAACAGTTAGTGATTCTGAGTATTTGACTTATCTTTATCGGATTAGAGATTCTAAAACAGTAAATGATGAAGTGGTGTATTCAGTTTTAAATAAAGAATTAGATATGAATATTGATAATTATACTTCTAATGAAGGACTTAATAATACTTTAAAGATTGAAGCATTATGTAATTTAGAGATTGAAAAAGAAGGACTATTATTACCTATTTATGAAGTTCCTAAAGGAATTAAACAAGAAGAGTATTTATTTGAACTTGCTAAAAAAGGTCTTAAGAAGAGACTTGGTAGTATAAATGAAGTTTATCAGAAGAGACTTTCTTATGAGTTAAATGTTATTACTAAGATGGGTTTTACTAATTACTTTTTAGTTGTTTATGACTTCATTAGATATGCTAAAAAAAGTAATATTTTAGTGGGTCCAGGAAGAGGTAGTGCTGCTGGTAGTTTAGTGTCTTATTCGCTAGGTATTACAGAGATAGATCCAATTAAATATGATCTTTTATTTGAAAGGTTCTTAAATCCAGAGAGAATAAGTATGCCGGATATTGATACTGATTTTCCTGATGATAAGAGAGATTTAGTAAGTGATGATGTCAAAGAAAAATATGGGCAAAAGCATGTAGCAGGAATAGTTACTTTTGGATCATTATCGGCCAAAGCAGTTATTCGTGATGTTGGTAGAGTATTAGATGTACCTAGTTATAAAATAGATTCTTTATCAAAGATTATTCCTAATTTTACGAAGGATAAATTAAAAGATTTTTATAAAAACAATGAACGATTTAAAGCTAAGATTGATAGTGATAGTATCTTAAAGAATGTCTATAAAATTGCTTTAAAATTTGAAGGTTTCCCAAGACATACTTCATCACATGCCGCTGGCATTGTCATGTGTAAATATCCTTTAGATGAAGTCTTACCACTTACAGTTAGTGACGATATGTATCTTACTAGTTATTCAATGGATTATTTAGAAGATCTAGGTCTTTTAAAGATGGACTTTTTAGGACTACGCAATCTATCTTTAATTGCGGATGTTTTGGATAATGTAGAAAAACTATATAATGAAAAGATTAATTTTAATGAAATAAAACTTGATGATAAAAAGGCTATTGAAGTATTTCAAAAGGCTAATACAAGTGGTATCTTTCAATTTGAATCTAGTGGAATGCGGGAGTTCTTAAAGAAGTTAGTTCCTAATAGTTTTGAAGATATTTTTGCCGCAATTGCTCTTTTTAGACCAGGACCAGCTGGTAATATTGATACTTTTATAAGAAGAAAACATGGCGAAGAGAAGATAACTTATATTGATAAGAGTTTGGAACCTATCCTTAAGAATACTTATGGTATTTTTGTTTATCAAGAACAAGTTATGCAGGCAGCTAATATATATGCGGGATATTCTTTAGCAGAGTCTGATCTTTTGAGACGAGCAATGAGTAAGAAAAAGACCGAAGTTTTACAAAATGAAGAGAAAAAGTTTATTGAAAAAAGCGTTGCTAAGGGTCATGATAAAATTCAAGCTAAGAAAATATTTGATTTGATATTGAAGTTTGCGGGTTATGGTTTTAATAGATCACATTCAGTAGCTTATTCCCTTATTGCCTATAAAATGGCTTATTTAAAAGTGCATTATCAGTTACCTTTTTATGCTGCTATTCTTTCCAATGTAACACTTTCACCAGTTAAGACTAATGAATATATTTTAGAAGCTAGAGAACGTGGTATTGAGGTTCTTTCTCCTTCAATTAATAATAGTGATATTAAATATAAAGTGGTTGGTGAAAAGATATATGTACCTTTTTCGCTTATTAGGAAGATTGGTATTGTTACTTCTAAAACTATTATTGAAGCTCGTGGTGAAGAGAAATTTAAAGATATTTATGATGCCTTTTCAAGATTATATATTGGGGGAGTAACTAAGAAGAGTTTAGAGTACTTAGTTTATGCTGGTGCTTTTGAAGAATTTGGTTATAATCGAAAAACACTTATTGATAGTTTGGATAGTTTAATTGATTATGCAACATTAACTAAAGATATTGAACCTTCTTTAGTAGAGAAACCAATTATTGAAAGAGAAGAAGAATTTGATAAACTATTCTTGTTAGAAAAAGAAAATGAAGTATATGATTTTTATCTAACTTATCATCCAACTACTCTTTATTTTAATAAGAGTAAAGGAGCAGTTAAAATAAAAGATATTGAGTCTAATTATAATAAGATTATTACTTTAATAGGACTTGTTGATTATGTTAAAAAGACAACTACTAAAAAAGGTGAAAGTATGGCCTTTGTAACAATCAGTGATGATCTTTCTAAGACTAGTGTTACATTATTTCCAAAGCAGTATGATAAAGTTCCTCGTCTAAAAAGAGGAAATATTGTTAAAGTGGAAGGTAAGGTAGAGAAAAGATATAATGAGTATCAAGTAGTAGCTAATAAAATAGAAATAATAGAGGAGAAATCATGAAAAAAGATAATATCTATATAGTAGGTGTAGTTATTTTTGCTTTAGATGTCATAGTTAAGACAATAGTTAAAAGCAATATAAAGCTATTAGAAACAATTAAAGTTATACCAGGTTTTTTTGAACTTACTCATGTAGAAAATGAAGGAGCGGCTTTTTCTATTTTAAGTGGTAGTAAATATATTTTAATTGTAATTAGTATTATCATCATGTTTTTACTCTTGAAATATATAAAAGATGTAAAGAAATTATCTAATATAGAAGGAATAGCTCTTGGGTTAATCTTAGGAGGATTACTGGGAAACTTATTAGATAGAATTGTTAACTCTTATGTACTTGATTACTTGGCTTTTAATTTCTTTGGTTACCATTTTCCGGTATTTAATTTAGCGGATATTGCGATTACAGGAGGAGTTGTTTTATTGCTTATAGCAACAATTATTAAGGAAAGAAAAGAGGGAAAAAATGATAGTAGAAGAAATGGAAGGAAATAGAATTGATAAATGGATTAGTCTTAAACTAGATTTATCCCGGGCTAAAGTACAGAAATTAATTAATGACGAGAAAGTCTTAGTTAATGACAAAGTAGTTAGTGCTAGCTATAAAGTGAAATTAGGGGATAAAGTAGTAGTTAATGATGAACTTGATTATACTACTTCAGTAGAAGCTGAAGATATTCCTTTGGATATTGTTTATGAAGATCAATATTTAATGATTATCAATAAAGAGAGTGGCATGGTTACTCATCCAGCACCCGGTAATTATTCCCATACTTTAGTTAATGCTCTTCTATATAAAATGGGAGAAAAAGTAAGTTCTGATTTGCGACCGGGAATCGTTCATAGATTAGATAAAGATACTAGTGGACTTATGGTAGTAGCTAAAGATGATAAGACTTTGGAGCTTTTAAGTAATATGATGAAAGAACATAAAGTAAAGAGGACTTATGTGGCTTTGGTTAAAGGAGTTATTCCTGAAGCTTCTGGTACTGTTGATGCTCCTATTGGGAGAGATCCTAATAATAGACAAAAACAGGCTGTAACTGATAAAAATGCTAAAGAAGCAATTACTCATTTTAAAGTTTTAAAGAGGTTTAATAATGCTACTTTGATTGAGTGTGAATTAGAAACGGGTCGTACTCATCAAATTAGGGTACATATGGCTTATATTAAGCATCCCGTTTTAAATGATCCAACATATAATAAAGATAAAGCTTCTTCTTTTGGACAAATGCTTCATTCTAAGAAAATAGAGTTTACTCATCCAATTACAAAGAAGAAGTTAGAATTTGAAAGTGAATTACCAAAAGAGTTTAATGATAAAATAGAAGAACTAGAAAATGAAGAGTAATTATCTCTTTAAAACTTTTGGGTTCTTTGTTATAATTATATTGCTTGCGAAGGAGGGATAAGATGGATACACAAATGAATATTGTTTTAGATGATAAGAATACATTTGTTATGAAACTTCTACATTATTTTATTACTGAAAAGAATTATACACCAATTATTCTTCAAGGTGCAGAAAATGAAATTTGGTTAGAAAACTTAAATGAAAATTATGAAATAATAAGAATTGTTTCTGGTTATATCCATAATAATGAACAATTCGATTTTGATATGTTTAAAACTCATCGAATTATGCGTAAGATTAAACGTAAAACTTTATCCCTTAACTTAAATACTTTATCAATCTTTGTTGATTTAGGAGAAAGTGTTACTTTAAAGAACAGTAAAGATATTCTTTGTGTTAAAGCTACTACTGAAAAAGATTTAAAAGAAAGCAATAGTATTAATAAGAGTTTTCCAGATATCTTTAATAAACTTAAATATAGTGAAGAGGGAGTAAATCTATTTGTAAAAATAACTAATGATATTAACAAACATAATCAAATGGATGCAGCTAAAGCAGAGGAAGTATTTAAACAAAAAGTGCCAGTAATTACTTATATTCTAATGGCTATAAATGTCATTCTATATGTTTTTCCTTATTTATTAGGAAACTATGATTATGCTCTTTCGTTATTAGCACTTCATCATGATAGTGTTGTAAATGGTGGAGAATACTATCGACTATTTACGGCTATGTTTATGCATGCAGGTATTTTCCATTTGTTGTTTAATATGTATGCTTTATATGTTATTGGTACTCAATTAGAGAGCTTTATTGGAAAGATACGTTATACTTTGATCTATTTATTTGGAGGAATATGTTCAGCTCTTTTATCGTTAGCCTTCCTTTCTGATAATGCTATTTCTATAGGAGCTAGTGGAGCTATTTTTGGTTTGATGGGTGCATTGCTTTATTTTGGTTATCACTATCGAGTTTATTTAGGAAATGTAGTTCGTAGTCAAATAATCCCTTTAATAGTTCTAAACCTAGTATTGGGTTTCCTAGTACCAGGTATCGATAATGCTGCTCATATAGGTGGTTTAATTGGTGGCTTTTTAGCTCTAATGGCTTTAGGAGTTAAGTATCGTTCTAAAGCGAGTGAGCAAATAAATGGAACTATTCTAACAATTATTTATATTGCATTCTTAATTATTATAAACTTTGTCTATCATTTTTAACGTTATCTAAGGGATAACGTTTTTCTGTGCTATTGTAAAAAAAGTAAAATAATGATAAAATATAACTATATTGTATGAGGTGATACTATGGATACCAGTAAAACTAATTTATACAAGTTAAGTGATCTTCGTAAAGCTGATACTAAAAAGGTTTTAAAGGAAGTTTATAAAGCTTTAGAAGAGCGAGGATATAATCCTACAGACCAAATGGTAGGTTATCTACTATCTGGTGATTTAGGATATATATCTAATTATAAGGATGCTCGTAAGAAGATTAAGAAAATTGATCGCTCAAAACTTCTTGCCTATTTATTAAATGAGGCTATGAATAAATAATGCGTTATTTAGGATTAGATTTAGGTAGTAGGACTTTAGGAATAGCGATATCAGATCGTCAAGGAATAATTGCTAGTCCATATGAAACGATTAAACATAATGAAGATTATGATTATTTGGTTAGTGAAATAGAAAAGATTGTTAATAAAGAAGCTATTGATGAAATTGTTTTGGGATTTCCTAAGATGATGAATAATGACATTGGTCCTAAAGGGAAATTGAGTATTGAATTTAAAGAGAAGTTAGAGAAAAAAATGGGTATTCCAGTAGTATTACAAGATGAACGAATGACTACTAAGCAAGCTGAAGATGTCTTGATTAGTAATAATACAAGGCGTAATAAACGTAAAAAAGTCATTGATAAATTAGCGGCAGTAATAATTCTACAAAGTTATTTAGATAGAAAGGAGAGGTAAGATGAAAAAAAATAAATTCACTCTTATCGATGAAAAGGGGAATGAAGTAGAGTACGATGTATTATTTACTTTTGAAAGTGAGGAAACTAATAAGAATTATATAGTTTATACAGATAATTCTAAAGATGAAGCAGGTAATATCAGAGTATATGCTTCTATATACTATCCTGATGAAGAGAATTCACCATTAGAGCCAATTGAAACAGATAAAGAATGGCAAGTAATAGAAACTATTCTTTCAACTCTTCAGGAGGAAATAAAGAAGAAAAGTACTAAAAAAGCAGAAGAATAAAAGCAAAAAGGAGAATATATGAGAAAAGCAACACTAATAATTCTAGTAGGATTAGGGGTATTATTACTATGCCTATTTGGTTTTTATATGTATGAAACAATGCCTGTTGATCGTTCTTCAAATGCTGATGTTGAGGTTGTTATTCCTCAAGGAATGTCAACAAGGAATATTGCTAAACTTTTAAAGAATAAAAATCTTATTCGTAATGACACTTTCTTTATGATTTATGTAAAGTTAAATAGAAAGAGCTCTATTAAAGCTAGTACTTATGAATTAAAAAAGAATATGAGTATGGATAAGATAGTTAATATTCTAAATAAAGGTAATACCTATAATCCTGATGTAGTCAGAATAACTTTTAAAGAAGGAGAAAGTATTACTAAGTATGCTAAGGAAATAGCTAAGAAGACTGATAATAGTTATGATGATGTTATAAAGACTATTAATGATAAAGAATATTTAAAAACACTTATTGATAAGTATTGGTTTTTAACTGATGATATTTTAAATGAAAATATCTATTATTCATTAGAGGGATATCTTTATCCTGAAACAATTGAGTTTAAAAACAAAGAAGTTTCTCCTAAAGAAATAATTGAAACTTATTTGAAACATACCGATAAAGTTTTATCTAAAGACAAGGATAAACTAACTAAAGGTAAGTATAAAATACATGAATACCTTACTTTGGCTTCTATTCTTCAATTAGAAGGAAGAAATACTAAAGATCGAAGAATGATAATGGGTGTTTTTGAAAACAGACTTGCCAAGGGAATGAATTTAGGTAGTGATGTAACTACTTACTATGGTTTAAAGAAAGAAATGGATAGTGACTTAAGCGTTGAGGAATTCAATAAGGAGACTCCATATAACACTAGAACTAATAATATGGTTGGTAAACTACCAGTAGGTCCTATTTGTAATCCAGAACTTGATAGTATTGAGGCAGTTCTTAATCCAACTAAAAATGATTATCTTTTCTTTGTAGCTGATAAAAATGGTAAGGTTTACTATACTAAGACTAATGCTGAACATACAAAGAAAGTACAAGAGTTAAAGGATAATAATTTATGGATATGGTAATAAAAGAAATTAAAAAAGATGCTTTAGCTGAAGGGATTCCTATTATGTTAGATGATGGAATTGAGTTTTTATGTAATTTTATCAAGGAACATGAGTGTAAAAAGATTTTAGAGATAGGAGCTGCTGTTGGTTATTCAGCTATTATGATGGCTAATGTAGATGAAAAAATCAATATAACAACAATCGAACGTGATGAAAAGAGATATTTAAAAGCTTTGGAGAATATTAAAAAGGCTGATAAAGAAAAACAGATAAAACTTATTTATAATGATGCTTTAAATATTAATATTGAAGATGAAGAATTTGATTTGATTTTTATTGATGCGGCTAAAGCCCAAAATATTAAGTTTTTTCAAAGATTTGGTCTTTACTTAAAGAGTCATGGGTTCATTATAACTGATAACTTGAACTTTCATGGCTTGGTTGATAAAGACTTAGAAGAAATAGAAAGTAAGAATGTTAGGGGAATTGTTAGAAAGATAAAAGAGTTTAAAGAGTTTCTATTAGAGAACAATGATTATGAAACAGTATTCTATGATGTTGGTGATGGAATCTCTGTTAGTGAAAAAATAAAGGAATGATAATATGTTTCAAATTTTGGCTGACGATCTAGGTAGTTATTGTAGCGAGGCAGGAGTAGCTAATATTTTCTACATAACTAAAATACTATTTACTATTTTACAAGTAGTAGTACCAATAATATTAATAGTTTCAGCGAGTTTCTCTTTAATTAGTATGATGTCTTCACCTGATAATCCTAAAGCAAAAAAGAGTTTAATTAATAAGGTTATAGCAGCAATAGTAGTAGTTTTAATACCATTTATTATTGAAATAGTTATGGGAGCAATTGCTACTGGTGGGGGAAGTAAGTTTAATTATGCCGATTGTTGGACTAATGCTTATGAAGCATATTCAGCACAAGAAGGTGAAGAGGAAGATTCTGATCCAGGGGAGAAAATAAGAGAAAAGTGTTTAATTAATAAAAAAACTAACAAGCCTTATGATGAAGAAAATTGTTGTGTTAGTGGCGGTAAGTGGTATAAATCAATAGGAAAAAATGGTGATCCTTGTGATGAAAAAGAATCAACATCTAGTTCTACTAAGTCAGCTCAAAACGAGCAAGCGACTTCAAATAATAGTTCTAACCCTAGTTCATCTAATACCAATTCATCAAGTAGTAGTTCTAAGGCTTCTACTAATAGTAACGAAAGTAAAAAAGTTGTTGCTGATGAGGTAGTAGCAGTTGCTAAGAAGGCACTAAAAAGCCCAAGTAAAAATGGAACTGCTTATAAAAGCTTATATGAGAAAAAGACTGGTAAAAGTGCCGGCTCTGGTGGATATTGTACTGAGTTTGCCAATTGGGTACTTTATCAAGCATTATCTAATGCTGGTAAAAAGAATTTATGGAAGCCAGCTAATGGTGCTAGTTCATTAAGAAAGGCGTATAAAAAATACATAGTTTCTAATTGTAAATACAGCAATATTAAACCAGGAGATATTCTTTCCTTTGGTGGGCATACTGCAGTTGTTATAGCTAATAATGGAAGCTCTGGTATTCAAGTTATTGAAGGACATTCTGGAGTGAAGAAAAATGGAATAAAAGTAATTAAGAGTAATTCTGGTATTGATAAAACAGTTTATTCAAAAGCATTATTAACTTCTGATAGTGTTTGGAAGAATTGGAAGATTATAAGAGTAAAATAATTATAAAAAAGGTGTGATAATATGTTTCAAATTTTAGCTGATGATTTAGCTAGTTATTGTAGTGAGGCAGGAGTAGCCAATATTTTCTACATAACTAAAATACTATTTACTATTTTACAAATAGTAGTACCAATAATATTAATAGTTTCAGCAAGTTTCTCTTTAGTAAGTATGGTATCTTCGCCTGATAATCCCAAGGCTAAAAAGAGTTTAATTAATAAGGTTATAGCAGCAGTAGTAGTAGTTTTAATACCATTTATTATTGAAATAGTTATGGGAGCAATCTCTACTGGTGGCGGAAGTAATTTTAATTATGCCGATTGTTGGACTAATGCTTATGAAGCTTATTCACAACAACAAAGTACAGGAGATGATTCTGAATCAGGGGAGAAGATAAGAGAAAAATGTGTAATTAATAAAAAGACTAAGAAGCCTTATGATGAAGAAAATTGTTGTGTTAGTGGTGGTAATTGGTATAAATCAATAGGAAAAAATGGCGATCCTTGTGATCCTAAAGATGAAACGAAAGCTACTAATGATAATGCTAAAAAAGCCTAAAAGTGATTTGAAATTAGTGTTAATAAAGAATAAAACCTAATAAGGTTTTATTTTCGTAGAAGGTGATAAAATGAAGTTGATTACAAAGGTTGATTCTAAAAACTATAATGAGTATAAAGACTTAACAGATGCTTTAATTATGCCTCTTGCCAATTATGCAGTTGGATACAAATCATATTTTATGTTAGAAGAAATTAAAGAAGCAAAAGGTCTTGATCTTTTTGTAGTTATCAATAAAAACATTTTTAATGATGATATTGATGAATTAAAAGAAATATTAAAAGAAATAGATAAACTAAATATTAGTGGTATTCTTTTCTATGATTTATCTTTAATTGCGTTAAAAAAAGAATTGAATTTAAAAACAGATTTAATACTAGATATTACCCATATGATGGATAATCATGATTTAGTTAATTACTTTTCTGACTTAGGAATTAACGGAGTTCGTTTACCTAGTGAATTAACTATTGATGAGATAAAGAGTATAAAACAAGAAAGCAAAATACCAATAATGGTTAATTATATTGGTGTAGAAGATGTTGCTTTTTCAAAGCGAAAACTACTTACTAATAGTAATATTAAAAAGGATAGTACTATTATTAAAGAAGAAATTAGTAAAGAAGAGTTTATTGTTAACGAATCTGATTTAGGAACTAGTTTTTTAAAGAAAGAAATCTTTAACGCTAGTTCAGCTTTAGAAGAATTAGTAGAAGTAAATACTGACTATATTATTCTAAATGAGGACTATATCGAACATGATAAATTTGTAAAAATACTTGCGAAAACTAAAGAAGTATTAGATAATAAGAAAAATTATTCTGATTATCAAAAGGAAATTGAATCCTTAATTGGTAATTATACAGGGTTTTTATATAAAGATATGATTTATCGGGTGAAAGGAAATGAAAAAGATTGAACTATTGTCACCGGCAGGTGATTTAGAAAGATTAAAAGTCACATTACTTTATGGTGCAGATGCAGTCTACATTGGTGGTAAAGAGTTTAGTTTGCGTGCTAATGCCACTAATTTTTCACTTGATGAAATAAAAGAAGCTTGCCTTTTTGCTCATAAATTAGATAAAAAAGTCTTTTTAACAGTTAATATGGTTATGCATGAAACTGATTTAGAGAAAGTATATGACTATATTGATAAAGTAATTAATTGCGGGATAGATGCTTTTATTGTTAGTGATTATAACTTAGCTCATTATATAAAAGAAAAGCATCAAAAAGAAGTTCATATTTCTACTCAGGACTCTGTTACTAATAAAGTAACAGCTAAACTATTAAAGGATTTAGGTGTGAAGCGAATAGTTTTAGCTAGGGAATTATCTAAAAAAGAAATAAAGGAAATAATTGATTATAGTGAAATAGATATTGAAGTATTTATTCATGGAGCGATGTGTACTTGTATGTCAGGTCGTTGTGCTCTTTCAAATTATACAACAGGAAGAGATGCTAATAGAGGAGGATGTGCTCAAGTATGTCGCTTTGTCTTCGATAGTGATGGTAATAAATTTACAATGGCTACTAAAGATTTAAATATGGCTAAGTATATAAAAGATCTAATTGATATTGGTGTTGCCAGTTTAAAAGTAGAGGGAAGAATGCGTTCATTATACTATTTAGCAACAGTTATTGGTACGTATCGTAAAATAATTGATGATTGCTATAATAATAGTTTAACTGATGAAAAAATGCAATCTTATCAAAGAATTTTAAATAATGTTGCTAATAGAGAATCAACTACCCAGTACTTTATGAAGGAAGCTGATCAGAATGATCAATACTTTGTTGGTAGACAAGAAGTATCTAATCAAGAATATTTAGGACTAATTACTGGTTATGATAAGGATAATAAGTGTCTTATTTTAAAAGAACGTAATTACTTTGAAATAGGGGATAAGATAGAAATATTTACTCCTAAGGGAGATAGTTATCAAATAGTTGTAGAAGAGCTTTTTGATGAAGATATGAACGAACTAGATGTAGCTCGTCATCCTGAACAAGTATTAAAAATAAGATTTCCTAAAGAAGTAGAACCTTATTCCATGATTAGATTAATAGAAAAGAGGAAGTAAGATGGATATAAATAAAGTTAGAAAGAATTTTTTGTCTAAAGAAAAGTATCTACAGCCTTTTGCGACAAAATCAGAAGAGGCTATACGGTTAAAGAAGATCGTTGAAGATATGCGACCTCCTTATTTTAGAGATAGTGATAAAATAATTCATTCATTTAGTTATACAAGATATGCTGATAAGACCCAAGTTTATTCTTATAAAGATAATGGTAACATCAGTAAGCGAATGACTCATGTTCAGTTAGTAAGTAAGATTGCTAGAACAATCGGTAGGGCTCTTAAGCTAAATGATGATTTAATTGAGGCTATTGCTTTAGGCCATGATATTGGTCATAGTCCTCTAGGACATGTTGGGGAACAAATCCTAGACGAGATATCAATGAATGCTTTAAATGAACGCTTTGCTCATAATATTCAAAGTGTTAGATATTATATGAATGTTGATAATGGAGGTAAAGGCCTTAATTTAACAGTTCAGACTCTTGATGGAATTATGTGTCATAATGGTGAAATACTATCACCGGTATACAAACCAATGAAGAAGAGTAAAAAAGAATTCTTAAGGCAGTATGAAGAGAGTTATTATGATTTGGATGCTTCTAGGAAATATGCTCCAATGACGATTGAAGGCTGTGTTGTCAGAATAAGTGATGTAGTTGGTTATATTGGTAGAGACATTGAAGATGCGATTGATTTAGGTCTTTTCCAAAGAGAAGATATTCCTAAAGAAATAACTGATGTTTTAGGTAATACAAATAAGGAAATAGTTAATACTATAATTCTAGATATTATTGATAATAGTATGGATAAACCATATATTAAGATGAGTAAAGATGTTTATGAGGCAGTTTTTGCTTTAAAGAGGTTTAATAAGAAAAACATCTATTTAAAATCAATGACTACAGAAGAATACAATTATTATAAAAAAGGTATGACTAATCTTTATAAAAAGTATTATAATGACTTATTAGAGGAAAATATGAGGAGTCTTATTTATCGTATATTCTTAGCTCATCAAAGTGATGAATACATTGAAAGTACTAAAAAAGAACGTATCGTAATAGACTTTATTAGTGGTATGACTGATGAGTATTTTCTTAATCAAATAAAAAGTATCGATATAGCTTGATTTCAATTTTATAATGTGCTATAATTAGGAGGCTATTTGCGCATAGGGGGGGTGTACTATGGTTTGCAAAGTTAACTTATATAAGAATACTAACCCTTTAGAAGTTACTAAGGAAAAGCTAGGAATAGTATTGGTTGAACAACATAAAGATGGTAGAATTACTGAGTTATTTAGTAATGATGAACTAAATGTTTATGTAACAGCTGATCAAAAAGGACATCATGGGGAAACATTATATTTTCCCGATCATGAGTATCGCGAAAGAGTTAATGAGGAAATAGAGGAAAAAGGATATTCATTATATGTAGTTTTTGAAGAGATTGATTATGATAGTGAAATAACCAGAGAAGATTTAGATTACTATATGAATAATCAAAAGAATTATTCATATAATAAGTTTAAAAAAGGTTTTGCCATCAATCAAAAGAAACTTAAAAGAGGTGAATAATTATGAAAAATAATAATGTTGTATATTTAACTGAGGAAGGATTGAATGATTTGAAGAGTGAACTTGATAACTTAATTAACGTTAGAAGACCAGAAAACATTCAATCAATAAAAGAAGCTAGAAGCTTAGGAGATTTATCAGAGAATGCTGAATATGATGCTGCTCGTAATGAACAAGCAGAAATAGAAGCGCGTATCAAACAAATTGAAAAAATGTTAGAGAATGTTTCTATTATTACTGAGAGTAATACTGATGAAGTTGGTTTAGGTTCAACAGTATCTATTAAATATGTAGAAGATGATGATACTGATGAATATAAGATTGTTGGTTCTCAAGAAGCAGATCCTTTTGAAAGTAAAATCTCTAATGAATCACCAATTGCTCAAGCATTACTTTCTCATAAAGTAGGAGATGTAGTAACAGTTGATTCACCAAATGGTAATTATGATGTAGAAATTATTGAAATAAAATAATTTCTTTTTTTATGTTTTATTGTCAAAATAAATAGTATAATAGTAGTTGAAGTTGCGCGCTTTTTGCGTTATAATAAAGCATATTGGAGGGATAAATATGGAGAAAAAAGAAACAAAAAAGACAAAGGAAAAGAAACAACCAAGCAATGTTCATGAAGTGGTTGTTAAAATAGATGGTAAAGAATGGAAAGATGCTGTCAACAAGACTTTTAAAGAGCAGAGTAAAGATGCTAAAGTAGATGGCTTTAGAACAGGTCATGTTCCTAAAGATGTCTATATTAAGAAATTTGGAATAGAGCATATTTGGTTTGCCGCTGCTGATCATGTGTTACAAGAGGCTTATTTTAAAGCTATGACTGATTCTAAGTTAGTACCAGTTGTACAACCAGCAGTTAACATTAGTGCTATCAGTGATGAGTATGTGGAATTTACTTTTAAGATAACTACTAAACCAGAAGTAAAAGTTAAGAAGTATAAAGGATTAAATGTTAAGCCAGAGACTGTTAAAGTAGCAAAAGAAGAAATAGATCATGCTATTGAACATCTATTAGAAAGATATGAAGAACTAGTTACTAAAGAAGATAAGATTAAAAAAGGTGATGTAGCAATCATAGACTTTGAAGGATTTAAAGATGATGTTGCTTTTGAAGGTGGTAAAGGAGAAAACTATTCTTTAGAGATTGGATCTAATTCTTTTATACCAGGTTTTGAAGATGGGTTAATTGGTCTTAAAGCTGGGGATGAGAAGGATTTAAAACTTAAATTTCCAGAAGACTATGGTGCTCCTGATTTAGCTGGTGCTGAAGTAGTATTCAAAGTCAAAGTTAATGAAGTAAAAGAAAAAGTAAAAAGAAAGATGGATAAAGAATTCTTTGAAGATTTAGCTATGGAAGGAGTTAATTCCAAAGAAACACTTGAAAAAGAAGTAAAAGAATCCTTAAAAGCTCAAAAAGAAATGGATGCTGAAAATAGATATGTAGAAAAACTATTGGAAGAAGTATCTAAGAATGTTGAAGTAGATATTCCTGAAGAAATGGTTAATGAAGAAGTAGATCGTCTAATGCGTAGATTTGAAGAAAACATGAAGATGCAAGGAATTAATCTAGATATGTATTATCAATTTACTAATTCAACTGAAGCTGATTTAAGAGCTACTTTAGAAAAAGAAGGTTATCAAAATGTATTATATCGTCTAATGTTAGAAGAAGTAATCGAATTAGAAGAATTACATGTTGAAGAAAAAGAAGCAAAAAAAGAAGCTAAAGAATTAGCTAAGAAATACCAAATGGAAGAGGAAGAATTCTTAAAACAATTTGGCGGAATTGAAATGATTAAATATGATTTAGAAATGCGTAAAGCAGTAGATAAATTAAAAGAGTTGAACAAATAGTTCAACTCTTTTTTAACTACTTATTTGTAATGTTACTGTATCACAATTAGTAAATGTTCTTGAATCAATACTACCAGCATTGATAACAATACCTTTGGTAATACCAGTAGAACTCTTGTATTGACAATTGAACTTAACCTTTGGATAAGTACTTTTAATCTTACTACAAGTACCACTTGGATTAGAGAAGTCATATAATTCCTCATATAAATAAACGGTTGTTTTGGTAGTGCATGAATTGGTTTGTGGTTTTGTACTATTTGCTGAAGAATTATTTACTTGAGCTGCTCTACTATAATTATTTACTTGTGATGGAGTACTTTCGGCACTTGGTTTAACTCCGGTTGATAATGTTAAATTAACTGTTATATTAGAAGCGGTTTTAGATCCGGCAGCGATAGATTGTTCAAGGACAGTATTCTTGGCTTTATCAGAGTTTTTATAAGTAAAGGTGTAATCTATTTTAAGTTTATCTAATTTTTCTTTAGCGGCACTTTTAGAAAGACCAACTAAGTTTGGCATAGTAACATTTTTGCCATCAGATATTTTGATGATAATAGTATCATCGTTTTTAATTGTTTCACCTTTTTTATATGAGTAAGATATTACTTCACCTTGTTTAACAGTATCACTGAATTCATGTTCTTCCTTATATTTAATATTATATTTCTTAGCCCAAGCATAGAATTCATCTAAATTCTTAAATTTTGGCATCTTTAGTTTACCAGAAGATAAAACTATTTTTAATGTTTCTTTTTCTTTGACTTTATCCTTATAATCAAAGTTAGATGATATTACTTTGTTCTTTTTAATTGATTCATCATGCTTATAGACAAATTCTAAGCGTAGTTTGTTTTTAATAGCCCAATTACTTATTTCTTTAATATTCATATCTTTAAGATTAGGTACAGTTATTTCTTTTCCTTTAGAAATAGTAATAACTACTTTATCATCTTTTTTAACACTAGAACCTGGTGTAATATCTTGACGAGATACTTTTCCTTTCTTGATTTTATTACTAAAGTCTTCTTTTAATTCATAATCTAATTGATTTTGTTTTAAATAGACAATCGCATCAATTTTATCCATGTTCTTTAAATCACGCAATTTAATTTCATGGTCTTCAACTTTTTCTCCCAGAGAGAAGGCAAGTAGAATTTCATCATCTCTTTTAACTGTACCAACTTTACTTTGGGAAATAAGGGTGTTTTCCTTACGATCAGATTCGTTAAAGTCAACAACGATATTCGATAAATAGTTTTCTTTAATATATTTAACTACTCTTTCAACACTCCAACTAGTCATATCTGGGATAATAATCTCTTTACTAGGATCAACTCCGTCACTGACAGAGATTGTGATAATCTTATTCTTATCAATATATTCATAATTATCTTGAGTAATGACTTTGTTTTCTTTAATTATTTCACTATATTCATATACTTGGTCAATCCCAACACCATTCTTCTCTGACCATTTAATTATGTCGGTAATATTTTTGTTGGTGAAATCAGGTACTTTAACTTTATTAGTAAAAATACTCGCAAAGTTAAGGCGATAATTCATATTGAAAAGATAAAAAACTATTAATAGAATAGAGGCGATGTTAATAATGGTGTTTTTCTTTGTCTTATGAGTACATAAGAAAGAAATGTACATAAGAGTAAATAAGAATAATAAACTTTCACTGATTAAAACAGTATTAAAATTCTCCAAAATATCTTTATAAACTATACATCCGATAAAACTACCAATAGCTACTATAAAGATAATTGCGAGTAGGATAAATTTAAAAACATGTTTACTCTCTTTTTTCTTCATTGAAAACACCTCTTTGCCTTTACAATAATTATACACCATTATGTTGTAAAATTGTTTAAGATATTGGTAAATTGACACAGGGCGTGTCAAGCAGGTTTCATTGAAAAAAAAGAGGGGATATGGTATAATTTTATTAGGTGAAATTTATGTTGGGAATTGTTATAGTCAATTATAATGATGCTAAGACAACGAAGCGGCTTTTAGATAATATTAAGGATTATCAAATACTTGATAAAATAGTGGTTGTCGACAATAATTCAACGGATAATTCTTTAAAAGAATTGAAAAAGTATAATAAGAAGAAGATAGAGATTATTGAAAATAAAAAGAATTTGGGTTATGCCGCAGCCTTAAATATTGGTGCTAAAAAGGTAGTAGAGGAATTAGGCAAATGTCATATTATTTTCTCTAATTCTGATGTTATTATCAATGGAGAAGATAGTCTTTTAGAATTATCTAAGACAATCTCTAAAAAAATTAAAGTAGTTGGTCCAACTATTGTTGAGGGAACAAACTTAAATAGAGGATGGAAACTTCCTTCAATTAGAGATGAGATTAGAGCTAATGTACCAATATTAAGTAGAAGATGGAATAAGGAACTATTATATGGTGAAGAACATTACGAAAAAGACATATCAATAGTTGATGTGGTCTCGGGTTGCTTCTTCTTGGTTGATTCTAAAGCTTTAGAAGCAGTTAAATTCTTTGATGAAAAAACTTTTCTTTACTATGAAGAAAACATCTTGGCTGCTAAGATGAAGAAGAAAGGTTATGAAGAGGCTGTTTGTAATAAAGTTGTTATCCTACATGATCATGCCAAGACGATTGATAAAAACTATAATAGTTTGAAGAAATATAATATCTTAAAAAATTCACAAGAATACTTTGCTAAAGAATATTTAAAAGCTAGTGAAAAAGATCTTAAAAAAATAAAAAAATATCGTAAATTATATACATTGTTAAAATATAGAAAAGTAGAGGAGGAAGAAAAATGAAAGGAATTATTTTAGCAGGTGGATCAGGAACTAGACTCTATCCACTTACAAAGGTTACATCAAAGCAGTTAATGCCAATATATGATAAGCCAATGATTTATTATCCACTTTCTGTTTTGATGGAGGCTGAGATTAAGGATATTTTGATAATCTCAACACCACAAGATCTACCAAGATTTAAAGAACTTTTAGGAGATGGTAGTAATTTTGGGATTAATCTATCCTATAAAGAACAACCTTCACCTGATGGACTTGCTCAAGCATTTACTATTGGTGAAGAGTTCATTGGTGATGATACATGTGCCATGATTTTAGGAGATAATATTTTCTATGGAGCTAATTTAAAAGGAGAACTTTTAAAAGCTAGAGAAAATGCTGAAAAGGGAAGAGCTACTATCTTTGGATATCATGTTCATGATCCAGAAAGATTTGGAATTGTGGAGTTCGATAAAGATGGTAAAGTATTAAGTGTTGAAGAGAAACCAGAACATCCTAAGAGTGATTATGCTATTACGGGATTATATTTCTATGATAATAGTGTAGTCGAAAAAGCACGTGATTTAAAACCGTCAGCACGTGGTGAATTAGAAATAACTGATCTTAACAGAATCTTCTTAGAGGAAGGTAAACTAGATGTTATAACAATGGATTATGGTTATGGTTGGTTTGATACTGGTACTTTTGATAGTCTTTTAAAAGCTGCTTCCTTTGTAGGAACTGTACAAACTCATCAAAATGTTACTATTTGTTCACCAGAAGAGATTGGATATCTTAATGGTTGGCTTGATGAAAAGAAATTAGAAGAACAAGCAAGTGTTATGAAGAAAAATACTTATGGTCAACATTTATTGACCTTAATAAAGAGAAAGAAGTGATAATATGAAGAAAATAGAAACAGAACTTTTAGATTGTTTTATATTAGAACCAGATCGGTTTGGAGATGAAAGGGGTTATTTTTCACCATACTTTATTCAAAATAATTTTGATGAACTTGGTTTCGAAAGAGTAGTACAAGCTAATAGAAGTAAGAGTTCCAAAGGTGTTTTAAGAGGACTTCATTTCCAAGAAGATCCTAAATGTCAAGCTAAAATAGTAGAAGTTATTAAGGGTGCTGCTATTGACGTAGTAGTTGATATTAGAAAAGATTCAGAAACATATGGTAAACATATTGCTGTAGAACTAAATGATCAAAATAATCGTCAACTTTTTGTACCTAGAGGTTTTGCTCATGGGTTTGTTAGTTTAGAGGACGATACTATTTTCCAATATTTAATTGATAATGACTATGCTCCTGACAAAGAAGGAGGAATTCTTTGGAACGATCCTGATTTAGGAATAGATTGGGATAAAATGCTTACAGATAATGGTATTGATGAACCTCTTCTTTCTGATAAAGATCAAGTTCATCCAAGACTTAAAGATAGTAAGGTGCTTTTTAAGAGGAGGAAATAATGAGAAGTTTAATAACTGGTGTTAATGGACAATTAGGGTATGACATAGTTAGACATCTAAATTTATTAGGTGAAAAAGACTATATGGCTTTAGATATTGCCGATATGGATATTACTAATAGAGAACAAGTAATGGAAGTAATTAAAAAATATAAGCCAGATGTTATCTTTCATTGTGCAGCTTGGACAGCTGTCGATAGGGCTGAAGATGAAGAAGAGATGTGCACAAAAGTAAATGTAGAAGGAACTAAGAATATAGCTGATGCTTCAATTGAAGTAGGTGCTAAACTAGTATATATGTCAACCGATTATGTCTTCGATGGTACTAAAGAAGGAATGTATACTGAAGAAGATCAACCTAATCCCCAAAGTGTCTATGGTAAGACTAAATTCTTAGGTGAAGAAGAAGTAAGAAGAAACCCAAAACACTTTATTACTAGGATATCTTGGGTATTTGGTATTAATGGTAATAATTTTATTAAGACTATGTTGAAGTTATCAGAAAATCATGATGAATTAAGTGTAGTAGCTGATCAAATAGGTTCACCAACCTATACTTATGATCTTGCTAAACTACTTATTGATATGAGTGAGACTGAAAAATATGGTACTTATAATGTTACTAATGAAGAATTCTGCTCTTGGGCTGAGTTTGCTGAATATGTCTTAAAAGATACTGATACTAAGATTAATCATGTAACAACTGAAGAATATGGTAAAGATAAGAAACAAGCTTATAGACCAAAGAATTCTCGTCTTGATAAAACTAAATTAGGTGATAATTTCTATCGTTTGCCTACTTGGCAAGATGCTACAGATAGATATAAGAAAGAATTAGTGAAAGTGAGGAAGAAATAACTCATCCATAATGGCGGAGGGGAAATGAAAGTATTAGTTACTGGGTGTTGTGGCTATATTGGTTCACATACTTGTGTTGAATTGTTAGATAATAATTATGAAGTAATTGGGTTGGATAATTTTTCTAATAGCAAAAAGGAAGTTTTAGATAAAATAAAAAGAATAACTTCAAAAAGTATTAAGTTTTATGAAGGGAACATGTTGAATGAAGAACTATTATCTAGAATATTTGTAGAAAACAAAATTGATGCTGTGATTGATTTTGCAGCTTATAAGGCTGTTGGTGAGTCTATTTCAATACCTATTGATTACTATATTAACAATGTTTCTAGCGTTTTAATTTTACTTAAAGTAATGAAAAAGTATAAATGTAAAAGATTAGTATTTAGTAGTAGTGCAACTGTTTATGGAACTCCAAATAAAGTACCTATTACGGAAGATAGCCCAATTGGAGGTACAACTAACCCCTATGGAACAAGCAAACTAATGGTGGAACATATTCTAAAGGATGTTTATAAATCTGATCCAACTTGGGATATATGTATTTTGAGATATTTTAATCCTATTGGAGCACATTCATCATCATTGTTAGGGGAGAATCCTAATGGTATACCAGCTAATTTATTACCATATATTACAAGAGTAGCTAATGGTAAATTAGCTGAATTGTCAGTATTTGGTGATGATTATGATACTAAGGATGGTACAGGTATAAGAGATTATATTCATGTTGTTGACTTGGCAAGAGGGCATATTAAGGCACTACAGAAATTAGAGAAAGAAAAAAAGGGATTATATATTTATAATTTGGGGACAGGTACAGGTTATAGCGTTTTAGATATTGTCCGTACTTTTGAAAAAACCAACGATATGAAAATTAAGTATAGAATTGCACCTCGTCGAGAAGGAGATGTTGCCAGTTGTTATGCCGATCCTTCAAAAGCTAGAGAAGAACTTGGCTTTGAATGCGAGAAGACATTGGTAGATATGTTAAAAGATGCATGGAATTTTGAAAAAAGAAATTTTTAGATAAAAGGAGATGATAAAATGAAATTTCTTATAACTGGGGGAGCAGGTTTTATTGGTAGTAATTATCTACATTATGTAACAGAAAAGTATCCAGAAGATTACTTTGTTTGTTTGGATGCTTTGACTTATGCAGGTAACTACAATAACATTAAGGATTTAGAGAAAAGAGATAATTTTAAATTCGTTCATGGTGATATAACTGATAAAGAATTAGTTGATAAACTTTTTGAAGAAGAAAAATTTGATATTGTTATTAACTTTGCAGCTGAGTCTCATGTTGATAACTCTATTAAGAATCCATCCATTTTCTTAACTACTAATATTATTGGTACTCAAGTATTAATGGATGCTTGTCGTAAATATGGCGTTAAGAGATATCATCAAGTATCAACTGATGAAGTATATGGAGATTTACCACTTGATCGTCCAGATTTACTATTTACTGAAGATACACCAATTCATACATCAAGTCCATATTCATCAAGTAAAGCCGGAGCTGATTTATTAGTTATGGCTTATTATAGAACATTTAATCTACCAGTAACTATTAGTAGGTGTTCTAACAACTATGGACCATATCAATTCCCAGAAAAGTTAATACCAGTAGTTATTTCTAAAGCTTTAAAAGATGAAAAAATACCGGTATATGGTACTGGAGAAAATGTAAGAGATTGGATTCATGTTCATGATCATAATGTTGGTGTTGATATGATAGTTCGTAATGGTAAAGTAGGAGAAGTTTATAACTTAGGAGGACACTCTGAAAAAACTAACCTAGAATTAGTTAAACTAATTCTTAAAGAACTTGGTAAGAGTGAAGACTTAATTGAGTTTGTAGCTGATCGTAAAGGACATGATTTAAGATATGCAATTGATTCTAGTAAAGTAGAAAAAGAATTAAATTGGAATAGATCTTATACCTTTGAAGATGGTATTAAGGAAACCATTGATTGGTATACATCTAATACTGATTGGATTGATAATATTTTATCTGGAGAATATAAAGAAGCCTATAAAGATTAGGCTTTTTAATTTGTTTAAAAAATGATAAAATGATTTTAGAGGTGGATAATATGAAAATCGCAGTAGCTGGAGCTGGATATGTAGGCTTATCTTTAGGAACGCTACTTAGCCAAAAGAATGAAGTTGTTGTTTTCGATGTTCTAAGAGAAAAAGTTGATAAAATTAATAAAAGAATTTCACCCATTAAAGATGAACACATCGAAAAATATTTCAAGGAGAAGGAACTAAATTTAAGGGCTACTACTGATTATAAAGAAGCTTTTGTTGGTGCAGACTATATTATTGTTGCAACCCCAACTAATTATGATGAAGGACTAAATTGTTTTGATACTTCTAGCATTGAGGATGTCATTGAAAAAACGCAACAATTAAATATTGATTCGACAATAGTTATAAAGTCAACCATACCTGTAGGATACACTGAAAGTATAAGGAAAAGATATAATCTCAAAAGTGTTTTTTTCTCGCCAGAGTTTTTGCGGGGTGGTAATGCGTTATATGACAATTTATATCCATCAAGAATTATTGTGGGATCTAAAAGCAAAGAAGCAAAGAAATTCGGACAATTACTAAAAGAAAGTTCTTTGAAAAAAGATGTTGTAATAAAATATATGAATTCTACTGAAGCCGAAGCAGTTAAACTATTTTCTAATACTTATTTAGCTCTTCGAGTGGCTTATTTTAATGAATTAGATACTTATGCTGAGAGTAAGGGCTTAAATACTAAAGATATAATCGAAGGAGTTTGTTTAGATCCTAGAATAGGGGATTATTATAATAATCCTTCTTTTGGATATGGTGGCTATTGTTTACCGAAGGATACCAAACAATTAAAAGCTAATTATAAAGATGTTCCTGAGAACTTAATTAGTGCGATAGTAGATAGTAATTCTACTCGTAAGGATTATATTGCAGATGAGATAATTAAGAAAAATCCTAAAACAGTAGGTATTTATAGATTGACTATGAAGAGTAATTCAGATAATTTCCGTTTTAGTGCTATTCAAGGTATAATGAAGAGAATAAAAGCTAAGGGAATAGTAGTAATTGTATATGAGCCAAGTTTGAAAGAAGAGTACTTCTTTAATAGTAAAGTGATTAAAAATTTAAAAAGATTTAAAAAGGAAAGTGATATTATATTGACCAATAGGTATGATCATGATTTAGAAGATGTCACTAATAAAGTATACACTAGAGATCTATTTAAAAGAGATTAGTAGTTTTAGTAATGAATATATAGGAGAGAAGTATGAAATATTTAGTAACAGGAGCAAGCGGTTTTATTGGATTCTATCTTTGTAAAGAACTGTTAGAAGATAGTAATAATCTGGTTGTTGGTATTGATAATATGAATGATTATTATGATGTTTCTCTAAAGGAAAACCGTCTAAAAATTTTAAAAGAATATCCGAATTTTACTTTTTATAAAGTTGATATTTCTGATAATAGAAAACTACTAAAGATTTTTGAAAAAGGAAAGTTTGATGTGGTAATTAACTTAGCAGCTCAAGCAGGAGTTCGTTATAGTATCGATCATCCTGATTGTTATATTAATTCTAATGTTTTAGGTTTTTATAATATCTTAGAAGCATGTCGTAAGTATCCAGTCAAGAAATTACTCTTTGCTTCATCATCATCAGTTTATGGCAATAACAAAAAAATTCCTTATAAAACTACAGATATGGTTGATACACCAGTTAGTTTATATGCAGCTACTAAGAAGTCTAATGAACTAATGGCTTATTCTTATAGTAACTTATATAATATTCCAGTAGTTGGTCTAAGATTCTTTACGGTTTATGGTCCGATGGGAAGACCTGATATGGCTTACTATTTATTTACTAAAAGAATAATGAATGATGAGCAAATAAGGGTTTTTAACAATGGCGATATGTATAGAGATTTTACTTATATCGATGATGCTATTGATGGGATTATGGCCTTAGTTTCTATTGAAATACCAAGTGATCAAAATGGAGTAAAATACAAAATATATAATATTGGTAATAACAATCCAGTGAAAATAAGCAAGTTTATTGAGATCTTGGAAAACCTCATTGGTAAGAAAGCTAAAAAAGAGTTCTTACCAATGCAAGATGGTGATGTCTATAAGACATATGCTGATATAGGAGAATTAACTAAGGATACAGGGTTTGAACCTCAAACACCAATAGAAGAGGGATTAGAAAAGTTCGTTAAATGGTATAAGAAATATTATAAATAGAATAGAAGCCTATAAAGATTAGGTTTTTTTGTTTAAATATTTGCAAAAAGGATAAAAAAAGTTTATACTTAATTTAGAGGGTGATGTTGAATGATGTTCGTATGTTTTTTTCTACCAGCTTTAATTGCGGTAGCAATCTATGATAATCTATATAAAAAGAGATTAAAGACAAAACAAGTGGTTTATAATTATGCATTATATAATGTTTTAATAAATCTAATTACTAATGTTGCAATCATCCTGATGAAAAGTGGAGAAGTGGTTTTAAACGAGGAAAGATTTACTAGCCGTTTTACTTCTAAGTACTTGATAATTGCTTTTTTACTTAGTATCTTTTTAGCAGTAGTAGTAGGTTATATAAGAGAAACATTTAAATTTGAAGTAACAATTGAAAAGATGAAGGTAAAAAAAGATGAAAAATAGTAAATGGCAAAAAATAAAAAACGTTTTAACTATTTTCTTTTTTATTATATTAGTCTTTTTTATTACTGTTTTGTTTTTTGTGCGAACTGAATATTCCAATATCACATATGAAGAATTAATATTTCATCTTAATGTCCCTCTAGAAGGATCACATGCACCTTTTGTTGGCAACTTTTTTAAAGAGGAAGCCTTTGCCTTAATCATAGGGATACTATTTATAATTGCTGTTGGCTTTTTTATGAGTAAGATGTTTTGGCATTCATTTACCCTTAAAATTAAAATGAAAAAGGGTAAAAAAACTAAAACTAAGCGAATTAAAATTAAAAATAATTTGCGTTTTTTT
The DNA here is from genome assembly GCA_017404555.1 of Bacilli bacterium. Taxonomy (GTDB): domain Bacteria; phylum Bacillota_I; class Bacilli_A; order RF39; family UBA660; genus RGIG2361. The sequence continues at coordinate 31,715 of JAFRCD010000006.1, forward strand.
GTCATCGTGCCACTTGCTATAATTTTGCTTGTTCTTTATTTAATGGTAAAACAAATAAGATTTGATGAGTATGTCTATAACGTTAAGCATCCGACCAAGATTTATGAAAAATATTATGTTGATGCAAAAGAAACACAGCTTATTTTTCCAGAGACGAAAAGGAATTTAATATACATATACTTAGAGTCCATGGAAAGCAGCTATAGTGATTTATCTAGCGATATTTCCGAAGTTAACAATTTGATACCCAAGTTAGAACAGTTGGCTGATGAAAACATTAGTTTTTCAGATACCGATAGTTTAGGTGGCGCTTATCAGACTTTTGGAGTAGGTTGGACAATGAGTGGGATGGTTGCTCAATCGGCGGGGATTCCACTTACTATACCAGTTTCATCTAATTCAATGCAGTTTTATAAAACTTTTTTACCAGGTGTTACTACTTTAGGGGATATTCTTGGAAAAGAAGGCTATAATCAAGAATTTATGATGGGTTCTATTAAAGAGTTTGGAGGTCGTGATAAGTATTTGATTCAGCACGGGGAATATAAGATATACGATTTAAATACTGCTCGTAACTTAAAAAAATTCCGATGGATTACGGAGTTTGGTGGGGATTTGAAGATGGGAAATTATTCGAATATGCCAAAGAGGAACTAACTAATTTGTCGCAGAAGGAAAAACCATTTAATTTTCAGCTTTTAACTGCCAATACACACTTTGATGAAGGACATGTAGAAAAAACTTGCGAATATTCGTTGGCCAATCATTATGCCAATAGCGTAATTTGCTCTGATCAACAAATCTATGAATTTATTAGGTGGATACAGCGACAAGAATTTTATGAGAATACTACAATCGTAGCTTCTGGTGATCATTTGGTGATGGGCGAATACTTATATCAGGAAGAAAAGTCTTTGAATGAAAGACGAGTGTATAATGTTTTTATAAATCCTTATGTTGATTATGATTTTGAACGATTAAGAAATAGAACTTTTACAACTTTGGATATGTATCCCACGACGCTTGCAAGCATTGGTGTAAGAATAGAAGGAAATAGACTGGGTTTAGGTACTAATTTATTTTCTAATAAACAAACTTTGCCTGAGCAATTAGGAAAAGATGAGGTCGATAACGAATTAAGTAGGCCATCAAACTTTTATAAGAATGAACTGTTATATGTAAAATAAAAGTCAAGTAGGACTTTTATTTTTTGATTTGGTATATATTCTTTGATATAATGATATGAGAGGAAGTGGTAGTGTGTTGAGGAGAAAAATTGTTATAAATGCATTTTTATTGTTTTTGTGCACTCTTTTTATGAGTAATATGAAAGTATTAGCTCTAGATGATGAAGCAGCGCTTGCAAATCAATCTGCCGATGAAGTAACTAGTCAAGCAAATCATGTTAGTATTAAGTATCAAACACACATCCAAAACTATGGCTGGCAAGCTGAAAAAAAAGATGGAGAATTAGCGGGTACTACTGGCAAATCACTGCGTTTAGAGGCTATTAAAATATTTTTGGATTCTGATATTTCGGGTTATGTGGAATATATTACGCATATTCAAAATATTGGTTGGGAAAGTGGCTATAAAAAAACAGGAGAAATATCAGGAACATCTGGCAGATCATTACGCCTAGAAGCTATAAAAATAAGGCTAGTTGGAGAAATAGCTGAAAACTATGATATATATTACCGCGTTCATGCTCAATATAGTGGATGGTTAGGATGGGTAAAAAATGGAAGTCCAGCTGGAACAGCAGGTTTATCTAGAAGACTAGAAGCAATTGAAATAAGGTTGGTAGAAAAGGGAAGTACGGAATTAGTTGAAGGAAATGGTTTTGTAAGTAAAGGTATGGAATTCAGCTATCAAGCTAATGTTGAAACAAAAGGATGGCTTAGCGCTGTTGGTGATGGTAAAACGGCAGGAACAACTGGTAAAAGCTTAAAAATGAAAGCCATGAAAATAAGATTATCAGCACCAGGCGAGACAGGCACGATACAGTATATTACTAAAGCTCAAGAAGGAAATTGGGATAGTGTTTACAAATCATCTAGTCAAATAGCAGGTAATCCTAATTCGACTTATGGCATCGAAGCAATAAAGATAAGATTAACTAGAGAGTTGGCTGAAAAATATGATGTCTATTATCGCAGCCATATCGAGGGCTATGGTTGGTTAGGATGGGCTAAGAACGATGAAATATCTGGTAATGTTGATTTGAGTTTAAGAATAGAAGCTATCGAAATAAAACTTCTTCCTAAGGGAACAAATTTTGTCACGGGAGATAGTTATATTGCTAAAGATGCCTATCTTTCATACCAGGCTCATGTCCAAAATATTGGTGATCAGGCTGTTGTTTTAGAGCGAAGTATGGCCGGAACCACTGGTAGAGGTCTAAGAATGGAAGCGTTTAAAATAATGCTTAATACAGAACTTTCTGGTAGTATTCAGTATAAAGCTTTTGTCGAAGATGGCGATTGGGAAGAAAACTATAAATCCGCTGGCGAATGGAGTGGAACAATAGGAAAAAGTAAGGCGATTCAATTAGTTAGAATAAAACTGACAGGTGATTTGGCTACTAAATATGATGTCTATTATCGAGTTCATTCTGATAAATATGGTTGGTTAGGATGGGCCAAAAACGATGAGATGGCTGGTGCAACATATTACGATATACAAGCTATTGAAGTAAGATTATATTCAAAGAGAAGTACTATTAAAACAACGTTAAAAACCGCGAACCATTATGTTGAAACTGGTTTCTATAAGCAGAACGGCTATACTTACTATAGAGATAAGAATGGAAAACAAGCTACTGATTGGATACACATAACAGGAACTAAGTATTTCTTTAATTCTTTAGGGGTTATGATCGGTAAAAATGTCCGTAAGGTAATAGATGTTTCTGAGCACAATGGAAAGATCAATTGGGATACAGTGAAATCTCAAGGTGATGTTGATGGCGTAATACTACGAATATCTAGTAGTGGACTAGCTCGTGAAGATGCTCAATTAGCAAATAATATTGCTGCTTTAAAGAGATTGAATATTCCATATGGTATTTATATTTATAGCTATGCTGAAAACTATAATGAAGGAAAGCAATATGCTGAATTTACGGCAAATGTAATTAAAAAATATAGTATGAATCCTAAAATAGGAATATTCTTAGATTTAGAGTCAAATGGAATAACCAGTTACATGGGAGTTAGTCAATATGAAAAAGTTGTTAAAGGTTATGTTGATACAATGTTTAGTAAGGGTTATGGTAATTTAACTAGTATCTATACTTATAAAAACTATGCTGATACTGCTTTGAATTCTAGTACTTTAAGACCACAAATTACCTGGATTGCTCAATATAATCATTTCTGTACTTATAGTGGATCTTATGTGGGTTGGCAGTATTCATCAACTGAAAGGATTCCTGGCATATCAGGGAATGTTGATGTAAGTGTTTGGTTTGCTAATTTTTAAAAGTAGTTAAAAACTACTTTTTTCTTTGGGATAATAATAGATAAATAAGCTAATTTATGATATACTAATATATGAATATGGAGGAGTTTATGATTGCGCAATCAGAAAAAGTTATCGAAGTAAAAAATGTATCTAAGAAGTTTAAACTAGTCTATGATAAGCCAAGTACTTTAAAAGAAAGGATTGTCTTTTGGAATAAGAGTAAAGTTAGTTATCATGAAGCTTTAAAAGATATAACTCTGGATGTGAATAAAGGAGAAACCATTGCTTTAATTGGTGTTAATGGTAGTGGTAAGTCAACTCTTTTAAAACTTATGACAAAGATCATTTATCCGACAAGTGGGAAAATAATCACTAAGGGAAAACTAACATCATTATTAGAGTTAGGAGCAGGATTTCATCCTGATTTTACAGGAAGGGAGAATATCTATTTTAATGCTGCTATTTTTGGCCTTAGCGCTAAGGAAATAGATGAACGAATTGAAGATATAATCAATTTCTCTGAACTTGGAGAATTTATTGAAGCTCCAGTAAGAACGTATTCATCAGGAATGTATATGCGCCTTGCTTTTTCGATTGCGATTAATGTTAATGCGGATATTTTATTAATAGATGAGATTTTAGCAGTTGGTGATCAACATTTCCAAGAAAAATGCTTTGCTAAACTCCAAGAGTTAAAAAAGCAACATAAGACAATTGTTATTGTCAGCCATAGCTTAGATTCTATTAAAGATCTATGTGATAGAGCAATTTGGATCAGTGAAGGAAAAGTAGAGGCTGATGGCAAAGCGAAAAAAGTTATAGATGAGTATTTAAAGGTGTGTGGTTAGAATGCTTAGAGAAATATATAATTACCGAGAGTTGTTAAAAACAAATGTTAAGAAAGAAATACGTGGTAAGTATAAGGGATCTTTTTTAGGTGTCCTTTGGTCTTTTGTTAATCCATTACTGCAAGTATTGGTTTATGCAATAGTATTTCCATATATTATGCGAATTCAAACACCTAATTATTTACAGTACTTAATTATTGGTATTATTCCATGGACTTTTTTCATTACGACTATTAATCAGGGAATGATTACAGTTAGAATGAATGCTGGAATTATTAAGAAAGTTTATTTCCCAAGAGAAATATTACCACTTTCTGTTGTTTTAAGTGGACTCATTAATTTCTTTATCAGCTGTATTATTATTCTTATATTCTGTTTGTTTGGTGGAATAGGAGTAAGTGCTCATTTATTACTCTTACCAGTTATTGCTTTAATTCAGTTTGTTTTTACTTTAGGAATGGTTTTTGCTTTATCAGCAATCAATATTTACATTAAAGATACTGAGTATTTAGTTCAGTTTATTCTTAATATGGCTTTTTATGCAACACCTATTCTTTATCCGGCTACGTTATTTCCAGAAAGGTTTAGATGGATTTTATTTGTTAATCCAATGTCAGAAATCATAGAAGCATATCGAGCAATATTCTTATACCATACTTTCCCTGATGTTAATGGAATGATATATTTGGTGATTGTTAGTGTTTTAGTACTTGCTTTTGGATATATGATTTTTGAAAAACTAAAGAAGGGTTTTGCTGAGGAGGTATAATGTGAAGCAGTACGATTTTATAGGTATTAAATCATTTAAAATAGATGGCATTATAAATCCTAATGTAACAATAGCTGGTACTATAAAATATAAAGATGGTTATGAGCTGGTATTAAAAGCTGATAATAAAAAGATTGAATTTAATCATATTCCAACAAATAGAGAAGAAAACTTTATAATTAATGCTGTTTTACCTAAGGATACAAAACAAATAAGCTTATATTATAAAAAATCTAAACAAGATAAGTTTTGTTTAGTAGCGACTAGAAAAACGAATATGTTTAAGCGATTTGTTAAAAAAATACTAGGCTTCTTTGTTAAATTAGTTAAAAAGGCAATCCGTGTATTATATGTTCTTAAACGAGGTATTAAGTATTTATGGCGTGAATATCACTTTTTAGTACCAATTAGTCTTTGGCCAAAATATATAAAAGATTTTAGAGATAGCGTAAGACGGTATAATCACAAATTTTTTAATCCAATGTTAAAAAGTGATTATTTGAAATGGTTGCGAAAAGAAAAAGATAATACCGAAGAGCTTAAGACTTTAAAATATCAACCATTAATTTCAATATTAGTTCCTGTTTATAACGTTGAACCAAGATTATTAAAAGAGTGTGTTGATTCTGTTTTAAATCAAACATATGATAATTTCGAATTATGCTTAGTAGATGATGCTTCTACTAACGAAGACACAAAAAAAGCTTTGGCTGAATATCAACAACTCGATAAGCGTATAAGAGTAAAGTATAGAAATAAAAACGGACATATTTCAGAAGCAACTAATGATGCGCTTAAGATGGCTAAAGGTGAATTTATTTCCTTATTAGATAATGATGATGTACTAGATAAAAACGCTTTATATTGGGTAGTGGATGCCTTAAACAATAATGATAAATTAGATTTCATCTATTCTGATGAAGACAAATTGGATTTAGATGGTCATAGATGTGAACCCAATTTTAAACCTGATTTTTCTCCAGATACACTTTTAAGTATGAATTATATTTGTCATTTTACAACAATCAGAAAAGCTTTAGTAGATAAAGTTGGTGGTTTTGAAAAAGGGTTAGAAGGTGCTCAAGATTATGATTTGTTTTTAAAAACAACAGAACTTACTGATAATATTTATCATATCCCAAAGATATTATATCATTGGCGTAAGGTAGAAGGCTCAACAGCACTAAAGGGTTCGGCTAAATCATATGCTGAAGATAAAGGTAAAAAAGCTTTAGAGAATGCTTTGGCGAGAAGAAAGATTCCTGGAACTGTAGAAATTGATGACATTAGTAAATACTATAAAATTAATTATGACGTAAAGGGTGAACCACTAATATCTATTGTCATTCCTACTAGAGACTATGCTGATATATTGAAAAAGTGTGTTGATTCAATATATGAAAAAACGACTTATAGGAATTTTGAAATAATTGTTGCAGATAATGATAGTAAAGAAAAAGAAACTTTAAAATATTTTAAGGAAACGCAAAAAAAGCATGATAATTTCCATGTTGTAGAGTGCAAGTTCGAGTTTAATTATTCAAAGATAAACAATATTGCAGTAAAGCATGCTAAAGGAGAGTATATTGTTTTATTAAATAATGATACAGAAGTTATTACTCCTGAGTGGCTTGATATAATGGTAGGATATGCTTCCCAAAAGCATGTAGGTATTGTGGGACCAAAGCTTCTATATCCAGATGGTACTGTTCAGCATGCAGGAGTTATCTTGGGGCTTGGCGGAGTGGCTTCACACGCTTATATTGGGGCCAACAGAAACGATACCGGTTTATATGGGAGACTTAGAGTACCATATAATTATAGTGCCTGTACAGCAGCCTGTTTTATGATAAAGAAGGATATTTATACTAAATTAAAGGGACTTAATGAGGAATTAAAAGTTGCCTATAATGATATAGATTTTTGTATACGTGTTTTAAAAGAAGGATATTATAATGTCTTTGTTCCACAAGTTGAACTTTTACATTATGAATCTAAATCAAGGGGATTTGATACAACAACTGAAAAATATAAAAGGTTTTTAATAGAGTCAAACTATATGTATGAAAAATGGGAGAACACTATTAATAATGATAGATTTTACAATCCTAATTTCAGTAAAAATGGATGGTTTGTATTAGACTCAGGAGTGAGTGATAAAAATGATTAATTATATTTTGAGTTGTATGTATATATTATTCTTTTTGTTTAGCTTATATTTCATTGGAAATATACTGTTTTCTAAAGTAAAAAGTTTTCCATTAAGGATAACATATATATATTTGATCTATAAATTCTTTGCTTCTTTATTTGGTTGTATAACCCAATTGTTAAAGCTGCCATTTCAGTTTTATTTTATAGTATTATTGATATTTTGGATTGCTTTATATGGTTATGCATTATACAAAAAGAAGAAAGAGAATATAGTTGTTTTTGATAAACGGCGAAACAAGGAAATATTTAAGAAGTATTGGTTTGTTTTAGTAATAGCTATAATATTAATTTTCTTTTCAATGATTAATATTGAATATCATTGGTTTGGTAATCATTTAGATGATGGACTATATGTAAATATTGTTTCTGATTATGTTAAAGGAATAGATACTTTTCATATTCACTCAGCTAATGGCCTTAATCAAATAGCCAAATTTGGTCCTCATAGTTTGAACACTTGGCAATTAGAAGCAGCTTTCTATGTAAAAATATTTAGAGTTGTTCCGGTAGTTCTTTTAGCCTTTGCCCAGAGTTTTATTAATTATATTATCTTTATGTTAGTAGTGCTAGCTTTTTTAGAAAAAGTCTTACCAAAATAAGTTATTAAGAAGTATAAGTATCAGATTCAGTTTATTCCAGCAGTTATTATCTTGTTTATGTTTCAATTTGATGTTTTAAACCGAATGATTACACTTCAAGATGGATGGCAATTTGGTAATGCTATGTTTTATGGCTCAACAATAATAAGAACTATGGGTATTTTCTTGTTGTTAGTCCCATTTATTGATAAAGAGAAATTAGGGTTTAAAGATTTAGTAATATATGGTTGTATAAGTTTTATTCTTTTGGCACAATCTTCAGTAGCCTTACCAGTAGTTATAATGGTGGGGGTTGCTTATTTTGTTTCCCATTTATATTTTGATAGAAATTGCAGATTTATTCTTGCTTTGGTACTACTTTTGTTGATAATATGTGGAATAGTTTTACCAAATATAGGATTAATCAATGATCATGCTTTAAACTTATATAGAGCTAATAGTAGAAGTATCATTTTATATGGTTCAATTATTGTTTTTCTACTTGGGTATTTATATAAAAATAAAACTATTAATAAAATAAATACAACAATTCTATTTATAATAGCATTTATGTATATTCCTGAAATTAATGATATTGTTGAAAACTTATCTATGTATGATTTTGTAGAAGCAAGATTTTGGACAGGAACATTTTATGCTATAGCTATTCTAGCTTTTGCCTATGCTTTTGTTTTTGCTTGCAAATTATTGAGCAAGAAAAAGCTATTGGTTTTAAAGGGTGTTCTTTTATTCCTATTAGTACTAGGTGTTACTCTTTCGTTTGAATTTAAGTATAAAAATATATTCAAATCAATTGAAATACTTAGATATAATAATAAATTATTACCTAATTCAACAGTTAATCTTGGTAAAGAATTAGAAAGACTACATATAAAAACTAAAGACCATTTGTATGTTTTAACTCCTGATTGGGTTGTGACTAATGGTTATAATCACTCTTTAGCTGTTTTGTTGAGACAGCATACTCCTAGCAGTAGTATAATTAGTGCTATACCTAGATACGGATATTTTAGTAATAAAGAATTTAAAGGGTATGAGCAGGCAGATAATGATAATTATAATGCTTTTATGTATGACCAATCTGGTCAAAGTTATCTAAGAGTAAAAAAAATTTTAGAAAAGTATCCTATTAATTGTTTAGTTGTTACTTCAAAACTTGCTGATTGGATAACCAAGGACTCAGGATTTGAGTTAAAAAAATCTGTTTGTGATGTTGATATTTGTTATTATATATATTATAGAAAATAAGAGGTAAATATTATGAAAAAAGTTTTAATAGTAATTCCAGCTTATAATGAAGAAAAAAACATATTAAGAGTTTATAATTCTATTATGGATTATAATAAAAAGAACAAGACAAATTATGATGTGATAGTCATTAATGATTGTTCAACTGATGGTACCAGTGAAGTATGTCATAAAAATGATATACCGGTGGTTGATCTTATTCATAATCTGGGAATAGGTGGTGCTGTCCAGACAGGGTATAAGTATGCTTGTTATCATGATTATGATGTTGCTGTTCAATTTGATGGTGATGGACAACACGATATTAGATATGTTAAAGATATAGTGAATCCTATTTTAGAAGCAAAGGCAGACATGGTTATTGGAAGTAGGTTTGTTGAAGAAAAATCAACCTTTAAATCTACAAAAGCTAGGCGCGTCGGCATAAAGATAATTTCTGCTTTTATGAAGTTTGTGACTCACAAAAAAATTTATGATGTTACTAGTGGCTTCAGAGCTATAAATAAAGAAATAATATATGATTTTGCTTTATCATATCCTAATGAATATCCTGAACCTATTACTACTGCTGAAATCTTAAAGAAAAAGTATCGAGTTAATGAAGTTGCAGTAGAAATGAAAGAGCGAATTGGTGGAGTATCTTCAATAAGAGCCTGGAAAAGTGCTTATTATATGATGAATGTCTGTTTAGCGCTATTAATCATTAAAACTAGGAGGTATAAAAGATGTCGTTAAAATTAGTTTTATTTATGAGTTTAGGGGCAATACTATTAATATTGCTAGCTACTTATTTTCTTAGAAAAGGAAGAATACCAGAAAAATATGCTCTTTTATGGTATGTATTTGCTTTAATAATTTTGTTGTTTAGTGTTTTTCCAAACGTGTTTTATTCTTTAGCCAAAGCCTTTGGCTTCGTAATACCTTCTAATATGTTAATGCTTGCTTTAATTGCTATTTTGTTTTTGTTAGTTATGGCATTAACTATTATGATGGCTGGTCAAAAGAAAAAAAGTATTCTTTTGATTCAGGAACTTTCTCTACAAAAACTAGAGTTAGATCGAATAAAAAGAGGAAATAAATAATGAAGACTATAGCTATATTTTCAGCTTATTATTATCCTCATCTAGGAGGAATAGAACGGTATATTGATAATCTAATGAAAGAATTTATCAAGATGGGTCACAAAGTAATACTGATTACTTCCAATTATGATAATTTGAAAGAAACTGAAAATAAAAAAGGTATTGAGATAATTAGATTACCAGTGTTTAATGCTTTTAAACATAGATATCCTATTATTAAGCATAATAAGGAAGAAAGAGAACTATTAAGCAATCTTGATAATTATAAAATTGATTCAATAATTGTCAATACGCGTTTTCATCTTACTTCACATATCGGTGCTAATTATGGTAAAAAGAAGGGAATTCCAGTTTATTTAATTGAACATGGGTCTAATTATGTGACTCTTGATAATAAGTTTATCGATTTTTTTGCTAATCGTTATGAGGATTTTTTGACTATGAAAATCAAGAACAAAATAGCTGGTTTTTATGGTGTTTCTAAAGCCTGTAATGAGTGGCTTAAAAGATTAAAAATTAGTGCTTCAGGGGTATGGTATAACTCAATTGATGTCAATCAAAAATTACCAGCTAAAGAAAAGCATAAAACAATTAATTTTTTATATGCTGGTCGATTAATAAAGCAAAAAGGTGTTGAGAACATATTAAATGCTTTTTCTAATTTGGAAAAGGAACATTCTAATATAAGATTATTTATCGCTGGTGAAGGACCAGAATTTGATTACTACAAGAGCTCTTTTACGAGCAAAAACATTAAGTTTTTAGGTAAACTTAACTATGATGAATTAGTTAAGTATTATGCCAAGACAGATATTTTCTTATATCCACCTTTATGGCCTGAAGGATTGCCAACTTCAATTTTAGAAGCTGGTTTGATGAAATGTGCAATTATTGGTACAAACCAAGGTGGTATAACAGAGGTTATTAATGATAGTAATGGTATAATCGTTAAAGAAAACATAAAGTCATTAGAGAAAGCTATGGCGAGACTAATTGAAGATAGTAAGCTTAGAAACAAATTACAAGAAGCTATATATAAAACAGTTATAAACGAGTTTTCTTGGGAAGTAACTGCTAAAAGAATAATAACTGATATGAAATAGGTGATACCATGAAAAAAGTCAGTATAGTGTTATCTATATATGAACCAAATTTAAAATATTTAAAAAAGCAATTACAGTCTCTTGAAAGGCAGACATATAAAAATATAGAGGTTGTAATTCGTGATGATTGTCCAAAAAATAAAACTGCTAGAGAAATCTTTGATAAATACTTACCAAAGACTAAACATAGGATTTTGCCTTCTGGTAAGAAAAGGTTGGGGTATACAAAAAGTTTTGAGGAATTAGTTAAGAAGATTGATCATGATGGTTATATTGCTTTTTGTGATCAAGATGATATTTGGGATAAAAAGAAAATTGAATACATGGTCAACGCTTTAGAAAATAGTAATATGGATCTAGCAATTTGCGATCGACAATTGATAGATGGTGATGACAAAGTTTTTTGTGAAAGCGAAAGTGCTACTTTTAAGGGAATTAGAAGAACATGGACAAAGGGAAAAGATATTTATGAAATGTGTCCTTTTTTGACAATTGCTCCAGGGATGAGTATAATCTGTAAAGCAAGTTTTGCTAAAAAGTGTTTGCCATATTATCCGTTTGCTTTTGATAAATACTTGACTTGCTGTGCGGCTTTTGAAAGCAAAATATTAAAGGTTGATATTCCTTTGGTGCAATATCGAAGACACGGTAAAAATGTCAGTGGAGTATTGAATGGAATTTCAACAAAGAATGATTATTATGAGCAAAGAGTTCTTTCACATCATATTTTAGTAAACAAACTAGCATCTATTTATAAAAATGTTGATACTAGTAAAATGGTTGCGTTTTCAAATGCTAGAGTTAATAAAAATATATTTAAAATTTTTCAATATAGGAGAATTAGTCCTGCACAAGCAAAATTTGAGATTATTTTAGCGCTGACCCCAAATTTTGTGTTTGAACAGGCTTTAAAAATAAAAAGGAGGGGTTAATTATGCGAGTGAAAAAATCATTCTTGAATGCTTTTTTTGGAGCATTAATCTTAGTAATTAGATCAGTACTTTTATTTGCGGTTAGAATAGTTTTTGTTAAGACATTAGGTAAAACACTTCTAGGGGTAGATAGTTTATTTACTAATATACTTGTCGTTTTATCAATCGCTGATGCCGGTATTAGTACTGCTATTAGCTTTAACCTTTATAAGCCATTGTCAGAAAAGAATTATAAAAAAATAAGTTCTTTGATGACTTTCTATAAAAAAGCTTATAAGAGACTAGGAATTATTGTCTTAGGTGCTGGCGTATTATTTATGCCTTTTTTAAGTATTATTGTTAAAGAAAATATTACTAATTTATACTTGTTCTACTTGATTTATTTATTCTCAACAGTTGTTACATATTTTATTTCATATAAAGATTCTTTGCTTACTGCTGACCAAAACTTTTATAAGTCAAGTATGATAGTAGGAACAACGTATATTTTAATGTATGTTTTAAGGATAGTGTTTTTATTGATCTGGCCAAACTTCTTAGTATTTGCTCTTATCCAACCAATTATGATAATTATACAAAGGGTTTTGGTTAATAGATATATTACTAAGTGTTATCCAATGGTAGACTTTGATTATAAGGAAGAGATACCAAAGAAAGAACAGAAACAAATATTTAAAAATGTTAAATCAATGTTTTTAAATAAAATTGGCTATTTCTTGGTTAATGGAAGTGACAATATTATAATTTCGGCAATTCCCTCTTTGGGTTTAGGAACAGTTGCTATATATACTAATTATTATTCGGTGGTGGGGGCTATTGATACAATAATTGCTAAGGCTATATCAGGGGTTACATCAAGTTATGGTGACTTGGCAGTTGTTGAGTCTAAAGATGTTCAAGAAAATGTATTTAATGTTTTGTCTTTTGTTAACTTTATTATTTATGGTTTATTTGGTGTGGGATTCTTTTTCTTATTAACGCCATTAATAAAGATATGTTTTGGTAGTTCGTTTGATATAAGTACAGTAACATTATTGGTTTTATGCCTTAATTTCTACTTGGTAGGAATGATTAGACCACTAGATATTATTAAAGAGGCTACAGGAAACTATTATCAAGACCGATATGTAAATATTTTTCAAGCGATTATTAATATTGTTTTGTCAATTGTATTAGGAAAGCTTTATGGTTTGTTTGGAGTGGTTCTAGCTACTTTGATAAGTTTTGTTTGTTTACCTCTTTGGAATAGACCATATGTGGCTTATAAATATATCTTTAATAAGAAACCATATAATTATTTGAAAAAGCAGGCTATTTATTTTGTTTCCCTACTAATTATTTGTGTAGTTTGTCATTTTACTTTAAATATAGTAACTATTGATAATGCTGTTTTTGATTTCGTTGTAAAAGCGTTGTTCATTACGATTATATATTTATTATTAGTTTCTGCTTTGTATTGTCGTACTAAAGAATATAAAGAAGTTGTATACCTGATAAAAAAGAATAGATTATAAAATCTATTTTTTTTGAAAAACAATTGATTTTTGTGTAAAGCAATCCAAATACTCTTTTTAATAAGTGATTATTTTGTTATACTATAAGAAAGAGGTGGTTTTCATGAAAAAAATAGCAATTCTTTCTTTACATCTAGGTTATGGAGGTATTGAAAAATCTATTGTAGCGCTTGCTAATATGTTATCTGATAAGTATAAAGTGGAAATCATTTCCTCTTATCGACTATATGATGAACCAGCTTTTGATATTGATAAAAAAGTAAAAGTGAAATATTTAATAAAAGATTTGATTCCTAATAGAGAAGACTTCAAAAGAGCAGTTGAAGACAAGAGAATAAAAAGTATTTTTAAAGAGGGCTTTAAAAGTGCCAAAATATTGAGACTTCGTAAAAAGACAATGGTTAATTACATTAAAAATACTGATGCCGATATTGTTATTTCTACTAGGGATATCTTTGATGAATGGTTAGGTATTTATGGACCAAAGGATGTTTTGAAAATTGGTTGGGAACACAACCATTATCATGATGATTTAAAATATGCCGATAGAATCACTAGAGCTAGTAGTAAACTAGATTATTTAGTTGTTGTTTCTAAATCATTACAAAAATACTATGGTAAGAGACTTAGAAAAAGTAAGTGTCATTGTGTCTATATTCCTAATGTTCTTGATTCGGTTCCTAAAAGGGTATCTAAACTAGAATCAAAAAGAATTATATCAGTGGGAAGACTTTCTGAAGAAAAAGGATATGATGATTTAATAAAAATATTCTCCGTTGTTTCTAAAAAGCATAAAGACTGGGTACTAGATATAGTTGGTGATGGAAATGAAAGAAAAAAACTGGAAAGACTTATTAAGAATTTAAAACTAGAGAGCAAAATAACTCTTCATGGTTTTAGAGGTAAGGAATATATTGACGAGTTAATGGATAGGTCATCAATATATGTAATGACATCACATACTGAATCTTTTGGAATAGTTTTAATTGAGGCAATGAGTCATGGACTTCCTTGTATTGCCTTTTCATCAGCTGAAGGTGCTAGAGAACTTATTGCGAGTGGTAAGAATGGTTATTTAATTAAGAATAGAAGTTATAATGCTATAATTAAAAAAATTAATGACTTGATAAAAAATGAAGAAGCTCGTAAAAAAATAGGTAAAGAGGCTTATAAAAGTATTAAAAAATATACCAGTGATGTTGTCGAAGATCAATGGTTGAAAGTATTAGAAAAGAAGTGATCCTATGAAAAGAATAATGTTTATATCTTCAGCTGGAGGACATTTATCAGAGATGCTACAACTAAAGAAAGTTATTGATAGTAATGACTCTTATATTGTAACTGAAAACACTAAGAATAACTTATCTTTAAAAAAGAAATATAATAACAAAGTATCATTTTTACTTCATGGATCTAAAGATCATATATTTACATATATTTTTAAGTTTATTTATAATACTTTTAAGAGTTTGTTCTTATATTTTAAAGTTCACCCTGATTATATTATTACTACAGGAGCTCATACAGCAGGAATGATGTGCATTTTTGGTAAACTTTTTGGTAGTAAAGTTATTTATATTGAAACTTTTGCTAATATAAATACTAAAACTGCCACTGGTAAGTGGGTATATAAACTGCATGCTTATGATTATTTTATTGTGCAATGGGAGAGTATGTTAGAACTTTATCCTAAGGCAATATATGGGGGGTGGATCTATTGATCTTTGTAACATTAGGGACCCAAGATAAGAGTTTCAAAAGATTATTAAGGCTAATTGATGAATTAAAACAAAAAAAGAAAATTAGAGATAGAATAGTGGTTCAGGCAGGATATACCAAGTATGAATCTGATAATATGGAAATACATGATTTTGTTTCCCAAGAAAAAATGAAAGAATATATTAAAGAAGCAGCAATTGTAATTACACATGGTGGAGTAGGATCTATTTTAGGTGCTTTAAAGCAGAATAAAAAAGTAATTGCAGCAGCACGGCTTAAACAATATAATGAACATACTAATGACCATCAATTACAAATAATAAGAGAGTTTAGAAACAGAGGTTATATTCTAGCCTTAGATAATTTTAGTGATATTGATGAAGTTTTAAAAAAAGCTAAAACCTTTAAACCAGAACCTTATAAATCGAATAATATAAAGTTTAATAATATGATTGAAAAAATTATTGCTGAAGATGATCATACACATTGGTTAAGACGAAAGAAAAAATAGGAGATACGTATGCTAGGAACATATACTATAATTATATTAATAATGGTAATGACATTTCTTTTAATTAAGTTGAAAACAAAGAAATTATTGGTGTTCCTAATTATTTTATGTATTTCTTTTTTGTTGGTTTTAAATAATAAAAAATTCAAAACTTTTTTAATAACATCTTCTATGTCAACTAAGCATCATCAATATATTGCTAAATTTTTTTATTCTAATGATGAAATAAATAGAGTACTCAATAAGAATAAAGTAGTGGATCAAGGAGAAATAACTGATCTTTCTTTGATTAGTTTAAATAAAAACAGCAAGCCTCTTAATAAATATGAAAATGAATTGTTGAAATATAGGACCAAAGAATTTAAGCTTTTTCATTTAAAAGGACATGGCTATAGAGGTTATTTAGTGGCAATCTACAAACCAGAGAAGGTAAGTATCGCTTATTCTTCTAAAATTGGTAAAGAGGGGGAATATATTACTAAAATAGCTAAAGACAATAAGGCTAAAGTGGTTATTAATGCTTCTGGCTATTACGATCCTAATTGGAGGGGTAATGGTGCTATTCCCCATGGTATATTAATTAAAGATGAGAAAATAATAAGTGAATATAAAGATAGTGGAATGAGTGGAGGAATTATTGGTTTGACTTCAAACCATAAACTATTTTTGGGAAATATTAAGAAAAACGAAATAGCTAAGTATAATATTAAAGAAGCCATATCGTTTGGACCATATCTAATTATTAATGGTAAAAAGAACAAAGTAATAGGTGATGGTGGTCTTGGTATTGCTCCTAGAACAGCTATTGGCCAGCGAAATGATGGAATATTTTTGTTTTTGGTGATAGATGGAAGATTAATTACTTCGATTGGTGCAGACTTAAATGAAGTTCAAAAAATATTATATAATTATGGAGCCTATAATGCAGTCAATTTAGATGGTGGCTCTTCATCAGAATTATTAATCAATAAAAAAATAATCAACAAACCAGTTGGTGGTGGTAAAAATGGACTTCGCAAAATGCCAGTATATTTTATGATGAAATAGGTATAGATTGGTTGATTCAATCTATATTTTTTGTTATACTTATATTTGTAAAATAAGAAGGTAGTAAGTATGGCAAAGAAGAAAAAAAGAAAGAAAAAACAAGTTGGTAAAAAGGAATACTTATTCAATGTTTTAAGTATTTTAATAGTCATTATTTTTGCCCTTGTTATCGGATATAGGTCAATATATTATTATAGTAAACAGACTAATAAAAAGGAAAAAGAAGCCTTTACTTTGAAAAGTGCGGTAGTGGAGACCAATCGTCTTACTAAAGGTGATAATGGTCTTCATAAGGACAAAGAAGGTTATTATTTTACAGGAATAGTCGATAATAATTATGTTAGTTTCTTTAATCGGCTTTTTAGGGTTGTCCGTATTTATGATGATAATTCAGTTAAATTAGTAAGTAATAGTAATGAAGCTGTTTTTGACTTTGGAGATAGTTCTAATTATGACAAATCTAATGTATATAAATGGTTAAATAAAACTACTGAAGAGCATTCAGGAATTTACTATAATACTTTTAGTGGAGTAGAACAACTTCTAAAAAAGACTAATTATTGTATTCCTAAATTTAAAGATGAAGATATTAAATGTACTGATAGTAAAAGTGATTACTTTTTACCACTTTCTTTAGAAGATTATATTTTAGCTGGTGGTAAAAAAGGATTTATGAATACAGAGGAAAACTCTTATTTATTAGGTATTAATGATAAGAATGATAATTTATATGTTGATGAAGAGGGTAATGTTGAAGATATCAGTTATTATAATCCTAGTGGTATTAAAGTGGAATTTACTCTTAATACTGATATAAAGGTTATTAATGGTACTGGTACTTTGAATGATCCTTATGTTATAGATCAGAAAAAGAATGATAATTATGTCAATAAGTATTTAAAACTAGATAGTGATTTATATAAGATTTATGAAAATGGTGATGTTTTAAGATTAATAAAAGCAGATTATATTAAAGTAAATAATGAATATTATGAGGGACCTTTTTCTAATCTCTATGGTACTTTTAATCCTTTTTATAGAAGAAATATAGCTTACTTTTTAAATACTACCTATTATAATAGTTTGTCTTATAAGGATTTATTGGAAGAATGTGAGTTTTATATTGGAGAAGTATCGGATACAACTTCAGTAGATTATAAGAATATTTATGGTGAAACAATAACTAATAAAGTTGGTCTTCCTAATATGTATGATTATAACAGCACTAAAAAATTAAATGATTATTTCTTAATTAATACTATTTCTAAAACATCTAAAGTAGTGCATGTTTTCGATTTTCGTGGTATAATTAATAATAGTAGTGTAGATGATAATAAAAAGATAGTGCCAACAGTATGTGTACGCAAGAGTATGATTAAAAAAGGAACAGGTACTATTAGTAATCCTTACAAAATGAGGTGATTAAAATTAAACGGAAATTACGACTTAAAATTAGACCTTTCACAATAATAACATTTTTGTTTGATTTAGCTTTTATTGCTATTTTGGTTATTATATATACACCAATAATTAATTTTAAGAATTTATGGGTTACAACAGCAATGACTACCATGAATCATCAGTATTTGGCTTATACTTTATATAGTGAGGAAGATGTTAATAAGATAATGGATTCTAACTATATTGAAGAAAGTAAAGAAGCTATGAATCTTGATGATATTATAATTGGTGATAATAAAGAAAAGAAACATTATAAAGATGAATATGAAAGGGCTATTTATACTAGAGATAAAGATAATGATGTTTATAAAATAATTAGAATAAATGAAAAGACTTATAAAGGATATTTGACGGTTGTTTATGATCCTAAAGATGTTACTTTGGCTGTTCCTAAGAAGTTAGGCAAAGCAGGTACTTCTGTTAATAATTTAGTCTTAGAAAATGATGGACTAGTTGGTATTAATGGTGGTGGTTTTGAAGACTTAGATGGTTGGGGTAATGGCTCTAAACCATATGGAGCTATTATCAAAGACGGTAAACTATTATGGGATTATAAAGAATCAGGAGGCTTGATTGGCTTTACTAAGACGCATAAGTTGTGGCTTACAAATATGGAACCAGATGAAGCTATTAAAAAGGGTATGAGTGAAGCAGTAGAGTTTGGACCTTACTTAATTATTAATGGTAAAAAAGCCAATATCCACGGTGATGGTGGTTGGGGTATTGCTCCAAGAACAGTTATTGCCCAAAGAAAAGATGGTATAGTTCTATTCTTAATTATTGAAGGTCGTCTACCAGGATATTCTATTGGTGCAGATTTGAATGAAGTTATTGAACTTTTATCTAAATATGGAGCCTATAATGCTGCTAACTTAGATGGAGGAGCATCATCAACAATGTCAGTTAATGGTAAACTATATAATAAACCTTCAGCTGGTGGTGAATATGGTGGTAGAACGGTATCTAATGCTTGGATAGTTACTAATAAGTCTCATAAAAAAGTACCTAAGAAAAAAGAAGTAAAAAGATAAAAGAAATTTTATCTTTTTTATTTGTTGTTTAGAAAAATAATAAATGGTATAATTTAAGATGAGGATGGTAATATGACAGGGTTACTAGAAAATATAAGTGAAATAATTGATCAAATAACTATCTTTATGCAAGATGGTGGTATTATTTGTGGGATTTTCTTGATTCTTTTAGAATCAATTATTCCTGTATTACCACTAGGTGTTTTCATTGCGATGAATATTAACGCCTATGGTTTTATACTGGGGTTTGTTATTTCTTGGTTAACTACTTGTTTTGGGTGTTTCCTATCATATACATTATTTAGATTTATTGGTACTAAATTATTAAAATTATTATCAAAAAAAGATCTTAAGAGAATAAAAAAAGGTACTAAGAGAATAAGAAACTTAGAGTTCAGTAACTTGGTTTTATTAATTGCTCTTCCTTTTACACCAGCCTTCTTAATAAATATTATTGCTGGTCTTTCAAATGTTCCTAGAAAGAAATTTATGGCTGCTATTTTATTAGGAAAGCTATTTATTGTTTATTTCTGGGGCTTTATAGGTAAGAGCTTTATTGAAAGTATGAGTGATGTAAGAATACTTATAAGTATTGTAGTAATATTAGTAATTGCGTATATCTTTTCCAAGATAGTCGCAAAGAAATTTGATTTAGAGTAGGTGATAAAATGGAATATGTCATAATTGGTATTTTAATTGTAATTTTGATTGTTAGTGTTATTTCTTTATTTAAAAATATTAATGAAGCTAAAATAACGGATCGATTATCTAATTTAGAGGTTAATACGGTAAAAGAATTAGGGGAGTTTAAAAACTCAATTACTAAAGATATGAATGATAGCTTTACAAAGTTAAATGAACAAGTAGAAAAGCGTC
The DNA here is from genome assembly GCA_017404555.1 of Bacilli bacterium. Classification (GTDB taxonomy): domain Bacteria; phylum Bacillota_I; class Bacilli_A; order RF39; family UBA660; genus RGIG2361. Next base: position 52,134 of record JAFRCD010000006.1, read on the forward strand.
TTATTATGATTAACGAGAAGACTAATGAAAGACTTGATCAAAACTTTGAGAAGACCAATAAAACTTTTACTTCAGTGATTGAACGTTTATCTAAAATAGATGAAGCACAAAAGAAAATAGAAAGTCTATCAACTGATATTGTCTCTTTACAGAGTATTTTAACTGATAAAAAGTCAAGAGGTATCTACGGAGAAGTTAACTTAAAACATATTCTAGCTAGTGTTTTTGGTGATAAGAATGATGATATTTATAAAATACAATGTCCTCTTCCTAATGGTAGCATAGCTGATTGTGTATTATTTGCTCCAGAACCATTAGGTACAATTGCGATTGATTCTAAGTTCCCATTAGAGAACTACCAAATGATGGTTGATACTAATTTATCTAAAGCAGAAAGAGAAAAGTATTCTAAATTATTTAAAGCGGATGTTAAAAAACATATTGATGCGATTAGTTCTAAATATATAATTGATGGAGTAACAACTAATCAAGCTATTATGTTTTTACCAGCGGAAGCGATATTTGCGGAGATAAATGCTTATCATCCAGATGTTATTGAGTATTCTTATAAAAAAGGTGTCTTCATTACTTCCCCAACTACCTTATTTTCTACCTTAACAGTAATTGAGATGGTACTTAAGAATATTGAAAGAGATAAATATACATCACTTATTCATGATGAATTAAATAAACTAGGACTTGAGTTTGCCCGTTATAAAGAAAGATGGATTAAATTATCAAAATCAATTCAAACAGTTAATAAAGATGTGGAAAATGTCTCAATTACAACTGATAAGATAACAAAGAAATTCGAAAGTATTAATAAGGTTGATGTCAAAGCTTTAAAAGAAAAAGAGTAAATTATACTTTTATTTCTTTTTTTGGTATAATTTTAAGAGGTGATATAAGTGAACAAGAAGAAAGAATTAGCTAAAAATACATTTATAATTCTAGCAGGTAAAGTATCTACCCAGATGATTACCTTTTTCATGTTGCCTCTTTATACTAGTTATTTATTAACTGAAGAATATGGTCTTGTTGACTTAATAACAACTTATGTAACTTTAATTATTCCTATTATTACTTTAGATACGGAAATGGCAATGTTTAGATTCTTAATTGAACGACGAAAGGATAAGAAAGAAACTAAGAAACTACTAGCTAATAACTTCTCTTATCTTTTAATAGCATTAAGTATCTTTACTGTCTTTTACTTAATAGTAGTTCAATTCTTTACTATTCCATTTAAATACTTAATTTTACTTGATATTATTATTTGTGTTTTATCTAGCAATTTCTTACAGATTGCAAGAGGAATGGGTAGAAATACAGTTTATTCAATTGGATGTATTGTTACTGGGCTTTCAATAGTAGCTTTGAATATTCTCTTTATTGTTTTCTTGGGCTGGGGAGCATTTGGTATGCTTTTAGGAACAGCTTTGGGTAATTTTATCTGTGATATTTACTTGTTTATAACTCTAAAATTGTATAAAAACTTAACTTTTAAATATAATGATAAAGCTCTTATTAAGAGTATGTTAAAATACTCAATACCACTAGTACCTAGTACTTTAGGATGGTGGATAATTAATATTTCTGATAAGACAATTATATCAATCTTTTTAGGAGTAGCTTTTAATGGTATTTATGCTGTTGCAAATAAATTTGCGACAATTTTCTCATCACTTTTAAATATCTTTAATTTATCTTGGGGCGAGTCAGCATCTCTTCATATTAATGATTCTGATCGTAATAAATTCTTTTCAGATGTTTTCAATACAATCTTTAAGTTATTCGCATCTTTAGGATTAGGTATTATTGCTTGTATGCCATTTATCTTCCCAATTCTTATTAATAGTCGTTATAATGATGCCTATAACTATATTCCTATTTTAATATTAGGTATTTGTTTTAATGTATTACTTATCTTATATAATGGCGTTTATATAGCTAAAAAGCTTACTAAACAAGTAGCTAATACAACTATTATTGGAGCTATTGTCAATGTAGTAGTTAATTTAGTATTTGTTAAGTTTATTGGTCTTTATGCAGCTGCTATATCGACAGCGACATCGTGCTGTGTTATGACTTTATATCGTCATTTTGATAGTAAAAAGTATATTAAGATTCAATATGATAAAAAGAGTTTTATAAGTGCGTTTGTACTATTTATACTAGTAATGCTTACATATTATTATCGAAATATTTACTTACAGTTAATAAGCTTAATAATTGTCATAATCTATGCTTATTTAACTAATCGTAAATTACTAAAAAACTTTTCTAAATCATTCTTAAACAAGTTAATAAAAAGAAATGTCTAAGCATTTCTTTTTTTATTTATAGTAAGTTACGTTCTTATCCTTTTCAACTTTCCTAATCAATTTAGATAAAATATTGACCGCAATTTGTTCAGTTTTACGATTGACATCTCGAAGAGAATTGAATTCTACCAAGTCAAACCCTTCAATATTATCAATATGTTTTAGCAATTCATCAAAGATTTCCATTCCTTGTTCTACGGTTAGACCATCAATACTTGGCACAGATACACCAGGAGCAATATCGGGATCAAAGATATCCATATTGAATATAACATGAACACATTTAGTTTTAGTTAAAGCCATTTCAAAGGCTTCATTAATAGATTGTTCAATTCCTTTTTCTAATAGTTCTTTTTGTTCGATTATATTGACGTTGGAATATTTAATATTATCTTTTTCCCATTGATCAATACTGCGTACTCCCACAAGAACACTTTTACTAGCCTGGATAATATCACCATCATAAAAGTCTCTTAATTCTTCACATTTATAACCATTGATTGCTGCATTAGAGAGTCCGTTGATATTACCGGATACAGTTGATTCAAAAGTATTATATGAGGGATGAGCACTTATTACTATCATTCCAATTTTTTCGTTCTTTTTAGAAGTGGCCAAAGCGGAAGGAATAGAAATACTAGAGTCACCACCAATAGAAATAGTAAAGAATTTGTCTTTTTTAGCCAAAACTTCTTTATATATTTCAGCATTTATTTTATCAACATCATATTTGTTTTTTTTACGATCAGATAAATTTCGACTCTTGATAATATTCTCGTTTTGTTTAACTACACTAACTTCTCCTTCAAAAAAACCTTTGACATCATTAATTAATTGAAGGGAACCTAAATAGGCACCATCAATATGAACTCCTAAGTCACTGGCACAACCAATTATTGCTACTTCCATATTTTATCACCATTATAATTCTATCAAACAAGCAGGTTTTTTTCAATGGATACAACAACTCCTTTACACAATAAGTATAAAAGCTTTACTATTTCATAAAATTAAAAGGGGAGTTAATATGTTTAATATAATTAAAATAGTAAAAGATCTTATCTTTTTAACGGGATCATACTCGAATGAAGTATTTAAAGATCCATTATCTAAAGAAGAAGAACAGGAATGTTTAAGACGATTACAGTTGGGGGATAAAGAGGCCAGAAATAAGTTAATTGAACATAATTTAAGATTGGTGGCCCATATTGCTAAAAAGTTTGATACAGAGTTTATTAGTCTTGATGATTTAATTAGTATTGGCACTATTGGATTAATTAAAGGAATTGATACTTATTCAAGTGCTAAAGGTACTAAAATAACTACTTATGCTGCTAGATGTATTGAAAACGAAATATTAATGTATTTTCGAAGTAATGCTAAAACCTTTAAAAATATATCTCTTAATGAAGGATTAGGCTATGATAAGGAAGGAAATGAAATAAATATATTAGATCTCTTAAAGGCTCCTGCGCCAGATTATGTTGAAGAAATAAGTCTAAAAGATAATATAAAATTACTTTCTAAATATATGAAGGTTTTAAATGAAAGAGAAAAAGAGATAATTATTAAGAGGTACGGTCTTTTTAATAATGAGGAGTTAACGCAAAAAGAATTGGCTAAAGAATTACATATTTCTAGAAGTTATGTTTCAAGAATTGAGAAAAGAGCATTAACTAAGATGTTAAGAGAATTTATTACTAACAAAGATATAGATTAATAACTAAATATTTAGTATAATAGTACTAGGTGGTAGGTTATGAAAATGATCATTACGGATAATGAAACCAAACTTAATATGTTAAAAGATGAAAGCGATTTTCATGATTATAAGTTCATATCTAAAAATGAGTTTTTTCGTAATCTTTTTTTTGATTATGATTATAAAACAGTTACATATTTGATGGAAAAGGAAAATAAAAAAGTGGATGCTGTTCTTAATATACTAAATAGTTTATATGTAATTGATGGAAACAAGAAATATAAGAACAAAAAATTAATTCATTTACAGGGAATAAAGAAAGATTTAACTGATAATAATCTTTTAATATTTAATGATAATTTTAAGAATTATTTACAGCGTTTTTCTTCTTTAGATGTAAGAAATGTATTTTTAGAAAAGCATGAGACAGATGCTTTAAATGAACTTGATTTAGAAGTAAACTATATCGAAGAAAAACCATTAGGTAAAACTATACCAATTTGTCAATATGAAACTTTTGAAGAGGAAATATTTGGTGTTTTAACTAGAATTAGAGAATTATTAGATGAAGGGGTAGATATTAATAAGATAGTTTTAACTAATGTTACCAAAGATAATTTCTTTTTGTTAGAAAGGTGTTTTGATCTGTTTAATATACCTGTTTCCTTACCTAAGAAGATAAGTATTGTTAAAACAAGACAAGTAAGGAAGTTTTTAAAAACGGGTGATTTGTCAGTAATTGAGGATAAAGCTATTCTAAATAAAGTGACAGCAGTTTTAAACAACTTAGTTGAGATAAAAAATGATAAGTATTATCAAGAAGTCTTAGAGTATAATTTAAAACATATGTATTTAGATAATATTACTTTGAAAAACAGTGTCAGAATTAAAGGATTAAATACTATATTTTTAGAAGATGAATATGTATTCCTTCTTTCTTTTAATAGTGATGTTATTCCTAAATATGTAAAAGATGATTCTTATATAACAGATGATCTTAAAGATGAAGTAGATATTTATAAAACTTATAAGAAAAATAAAATAATTAAGGAAACAACCCTTTCTTTATTAAAGTCAATAAATAATTTATATTTGTCTTATCATTTATATGATGATAAAGAAATGGCTATTTCTAATTTAGCTAAAGAATTATCTTTAGAAGAGGTAGAAGGAGAAGTTAATTATAATATTAGTGATAAGTATAATAGATTAAAATTATCAGAATATTTGTATGATTATAATAATTATAATGTTCAAAATGAAGACTTAGAGTTACTTTGTAGTAATTATGAAAGTATTTATAATAGTTATGATAATTCTTTTACCGGAATTGATAAATCTGATTATTTGGATTATGTAAAAAAACCTTTGACACTTTCATTTTCTTCATTAGACAACTATAATCAATGTGGTTTTAAATACTATATAAGAAACGTTTTGAAAATGGATAAATATGATGAGGTTTTCAGTATTTTTATTGGTAATCTATTTCATTACATTTTATCTCTAAAAGATGAAGATAATTTTAATTTTGAAAGGGAATGGAATAAGTATTTAGAAAAGAAGGAATTGACTAATAAAGAATCAGTATTACTTTCTTTTGTTAAAGATGATTTTAAAATGATTTTAGAAAAAATGAATGAAATGATGGAAAGTTCTTTGTTTAAGAAATCTTATAGTGAAGTACCAATAGAAGAAAAATTAGACAAGGAAATAGAAGTGATTTTTAAAGGTATAATCGATAAGATAATTACTTTTCAAAATGTTAATGATACCTATTATGCAGTGATTGATTATAAAACTTATGATAAAAAGTTTGATCTAAATAATGTTTTATATGGATTAGATATGCAGTTAGTTATTTATACTTATTTAATAGGTAAATCTAATCTTTTAAAGAATCCTATTTTTGCTGGTATGTATTTTGAAAAAGTAATTAACTCTAAAAGGGAGGAAGAACCAGATATTAGGCTTACTGGTTTTTCAACAGATAATTTAGCTGTTTTAGAAAAACTAGATTCTAATTATATAAATAGTAAGATTATTAAAGGCCTTGGTTTTACTAAAGAAGGAAACTTTAAAGCGAGTTCAAAACTACTTAGTGAAGCAGAACAATTTAATTTAACAAAGTTAGTCAAAGAAAAAATTGAAAATTCAGTTGATGATATTTTGGATGCTAAATTTGATATTAATCCTAAGAAAATAGATAAAGAAAATATCTCGTGTAAATATTGTGAATATCGTGATTTATGCTTCATCAAAGAAAAAGATATTATAGAATTGGAAAAACCAGATATTAAAGAATACTTAGGAGGTGATCTAAATGCCTAAGTTTACAGTTGATCAACAAAAAGCAATTGATTTAGAAGGAAAGAACATTATTGTCAGTGCTTCAGCTGGCTCTGGTAAAACAGCTGTTTTAACCGAAAGAGTATTCCGTAAAATAAAAAGTGGGATTAGTGTTGATAATCTACTTGTTTTAACTTTTACCAATAAAGCAGCAGCAGAGATGAAAGATAGAATAAGAAAGAAATTAGAAAAAGAAAAACTGGTAGAAGAAACAGAAAAAATAGAAAGTGCCTCTATAACTACTTTTGATGCTTATGCCTTAGAATTGGTTAAGAGATATAGTGATATTTTAAATGTTTCTAAGGATATAGAGATAACTGATATTAATATAGTTAATTTATATAATAAGAAAATCCTCGAGGAAATACTAGACGAATATTATGAAAAAAAAGAAAAGAACTTTTTAGATTTAATAAAGAAGTTTTGTTTAAAAGACGATGATAATTTAAAAGAATTAATTTTAGATATCTTTAATAAATTGGATTTGTTATATGATAAGAATGCGTATTTAAATAAATATTTAGATGTTTTTTATGATGATAATTTTTATAGCTATGTTAAAGAAGAATTAGAAAACATTTTATTAAAGAAAATAAGTTATATTAGAATTTTATTAAATAGACTACAGGATAATGAAGTAAATTTTTATGATTCTTTTGAGAGGCTTTTAGCTAGTAATAATTATGAAGAAATTAAAAGAAATATAGATTTCTCTATACCTAAATCTCCTAATAATAGTAGCGAGGAAGTAAAAAGTTTCCGGAAGGAATTAAAACTAATATGCGATGAAATTAAAGAAGTAGTAAATGAAGATTTTGAGAGTACCTTTGTCTTAGAAAAAGATTTAATAAGTGTATTAATAGATATTTTAAAGGAATTATCTTTGAGGACGAAGATTTTTAAGGACGAGAACAATATCTATACCTTTGCTGATATTTATAAGTTATCTATAAAACTAGTTAATGATTATGAAGATATTAGAGATGAATTAAAATATAAATATAACGAAATACTAATAGATGAGTATCAAGATACTAGTGATCTTCAAGAATTGTTCATTTCTAAAATAGAAAATAATAATATCTATGTAGTAGGTGATGTTAAACAATCTATTTATAAGTTTAGAAATGCCAACTATCATATTTTCAAAGAAAAGTATGATAGTTATAAGAGTGCTGATAATTCTGAAGTAATAGATTTGAACAAAAACTTTAGAAGTAGGGCAGAAGTATTAAAAAGTATTAATGATTTATTTAAGTATTTAATGCGTAAAGATATTTCTTTTTTAGATTATAATGATCACTATATGGATTTTGGGTTTTCTAATTATAACGAATTAAAAAATGAAAATAGTAATTATGATTTAGAAATATATACTTATGATGAAGAAAGAGCTTCTAAAGAAGAACAAGAGATTTTTATAATAGCTAATGATATAAAAGAAAAGATGGATAGAGAAATACTAATTTTTGATAAAGAGATAGGTACTTTAAGAAAGGTTAAGTACAGTGATTTTACTATCTTAATTGATCGAGCAACTTCTTTTGACACTTATAAAAAAGTGTTTGAGTATTTGGGAATACCACTTTCTTTAGAAAAGGATTATGATTTATCACTAGAAGATGATATTTATATCTTTAAGAATATTATTAAACTGTTAATTATGATTAAAGAAAATAACTTTGATGAAGAATTCAAGAAGGCTTATTTATCTGTTGGTAGAAGTTTCCTTTTCAGATATAGTGATCAACAATTATTTGTTGATCTTACCAGCAATAAATATATTGAAAGTGAGCTTTATAGAAAATGTTTAAACTTGGCTAAAGATTTAGATAGTATATCAGCTGCTGAAATGTTTATGCAGATTATAAAAGAATTTAACTATGAGGAAAGATTAAACTATATTACAAATATTAAACTGTTTAGAAAAAGAGAGAAGAGCATTTATGAGTTGATTGAAGGTTTAGAGGAAGCTGGTAATACTATTTATGAAATACCAGACTTGTTAGAGGAACTTCTTGATGACAATAATATTAAGATAGCTCTAGAAAAAGAAAATATTGATGCGGTTAGGATTATGACTATTCACAAATCTAAGGGATTAGAATTCCCAATTTGTTATTTTGCTGGTTTCTATAAAAAGTTTAATATGAGAGATCTTAGTAAAAAAATATTATTTAATAAAGAACTAGGAATTGTTTTTTCTGACAATGCTATTTTAAAGTATATTCTAAAAGAAAAAGAAACTGAAGCTGAAATAGATGAACAGATAAGGCTTTTATATGTAGCTCTTACTAGAGCTAGAGAAAAGATGATTATAGTTATGCCTAAAATAGAGGATTATAATGATGAATTGACTGGTTTTGAAAAAAGTCATTATAATTCATTCTTGAGTATTATTAAAAGCATTTATAAATATTTAGATAAATATATAATTCCAAAGAAAGTAGAACTAGATACTAATTATAAATATCCAAAAGAATTAATGACTAATCTCGAAGGTAAAGGTAAATTAAATGTTCAAAATTTTGATATTAGAAATGAACAAATAGAGAAAAAGAAGTATTCTAAAGAAAGTACTTTACTTGATGAAGAAGTTGTTAAAAATATGGATTTTGGTACTAAAGTGCATCAAATATTAGAATACATTGATTTTAATAATCCAAGGATAGAGAATATGGATATACCAGGGGATATTAGGAGTAAAGTTGAGAAGTTTATTAATAGTGATTTAATTAAAGTAAATAAGAATAGTAAATTTTATCAAGAATATGAGTTTGTAGACAATGATAGTTTAGGAATAATTGACTTAATGATTGAGAATGATAAAGAATTAATTATAGTTGATTATAAACTTAAAAACATTGAAGATGAAGCCTATAAAAAACAGCTTAAAGGTTATAAAGATGTCATTTCTAAAAAGACGAATAAAGAAATTAAAACATATCTTTATTCAATTTATGAAGAAAGATTGAAGGAAATATTATAGTACTATTTTGGGGGTGATATAATGCGTAAATTTATTGTCAGTGATCTTCATGGGAACGGTGAAGTATATAATTCAATTATGCATTATTTAGATAATATTAATTTGGTTGAAGATGTTTCTTTATATATAAATGGTGATTTAATTGATAGAGGGATCAATTCTTTTGAGATGCTTGCTGATACTAAAAGAAGGATTCAAGAAAAGGATAGTTTCCCCATTAATTATTTGGCAGGCAATCATGAACTTATGATGTATGAAGCTTTAAAAAAAGGATCTTTTTCCTTAGTAGATCTTTGGATGTTTAATGGTGGTTTGATTACTTCTGGTGGTCTTGATTTTGTATCTTCAGAAGAGTTCGATAGTATTATTGATTTTGTTGGTGATTTAAAGATATATCAGCCTTTTGAAGAGACGGTAGCTGATAAGCCAATTATGCTTGTTCATGCTGCTTCTTCAGGTTATTCTCCTGATATAATGAATTTAAGATTAAAAGATAAAGATATGAGCTATATGGTAGAGTATGCAGTTTGGACAAGAGAAAAAGATGAATTTGGATTAACTCATATAATTGGTAATGATGATTATTTTTCTGTTATTGGACATACTCCAACTTTCAATAAAGAAGGATTCATTTATAACAAGGATGATAAGTATTTAAACATTGATGGTAATTGTTCATCTTATGCTTTAGGTAGCTTTATATATGATAGAGTACCCTTATTAGAAATAAAAGAAAAAGGGGTAGAAATATTACAATTTAACCATAACAATGAAATCGTTGGCGGTTATTTTTTAGATAAAGAGTTGGAACCATTAACGGACAATGATCTTTCTAAACGAAGAGTATATCTTGACCATTCACTAGATAATTGCGAGGAAAAGCAAAAACAATTAATTAAGGAATACAGAGCATAAAAAAAGATTCTATATTTATAGAATCTTTTTATTTACCTAATGTTAGAGTAACAGCATTGTTAGAAGCAACTTTTCTTCCATAACCATAGTTTTGAGCAGTTACAGTATTACCATTACCAACAAATTTTACAATCATACCATGAGCTTTAGCCCATTTACTAGCTTGATATTTGGTATCACCAATGAAGTTGGGTACTTGAATGTATTTAATTTTGGCTGCATTATATGGTCCGTAACCAACGACTTTTTTCTCATATGGCTTATTGATAGAGAAAGAGAACTTTTTAATTGGTTTATATTTCTTTAAATCTAGATTTACTTTCATTGCTTTTTCAATATCAGCTCTAGATTGTTCAACTGGAACATAATTCCATAAATTCATACGCATTCTCTTATCAAATATGGTAGCACCATTTCCTTGTAAATACATTTGATCAATATCAACAATATCAGAATTCTTAGTAGCTAGAGAACTCTTATTAATATCACGAGCCACATTATAGAAAGAAATTATTTGTTTGTTATTTAAATTGGTATCCATATTCTCAGATACAGCATCTAACACTTCTTTAAATTGGCTCATATTATTAATACTTTTTATTTTGTCCATTAATGCTTTAATGACTAGTTGTTGGTTTTGACCACGATCTAAGTCACCAGCAGCTAATTGTTTACGGTTACGAGCTAATACTAGAGCTTCTTCACCGTTAAGGTGTTGTCTACCACCTTGAATACATACTTGTCCTTTACGATCGGAACTATCAGTACAAAGGTCTTTTGGAACATCAACGTCAATACCATCAACAGCATTAACTAATTTTACTAAACCTTTGAAATTGATCTTAACATAATAATCAATTGGAATATCAAAGTAATCTTCAATAGTATTCATCATACAATCATTACCATAAGCAGCAGCATGAGTTATTTTGTTTTCTGCTTTATCATTCCAACAAGCAATTGGTACATAAGAATCTCTAGGTATTGATAACATAGTAGCATTTAATCGTTTAGGATTGAAAGTAATTAGGATTAACGAATCACCATTAGCAATAGCGTTTTCACCTAAGGTTTCATCAGTAGAATCTACTCCCATCAAGAGAATAGTAAATGGTTTATCAATACTCTTACCACTAGCAGCTTTTTCTTTTTTAGAAATATCTGATTTTTTAATCCGTTCAGATTTATGAGCAATGATTTTAGTATCATCTTTAATATTTTGGAAAGCTTCAACTGATGAATAAGTACTGACGTAATTATCACCTACAAAGATAGCATCCAAATCTTTAGAATATAGATCAGCAATCATTGAAGAATAATCATTGTATTTTTTGATTTTGTTATTAGCATCCAGGTTATATTCTCTAATCATTTTTTGAGGAATAATATATCCTTCTGGAGAATACTTATCATCTAAAATGGCGATTGTTCCCTCATCTAAATCATCAGGAGTTTTAATTTTATCGTTTGATAGTGTAACTAAGTAAGATGTATAAGTAGACACATCTTTAGATAGAGTACCAAGATATCCATAAACGTAGGATATAGCTCCGCCAATTAAAATATTAAGTATGATAAATAAGATTAGGGAAAATACTAAACCCTTATTCTTCTTTTTCTTTTTCCTTTTCTTTTTAAAACGGTAACGTACTTTAAATAAAAATACTAAATCTAAGAAAGCAATGACTCCAGCTATTGTATATAGATATATCCGGATATCATTCATATCTCTAATTAAATAGAGGTTATATATAGTGAAAGCACTAAAAGCCAAAGCTACAATATAAAGAAACAAGATAACGAAACGGCCATGTACTTTATTATCATTCATTTAATCATCTCCCAAGCACTATTATTATACATTATATCGGATAATAAATACTAATACAATAGACAAAAAAGTGTCAACTTTACAAATTATTTGCGTTATATTTTACTTTTTACTTTACATAGATGTTATAATAAAGTTGATAAAATAGGAGGATGGTAAAGTGAAAAAGTATATTAGTTTGACTATTTTCAGTTTGTTTATCTTTTTAGGCTTTATACCTAATAGTTTTGCTTTGACATCTTCTGAGTATAAGAATAGAAAACAATGTAGTAATTTTGAATTAGCTAAAGCTGGAAGTAATGGAGCCGCTACTAAGGTTAATTGTTATAGTAGTTATAGTGCGGCTAAAAGTGCTATGAATGCTAGTAGTGAGAAAAACTTGTTTATTTTTGAAGTTGGCAGTACTACTAAAATAGTAGATGCTAAATATGCCATAGTTGATTTGTCAGCTACTGGTCCTGATTTAACATACTTTTATACAAGTAAGGATTTAAAGACAGCTTATACTTATATGGATACAGGTTCACTATATGGTGGTGTGGATGGAGCATTACTAGATGTTAATTATGGTAAATCAATTAAAGTAAAAATAGCTGGACTTATATCTTGGATACCAAATAATACTTTTGAATTAGTACCACTTCCGTGGGTAAAGAGTAGTGCTAGTTATACTATAGGGGATACTATTAAGCATAATTATGTCAATAAACCTAGTGAGACTTATTCTGGTAGTAGAGGTAGTGTAATTGGTCCTAAACCAGATAATGTTGCTAAAGGTACTTATTATTCATATGATGGACATTATTTTTACAATGATCGTTATAAAATGATTGATGATTATAAAGCTGGTACTTATAGTAAAGCTGTTAATAGTAGTCCATACTATAATTATTATATGTATTTATCTAATCACTCAAAAACTAGTTATTCAGCAATTAATATCGATGAATATATAAGAAATAATATGGGGGTATCTAAAGCTTTATATGGAGATAAATCAGTAGATAATTCATCAAGACTTTATGGACAAGGAACTTTCTTCTATAATACTCAAGAGATTCATGGTAATAATGCTTTACTGGCTTTTTCACATAGTCGTAACGAATCAGCTCATGGTCGCAGTTCGATTGCGATTAAGAAGAATAATGGTTTTGGTCTTAATGCCGTTGATTCTAATCCAAGTGAAGCTTCTAATTGGTATCCAACTTTTGCTTCATCAATTTATGAATTTGGTCGCGTTTGGATTACTGATGGTTATGCCGACCCATCTGATTGGCGTTATTTTGGACCGGCTTTTGGGGATAAATTAATTGGTATGAATGTTAAGTATGCTTCTGATCCATATTGGAGTGAGAAGATGGCCTCACTATATTATGATTTTGATAAAGCCTATGGTTTACAAGACTATAACTATTATCAGTTGGGAGTAGTTACTAAAGCTACTAATGCATATTTAAATTCTAATGGTACAAGTGTTGCTTATAAATATCCCGAGGCAGAAGACGGAGTATTAATCTTAGGAGAAGTTGGCAATTATTATAAAGTTCAAAGCGATAAAATAATTAATGGTACCACTATAACAACAACAGGTAAATATAACTGGAATAGTGCGGTTTATGTGCCAAAGAGTGATATTAAAAAGATTAATACACCTAAAAATGGTTATAAAGCACCAAGTGCCGTAACTGCTTATAAAGATAAAGATTATACTTATGATTTATATGTAGTTAGTGCTACTTTAAAACCAAAGGTAGTTGTAACTACTAAGGATTTAAAGTATTATTATGATTCAACTCTACAAAAACCAACTGGTAAAACAGTTTTAAAAGATAAATGGTTAATGGCCTATGCTGAAGCCTTTGATAAAAATGGTAATACTGTAGCTTATCTAGTTACTAGTGACTATAAATTTGATCAAAAGCACTGGATACCAGCAGGCGGAATAAAGTTTAAAACAACGGGTTATGGTAAAGTAACAGTTAATGTATCAGGTGCTTATACTTGGGTTAATTCAACGCCACATGAGAGTTCATCTACTATTATTGGTGGTCAATACAATTATTCTTATGTACCATTACTTACTTCAACAACATCAGATGGTAAGACTTGGTATAAAGTACCAGTTAGTTTAACCAGCAATACTAATTCTTATGGTTGGACAATTGCTCATGATAGCGAAGTAAATATTGCTCTTACTATGTATAATGCAGATAATGATAATAAACGTTTAAATATTAATAATGCACCAGTTATAACTACTAGTAACACGACAGTTTATCTTAATTCTACTTTTGATAAGATGAGTGGAGTAACCGCTACAGATAAAGAAGATGGAGATATTACTAATAAAGTAACAGTAACTGGTAATGTTGATACTACTAAGGAAGGAGCATATACACTTACTTATAGTGTTACTGATTCACAAGGAAGTAGTGCTACTGCTAGTAGAAAAGTAACAGTTATTAAGAATGAAGCACCAGTTATAAATGTTAGTGATAAGGTCGTTAAACAAGGAACTTCTTTTGATAAGATGAATGGAGTAACTGCTACAGATAAAGAAGATGGTAATATTACTAATAAGATAACGGTTACTGGTGAAGTAAATACTGATGAACTAGGAAATTATACACTTACTTACCGGGTTGAAGATTCTTATCATAATGTTACTACTAAAGAAATAACTGTCGAGGTATTAACTGAAGAAGAATATATAGAAAGACATCCTAGAGTAGAAAAAGAAGGTATTTATTACTTAGATGCATTAAAAGAAAAGAATAATAAGGTATATATTAAAGGTTATCATGCGATTAAGGGTATTAATAACACTAAAGATGAAAACTTTACTTATAAATTAGTTTTTGTAAATCAAAATACAAGTGAAGAAATAACTAAAGATCTAAATAGAATTATGAATACTAGTGAAATGACTAGACCGGTATATCATACAGATAACTTTGATTATACATATTCTTGGTTTGATGGTTCTATTGATATATCAAATATGCCAGAGGGTGACTATAATGTTTATATTGTTACTGAAAACGATGATTATTATGCCAGAACTGTTGTCAGTGATAAAGTATTAAAATCAAAAATAACTAACTTTGTTGACGGTAATAAGTATTTAACCACTAGAAACAATTATCTTCATGATAATGTGGCTTTAGAGTTTGTTATTAGAAATGAAAAAATAGCTAATAAGAATTCTAATATCTATAATGCTTATAACCAATATCGGGAATTATCCTTTAAGAATGATTTGTTATATATTAAAGGAACGGCTTATTCATATGGCATGAACTTAGCTTTAACCGCTAATCTTAATCGAAAAATAGTATTTGAAAATATTAATAACTTTAATAAATATACTTATGATTTAGCATCTACTAACAATGGACTTTATCAAGTAGGAACGACTTTAGGTGATAACTTCTCTAAAGATAAAGCTTGGTTTGATAAAAGTATAGATATTACTAATATTCCAAAAGGTAAATACGCTATTTATATAGTAAATAAAGCTAATATTGAAGACTATGGTGAACTTACTGAAGTATTGCTAAGAAGTTTAAATGATATAGTCTTAAATAAAGACGGTAAGAAGTATTCATTTAAAGTTAATAATAAGCTTAGATATAGAATAGAATTGTATGTTGAATAAAGAGACTAGAAGTAGTCTCTTTATTGCGTAAATATTTGTAAAGCGGATATAAAGTTTATTGAATTGATGCTAAAGATATTGATATAATGATTATAAGTAATAATAGGAGAATGTTTATGAAAAAAATAATGAATTTAAAAAACATAGGATTAATACTAACAATAGTATTAGTATCAATCCTAACTTTAAATACAAAGAATGTAAAAGCTACAGGAACAGTAACTTGGAGTGGACCAAGTTCAATTACTATTAGAGAGACTATTAGTAATATGACAAATCCTATAGTGGCTAGTAGGGCGTATGGGCTTTTTGTTCAAGGAAATGATATAACGCCAGTTACAACAGCAACAATCAATTTTACAGCCAGTGATACTCCAACAAACTATCAAATAACGAAATCTACAACAATGAACTTGACAAGTTTAGCATTCTCAAAACCAGGAGATTATGAATATTCTATCTATCCCGACTGGTTATTAGATAATGCAGGGCATTTCTTGGATAATTACTCTACTGGTAGTCATCACTATAATGTTACCTACAGATATAAGGTGATTGTCTCAGTACGAAATGTTGTTGATGCTAACAATACACCGACAGGGGACTTTACGGCAACAACAATACTAGAATCATGCGAGTATAATGAGCAAACGAACAACTATGAAAATTGTACGAAAATATCCCCAGTCAGCGGAGTTCTATATGCTGACTATGATTATGAAACTAATCCTGAAAGCTTTGCTCATATAGAAATATCAAAAACTGTTAAAGGTATTGGAGCTGATACTACTAAATACTTCCCCATAACACTTACTATATATAATGAAGGAGCAATCTTCGATGATTGGGAGTATCCGATAACAGGAATAGATAGTACTATAACTTATAATGGTCAATCAGTAACCCAACCTACAACAATTGGTAATGGAACTCCAGTTATAATATATATAAAGCATGGACAAACTGCGATTATAGGTCAGGCTACAAGTGGTGGCAGTAGTTTTGACCTTATACCAACCAAAGCAACTGTTGGTTATAGCGGAGGTGGTGGTGGTTCATATGCCAATTCACAACTAAAAGAATATCGGGTGCAAAAACTCGCTGGAGAGCAAATATTTTATGGTAGCTTTTTTACCGTAGCAGAAGATCCTAAGGATTATTCTCCTTCGATATCACCTGATAATGAGAACTTTTTTAACGTTTCTTCTGTTTCAGATATAGCTGGTATTCCTTCAATAGAAATTGGTGGAGAACAAAAAAAAGTCTTACCTATTATGGAGGGAGGGACTTATCCAATTTATTTTATTAACACCAAAGAAATGTCACCAGTGACAGGACTAATCTTTACAATACTTCCTTATGTGATATTAGTAGGTATTGGAGTAGGTGGAGTATTACTATTTAGATATTCAAAAACTAAGAAATCAAAAAGTTAAGGCTTTTTGATTTTTTTGTTTTAAAAACTTTTTAGCACTTTAACTTGACAAGTGCTAAAAAGAGTGCTATAACATAGATGAAAGGAAGGATGAATATGGATTTAATGCCAAGAAAATTCTATTTAGATGACATGTTTGATGACTTTTTATCTACTAAAAGTACAGGAATGAAATGTGATATCTATGAAAAGGATGGATGCTATCATGTAGAGATGGATACACCAGGATTTAGTAAAGATGATTTAAGTATTTCAATGGATAATGGTTATTTAACTATTACTGCTGAAAAATCTCATGAAGATAATGATGATAGTAAAAACTATATTCGCCGCGAAAGAAGCTACGGTAAATATGAAAGAAGCTTTTATCTTGGAGAAGTAGATGAAGAAAATATTGATGCTACTTTTAAAGATGGAGTATTAAAACTTTCAATTCCTAAAGCAGATGAAAACAAATCAAAAAGAGTTATCGAAATTAAGGACTAATAAGTCCTTTTTCTTTTGTAATTTTATTCTATTTATTATATAATGATTATGAGAGGATGATAGTATGAAAAAGATAATGGATGGTAATGAAGCTTGTGCTTATTCTGCTTATAATTTTACAGAAGTAGCAGGAATATATCCAATTACTCCAGCTAGTCCCATGTCAGAAGTTACTGATAAATGGGCTGGTGAAGATAAGAAAAACTTCTTTGGTATGCCAGTTAAAATAGTAGAGATGCAGAGTGAAGCAGGAGCTATTGGAATGGTACATGGTAGCTTACTTGCGGGTTGTTTATCTTCTACTTATACATCTAGTCAAGGACTTCTTTTAATGATACCAAATATGTATAAGATAGCAGGTGAGGGACTTCCTTGTGTTATCAATGTAGCGGCTCGTTCACTGTCTACTCATGCTTTATCAATTTTTGGTGATCATCAAGATATATATGCGGTTAGATCAACTGGTTTTGCGATGATGGCAATGTCTTCACCACAACAGTGTATGGATCTTACTAATGTATCTTATTTATCAGCTATTAAAGGACGAGTTCCTTTTGTAAACTTTTTTGATGGTTTTAGAACTAGTCATGAACTATCTAAAATAGATGTTATTGATAGTAACGAGGTAAAATCTCTTATTGATCAGAAGGCACTTAAAGAATTCCGTGATGAGGCAATGAATCCTGATAAACCTTACACTAGAGGTACAGCTCAAAATGAAGATATTTATTTTCAAATTACTGAAGCTCGTAATAAATACTATGATAAATTACCAGACATAGTAGCTGATTACATGAAAGAGATTAATTTAATTGCGGGTACTAAATATGCTCCATTTAATTATTATGGTTCACCTCGAGCTACTAAATTAATTGTGGCGATGGGTTCTGTTTGTGAAACAATTAAAGAAGTGGTTAAACACCTTAATAAAAAGAAAAATGAATATGGTTTAGTAGAAGTTCATCTTTATAGACCATTTTCTACTAAATATTTCTTAAAAGCTATTCCGAAGACAGTTAAGAAAATTGCTGTTTTGGATCGGACTAAAGAAGCAGGAAGTAGTGGAGAGCCATTATATTTAGATGTGGTTAAGACAATTAAAGATATTGAAAGTAAAGTATTGGTTGTTGGGGGTCGTTATGGCCTTTCATCTAAGAATACAACACCAGCTATGATTAAAGGTGTATTTGACTTTTTGGATAGCAAAGATGTTCATAGTAACTTTACAGTAGGAATTGAAGATGATGTGACTAATTTAAGTATTAAATATGATCCTAGTTTTGTTTTGCCAAATAATCATACTGATTTCTTGATTTATGGTTATGGCAGTGATGGAATGGTTAGTGCTTCTAAAGATATTTTGAAAATTACTGGTAAT
This sequence comes from Bacilli bacterium, assembly GCA_017404555.1. GTDB lineage: Bacteria > Bacillota_I > Bacilli_A > RF39 > UBA660 > RGIG2361. Next base: position 71,201 of record JAFRCD010000006.1, read on the forward strand.
CATTCTAATGCTTATGTACAGGGATATTTTAGATATGATTCTAAAAAATCTGGGGGTATTACTATTTCTAATTTACGGTTTGCTAAAGATAGAATAACTTCGCCTTATTATATTGAAGAAGCGAAGATGGTTGTCTGTACAAAGGACGCTTATTTAGGAAAACTTTCAATGTTAGAGAATATTAAAAAGGATGGTATTTTCTTACTTAATACTGATGAAGATGAGATAACTGTTCTAGATAAGATGAGTGTTAAAGATAAGAAAATATTACAAGATAAAAATATTAAATTCTATATAGTTAATGCTTCTAAAATAGCTTTTGATAATGGTCTTCGTGGTAAGATAAGTGCCATTATGGAAGTTTTAATCTTTAAACTAGGAAAAGTCATTGATTTTGATTTTGCTTGTAAAAAGATTAAAGATAGTATAAATGTCCGTTTTTCTCATAAGGGGAATGATATTGCGAAAAAAAATATCGAGGCTATTGATGAAGCAGTTAATGCTTTAAAAAGGGTTAAAGTTCCTAATGTAACTTTTGATGAAATTGTTGAAGAAAAGAAAGACATGTTTGATTTAATAGGTGCTATGGAAGGAGATGTTCTTCCGGTTAGTAGTTTTATTACTAATGCTCATGGTGCTCATGATGCAGCAACCTCTAGATTTGATAAAAGAAAGATTTCCAATATAGTACCAAAGTATTGTAGTGAAAACTGTTCTACTTGTGGTTTGTGTTCACTAGTTTGTCCGCATGCAGTTATTAGGCCTTATCTTTTAGACGAGAAGGAAGTAGAGGAAGCACCAGAAAGTTTAAAAGGAAAGCTTATTGATGCTAATATCAAAGATGCTAATTTGAAGTTTACTATTGGTATCAGTATTGATGATTGTACTGGTTGTGGACTTTGTGCTGGTATTTGTCCGGGTCTTAAAGATAAAAAGGCTTTAAAGATGACAGATAAAAACAAATTAAAAGAAGAAGTAGAAGAAAATGAATATTTAATTAATGAAGTGAGTGAGAAAAAAGATGTCTTAAATCGCTTTACAATTAAAGGTAGTCAATTAGTAGAACCTAAATTTGAATTTAGTGGAGCTTGTTCAGGATGTGGAGAGACACCATATATAAAACTTTTGACTCAGTTATTTGGTGATAATATGATTATTGCTAACGCAACGGGTTGTTCCTCTATTTATGGAGCTTCAACTCCTTCGATGCCATATAGTGTTCCGTGGGCCAATTCTTTATTTGAAGATAATGCTGAATTTGGTTATGGAATGAAATATGCTGATGAGGCTATGAAAGATAGAATTAAGAAAGTGATTAGTGAAAATCTTTCTAAAGTAAAAAAAGAAGAGGAAAAGATTTATAAAGATTATTTAGAAAACATTAATAGTGATACTGCCGATAAACTTTTAGAAATTGTTGATAAAAGTAAAATCTCTGAATTGAAGAAGTTAAAAGACTTTATTAAACCAAAATCAGTTTGGATGATTGGTGGCGATGGATGGGCTTATGATATTGGATTCTCTGGTATTGATCATGTTTTGTCTAATAAAGAAAATGTTAATATCTTAGTTCTTGATACAGAGTGTTATTCAAATACTGGTGGTCAGCAATCAAAATCTACTAGAGAAGGAGCAGTTGTTAAATTTGCTTCTACTGGTAAAGAAACACCAAAGAAAGATTTAGCTGCAATAGCTCTTACATATCCAAATGCTTATGTAGGAACAATTTCTTTAGGCGCTAATCCAATGCAAGCTATTAACACTATGAAGGAAGCTGAAAACTATAATGGACCATCAATTATTATTGCCTATGCTCCTTGTATAGCCCATGGTATTTTAAAAGGTATTCAAGATAGTATTAATACAGAAAAGAAAGCTACAGAATCTGGTTATTTTCCATTATTTAGATATAATCCAGAGACTGATGAATTTAAAATTGATTCCAAAGCTGATTTTTCTAAGTATTATGAATTTATTGCTTCTGAAGACCGCTATCGCTCTTTGAAGAAATTAAATAAGAATTATCGAGAAATGTTAGAAGATAATAAGAATAATGCGGAAAAACGCTTTGATCATTTAGAAGATATTTTAAACAACAAAAAAGAAGAGAAATAAATCTCTTCTTTTTGTTTTATCTAGGAAGTTGCACCCCCTGAGGGCAACTTCCAAAAAGAATAAAAAGGGGTTGGCTAGTGTGATACTAGCGACCGATTCGCCTAATAACCGAATCGGTATGGTTTATACTAATCGAAATGGTCCCTTTTGTCAACAAAAAATGTGAAAAAAATTAAATTTTTAAAAAAGAGTACTAATAAGCTTGAAAATATGATAAACTATTTATATAAGAGGTGTAATATGTTTAAAAAGAGTAAAGAAATACCTAAGACAAATTATATACTTTTTGCCATTATGATTTTGGCGGTTATTCTAGTGTTATTCTTCATAACTAGCTTTTATAGAAACAGAGTAAATGAGATGAAGGAAATACCAGTTATTAGAGACTATTTATTGGAGATTAATCCAGTAGAGGTAGATAACTATATAATTGAACATCCGGGAGCTGTTTTATATATTTGTCAACCTAGTGATGATGTATGTCGTAATTTTGAGAAAAAGTTTAAGAAATTTGCTGAAAAGAACAATTTATATAATTATGTGACTTTCGTTAATTTAAATCATACTGATGTTTATGAATTCTTTGATAAGTTTAATATTAACTATGTTACTAAGAAAGAAATAACTACTAATTATCCAGTAGTAGTTCTATTTGAGGACGGTAAAGTAAAGAGTTTTGTTCAAGGAAAGAAAGATAAACCATTGACTGTTGATGATGTTAAATACTTTTTAAAGATTAATGAAATAGGAGAAAACTTTGAATAATATAGTTTTATATGAACCAGAAATACCTCAAAATACTGGCAATATTATGCGAACTTGTGTAGCGACTAATACCAAGCTTCATTTAATTAAACCGCTTGGTTTTTCTTTGGAAGATAAGTATTTAAAGAGAAGTGGTCTTGATTATATACCTAAACTCGATTATGAAGTTTATGAAAATTTTGAGGAGTTTAAGAAAAAGAACAAGGGAAAGTATTATTTCTTTACTCGTTATGGTAAAAAGCCACATACTAGTTTTGATTATACTGAAGGTGATAACTTATATTTTATCTTTGGTAAAGAATCTACTGGTATTCCTAAGGAAATATTACAAGAAGATTTAGATCATTGTATGAGAATACCAATGAGTGCCAATGTTAGAGCTTTAAATCTATCTAATAGTGTTGCGATTGTTTTATATGAAGCTCTTCGGCAACAAGATTTTAATGATCTTTTAAGATATGAACCACATAAAGGACAAGATTATTTATGGAAGTAATCTTGTTTTTTTGTTTTTCTTTTGATATACTAATAGAAGAATAGGAGGGTGGGTCTATGGTATTTAGAAAACCTTATGCTTTTTTAATTAAAAACTTTAGAAAAATTCATATTCTCATGCTTCTTTTGGTTATATATGTTTATGTTAAAAACATAAGACTTTTAGCATTTGTTAGAAATTATGTTGCTTTACAATCATATAATTCTGCTTTAGAGTCGATTGATAAATATATCGGCTTTTTACCATATTTGGCAATTCTTTTGATTTTGGTAATAACGGGATTATTGATTTATTTGTTCTTATATAAAAAGAAGCCTTGGAAATTATACTTAATAATTATTTTGGCATATGTTTTGATGTTTATTGGTTTTAATATGGCTGGTAGTTATTTTCATAATTATGATGCCAATTCAACTATCGCTGGAGCTATGGCGGTTAGAGATGTTTTATTTATTGCCTCTCTTTTACAATATCCGGTTTTGGTAATATTAATAATTAGAATTACGGGTATTGACATGAGTAGATTTGATTTTGCTCATGATGAAGAGTTTATGTCTTTATCCGCTGAAGATCGCGAAGAGTTTGAAATAAATATTGATATCGATAAGGAAAGTTTTAAGCGAGGGTTTAAAAGAGTTTTTCGTAATCTTAATTATTTCTATCAAGAGCACAAGTATATTGTGCGGCTTTTAAGTGTTGTTATAGTAGGAATAATTGGTTTTGTTGCTTATTATAATATTTTTATTGTCAACAAGGTTTATAAAGAGGGAACTGTTTTAAAAACGTTGGATTATGCTATTAAGATAAACAAGTCTTATTTTACAAATACTAATTATCAAGGAAAAAAGATTTCTAAGAATAATTTTGTAATTTTAGATTTAACAGTTAAGAATAATGGTGCTTCTAGAACAATGAATGTTGAGCGGTTTCATATTGTTAATAAGAATAGCGATCAAACCAATACATACTACTATAATAAAGAATTTAGAGATTTGGGAACTCCTTATGAGTCATTCGAATTAAAAAGAGATAAAGAAAAAAGATTTTTACTTATTTATAAAGTTGATAAGACTTTGGAAAAAGATAATTTTAGTTTGTATTATCAGACAGTAGTGGATGGTACTGATTCCAAATTAATTAAAATGAAACTTAATTTAGAAGATGTTAGCAATGTAAAAACGATGGCCAAAGTCAAATTGGGTGAAGAGCAAAAACTTGAAGAATTGAAAGGAACGACCGAAGAAATAACGATTAGTGATTGCTTAATTGATGATAGTTTTTCATATAATTATTATTCGCGTTTTAGTGATGATACAAGTGGATTAGAGAGCGAAGATGTAACAGCCAAAACAGGACAAAAAATTATGAAATTAGAAATGATAACTTCTTCTTTAGACAATCAAGATTTGGTTGACTTTTCTCTAATGTATGGTAAAATAAAATATGAGGATAGTAAAGGTAAGAAGAAAGATGTCGCTTTGAAAAACGCTATAGAAAGAGAATACTTTGGCAACAATCTTTATTTGATCGTCCCTGACGATATTACAAAAGCTACAAAAATAGATTTTATCTTTACCCTTAGAAATAGAAGATACATTTATAATTTAAAATAGAGTAAGGAGATAAATATGGAAAGGGAGCAGCTAATAAAGGCAGTAAAAATAGCAGTTACGTGTTTAATAGTGTTTTTGTTTTTATGGTTTTTATTAATTTATCCTTTAGGAAGTTTTAATAAAAGCGAGAATAAAATGCAAAGCGCTGCAAAACGCTATTTTGAACTTAATCCTTCTAAATTGCCTAGAGAAGGAATGATGGCTACAGTTGGATTAGCAAAACTTTATAGTAAAAATTATTTAGATGCTCTTTACATTCCTTATACCAAGAAAATGTGTTCGGTGGAGGATTCTTGGGTTAAGGTAAAAAAAGAAAAGGGTGATTATAAATACTACACTTATTTAAAGTGTGGGATTTTATCGTCTAATGTAGATCATAACGGACCAAATATAGTTTTAAATGGTGATGAGACTATTAAATTAGATTTGGACAGTGATTATAAAGAATTGGGAGTTAAAAGCGTAGTTGATAATACTGATGGTAAAATAGATGTCAATAAGGTGAAGATTAACAGCTCAACAGTAAACACTTCTAAAGTAGGTACTTATAAAGTTAAATACACAGTAAGTGATAGTTTTAAAAACCAAACAGTAAAGATTAGAACTGTCATTGTTCAAAAGACTTTGGCTTCCGCGGTTAAAAAAGCAACTAATAATACAGGGGTTTATAAAGGAGATATAGATAACAATTATATTAGATTTGCTAATACTTTGTTTAGAATTGTTAAACTAAATAAAGAAGGAACAATTACTCTAGTCAGTGATAATTCCTTGGCCTTTGTTGATTATAATAACCTAGATAATTGGTTAAATAAGTATTATTATGATTTATTACCATCTTCATCAAAAAAGTATTTAGTTGATAGTAAATGGTGTGATGAGGAAGTAAAAGATTCTAAGAACTATAAGCAATGCCAAAATTCTACTGCGAAGAAGATAAGCGTCTTATCTGTGGCTGATTATAGCAATTCTATTTCTGACGGTGAATCATATTTGTCTAATTATAATAGTTCTTGGACAAATAACGCTAAAGATGACAATACAGCCTATACTGTTTCAACAGTTTATGGAACTGGTGATTTTAAAGCTAATAATAAAAACGATAATTTGGGAGTAAGAGTTGCAGTAACAATTAAGAAAGGAACAACTCTTACTAGAGGAGATGGAACTGAGACTAATCCTTATACTTTAGGAGACGTTAAAAGAGGTAAATCAAGCTCTAAATTAAATACTAGATTTGTTGGTGAATATATAACTTATGGGGGAATGATTTATCGTATAATAAACACTTCGGAAGACGGTCCTACTAAAGTTTTGGGAGAATTTGAAGTTGTTGATGAAGAAAGTAGTCCAATAGAAATTGGTTATGAAAAAGAACCTTATATTTATAATCCTCGGCAAAGTGGTAATATAGGATATAAGATAAATAATGAACTAAAGGCTTATTTCAAGACAAATTATTTTGTTAATCATGAAATAGAGGTGCCAATTTATAATGATAAAGCTACTTATCAAAAAGAAAACAGTACTAAAAAATATAAAGTTAAGTTTTCGGCCCCTAATATGTATGAAATATACAGTTTCCCAGATGATCGTTCTGGAGCAACTGGTTATTGGATGATAAATTCATCTCAAAGTAAAGATTACCAATACTATACTAATCCATCAGGATTTTTGAAGAACGGAAAAACTGAGTCTTCAGCGGTTACTGGTGTTAGAATAGTAGGTTATTTAGATCCTAAGTGTAGTATTCTATCTGGGGATGGAACATACGAGGATCCGTATGAGATAGCTAAATAAAGGAGGTGTTTTGTGGCTAAAAGCAAAGCCAAGCAGGAAAAGAAACTTCTTATGATTATATCTGTTCTTCTGTTTTGCAGTGTATTTGTTGTTCTATTATCAATGCTTATTAGAAGTTTTAAACCTTTCTATAAAGTAGAAGATCGAGTAGAACAAGTGCAAAGGGAAGCTAAGAAGAGAAGTGATCTGGTAGAAGGCTGGATTAAAGTACAGGGCACTAATATAGATTATCCAATCATCTATAATGATTATTACAAGGGAACAGATTTAAACAATATAAAATATGATTTTGCTTGGAGTAATGAAAAAGTAGATAAACTTACAAATAGACCTTTGATTGTAGGACACAATTTGCTTAATGTTTCCAAAACACCATTGATAGCTGATCCTAATCATTCTAGATTTGAGCAATTGATGAGTTTTGTATATATAGATTTTGTTAAAGATAATAAATATATACAATATACAATTGATGGTAAAAACTATTTGTATAAAATCTTTTCAATATCATTTGTAAATGATTCTACTATTGATTATGAAACTGTTTCTATGACTGAAGAAGAATTAGAAAAGTACATAGATAGTAGTATTAAAGACAGTATGTTTGATTTTGATATTGATGTTTCAAAAGAGGATAAGATAATTACCTTAGTAACTTGTACAAGGATGTTTGGTTATGATAGTGGCAAAACATTTAAAATAGATGCTAGGATGGTAAGAGATAAAGAAAGTATCCGAAATTATAAAGTAAAAGAAAAGAAAAAATATAAAAGAATCAAAAAAGTAATGGAAGGAGATAGCGAAGATGAGCAAGATATTTAAGAAGTATAAAATAGGGGTCGGATTGAGTGTTGCTTTAGTATTATTGGTAGCATTACTTTTGAGTTTTGTCAATGTTAAAGCAGAGCCAATAACTGATCAAGGTGCTGATATTGGCGACGAAATAAAAAAATCTGTTGACGTTAAAGAAGGAGAAGCCGATAAGGACAAAAGTGATGACGGTAAGAGTTACGAAGATAAGATAGCTGATTTTTCAAAGGCTGTTGTAAAAGTAGATTCTAGTTGTGCTAACGATAAGAAGGACAGACCAAATTGTACTGTTACTAAAGCAAGAGAAAGATATGATGTAAAAGCTGTTTTCTCTGATAAAGATAGAACAGCTACGTTATCAGCAGCAAAAGGCAAATATAAAGTTGTTGCCATGATTGGTGATACTAATAACAAAACAAATTATACTTTAAATGCTGGAACGAAATTAAAAATTCAAGTACCAGAATCTGGTAATCTTGAGGTTTTAATTACAGTAAAACTATCTGAAGATGATTCTAATAGCTCTTATTGTCGTGCCGGCTGTTATGTTGAGAACTTTACTCATAGCTTTAATGAGCAAGTGGGTAGTGTTGAAAACGTTCATTATGATGGTGTTTGTAAATCGTTTAGAGAAAGTTATACACCTTCGCGTTCGGCAGAGGAGCAAGCAAAATTAAAGGAATTGGTTCCTTACTGTTTTAATACAAGTGTAGACTCGGTGTGGCCAGAAGCAACAATAAAACAAGTTATTGAATCAGCTAAGGTTGTTGCAAAACTTAATTATATAGGGGGAGGCAAAATACCTGATGCTACAGGATATACTTATGTAGATCCTGATAAAACTAATCTTGCTAAATTAACTTGTGATGCGTGGAGTCCAAACATAAATGAGAAGAAATACTACACTAAAAAAGTAATAAAGGACAATAGTGTATGTAGTGTTACTTGTCAAGAAAAATTCAAAGTAAAATATGATGCTCCTACTTCAGTAGTAGGTGGACAATGTTTTACTTATTCAGTTCAAGTAGAAAGTAAAGTTGATTGTGAATCTAAAATTAAAAAATCAGCACCAGAAAAACCAAAGATTTGTAACCCATATCCAATTTGTAATGGTTATGCTGGTTATGCTCACCAGGGTGGACCAAAGGAAGAGTTTGATGCTTGTGTAAGTTCTTGTGATAATGGTAGTTATTCACAAAAATGTATTAATAAATGTTATAAGAAAGTATACGGAACATCAAATAAGGTTAAAACAACCGCTATGGATATTGGTGAATATGTTGCTGACAAAACTGCATCAACATGTGGAAAAGTAAACAAGAACAGTATTAAATCAGTGATGAAATATAAAGCTGAATATCCAGGAGGATATTATTACTGGAGTGGAAACACAATAAAATGGAAATATGATTCATCATATGGAAGTCTTTGTGGATTACCAGGTGCTAAATTCTATTATCAAAGTTATTATTATACAAGAAGAATGTTAACTGGTACTGATTATCCTAATAGATATGCAGGACCTTATATTGTAGATAGTAATGGTTTTAGACGAGCAACTTATTGTCATGAACACTGTAGATATGTGGGATGTAGTAAAAAGACTAAAGATGGTAAAACGGTAGCTCTAAATGCAAAAGAAGCAGCAGAACAATATCGGACGGCTTTAGCGGCTTATACTAGAAAGATAGAAGCATGTAGTAGTGTGGCTAAATGTGAGTCTAAAACAGCTACATACCATATGGAAGTAGATGTATATCAAAATGGTCAAAAGAATACCATAATATACAATGCATCAAACAAACCAAATAATGATGGAAAATCAGCGGGTACTCAAACTAATACTGATGGTATTATTAGAGATTATGGTGGACCATGTTATGGTAAATCTAGTTCTGAATATGATTATATGACTAAAATAAACTTCCCAGGAACCTGGAAGAATCTTAAAACTGGCAAAATAGTTTGGAAAAATCCAAATAATGTTAAATATGCAAAAATAGGAAAAGATCATTCATTCTGTGTACCTGAAAACGTAGATGATATGAATTCACTATGGTGGGTTTGGGATGTTAAATCAAGAATAGATAATGGCGGTAACCGTATTAAAGCTACTGATGCTGTCAAGAATAGCATTGGTAAACTAAAACAAAATATTCATGCTAAAATTACAAAATTCGGATTATTCGGTTGGGGTGTAAATATTGATTGTTTCTATGCTACTTACCGTGAAAATGAAGGTGATGATCCTAAGTGTACAGAATCTGATGGTTGTACAACCTGTAAAAAAGGTAATTGCCCTAATACTTGTACCAACAACAATGGACTTTATAAATGTACATGTGTTAGAGATTGTACTGAAACTAAAACAGATTCTACAAATGTAGCTGTTAGAACAGTTGATAATAGTAATTTATTCCCTAATAGTACTGCTTCTGATCCAAATACAAATATCAATATTAAAAAGTTGAGTTATGAAAACAAAGAAGAAGGATTGTTGAAATTATCTGATAGTAGAGAAATTGGATTTAACTGGAACTGTAATGCTACAAATCTTAATAATAGTAACTATCCAATAGCTCCTACTATACTAAAAGGATTTATTGAAGAAACTAACCAAAACAAAGTAATTGTTGGTGGAAAAACAAGTGAAGGAATATATAATAGTGATTACCTTGATTATGAATTCCATTTAACTAAACAACAATTAAGAGATATAAGAGAAGGCTACAGCGATGATAAATTTGGTGAATTTCGTGTTAATGATAAGAGTGTTAAAAATGGGGTATATACTTATACAAGCGCTTTAATTGATAGATATGCTGGACGGAGAAATGCTGTAATTGGTGAGAACAATTCATATATAAAGTGTACTGATAGTAGTTGTTCTAATTTGAATGATGCGTGCATTACTGCAAAACGTGCAGAGTGGACAGCTGCTAAACAAGTGAAACAGTTGATTGATCAACACGAGAAAAGGTTATAGGAGGTGAGAAATAATGAATAAAGCGATGTTAGCTGTAGGAATTATCTTTTTAGCACTACTTGCCTTTGCAACTATTAATTTAATCCAAGATTTTTCTACGGGACAAGAACTTGATTATTATTTATTAAAAGAGACTACTGATGCTGCAATGGTTGATGCCCTTGATTTTGACTTTTATGCTGAATCAGGATCAATTAGAATGGACAAAGAGAAGTTTGTTGAAAGTTTCTTAAGAAGATTTGCTAAATCAGCATCAGCTAAAGATTATGATATTTATTTCTACGCTCTTAATGAAACACCACCTAAAGCTAGTGTTAAAGTTGAAACCAAGACTATTGCCACAGCACAAAGTACACCTACTGGAAAAGATGAAAATAATGGTAAAATAGATATAACGACAACATATAACAGTATTTTAGAGACAAAGTATTTACAAGATACAATGTCTAAGTGGAAGATTGCAACTGGTGAACTAGATGCTAATGTAACTACTAGATAAAGAAAAAGAAAGGGATTGAGAAAATGGCTAATTTAACTAATGGTATAAAAAAATTCTTAAGCAATAAAAATACAGTTACTATCTTGGGTGTGGTAATAGCAGTTTTAATCTTATATTTTGGTTATAATTATCGGGTACGTCAAGCTACTAATCCGGTTGATGTACCCTATGCTAAAGTTACCATTGAACCCGGAACAAAGATAACTGAGGATATGGTAGGAACAATGAAAGTTCCACCTGCTATGCTTACTGATGGGGTTATAAGAGAAGTAGCAGCCGTTGTTGGTAAATATCCTAATGTGGATAGTATTATCCCTGAAGGAAGTTTATTCTATTCAAGAAGTGTTGTTGAAAAGGAACAACTTCCTGATAACATAATACTTGACTATCCTAAAGGATATACTTTATATAACTTGGCGGTTGACTCTAGAAGTACATATGGTAACTCTATATATCCAGGTAATTATATTGATATTTATTTAAGAATTACAAAGAAAGTAGCTGAGAACAGTACTAATAAAGATGATAATAAGCTTATGTATGCTAAGTTTATTGAGAATGTAAAAGTACTTGCAGTTAGAGATTCATCTGGTAAAAATGTTTTTGCTAATACTGATGAAGAAGTAACACCAGCAATGATTATCTTTGCTTTACCAGAAGATGATTACATACTTCTTAAAAAAGCAGAGGAACTAGCTACTTATAATAGTGAGATAATTCCTGTTCCAACAGCTGAATCTTTAGAAGATGATCCGGCTGATGTTAAGGTTAGTTCAAAAGCTTTAAAAGATTATATAAATGAAATAACTGTTTGGGACGGAAAATAAAAGAAAAAAAGAATAGAAAGTTGTGGTTTGATGAACGAGAATATATTTGATCAATTAGATTTTGGACCATTGAGAAGTCTTTTAGAAAATGATGATATCACTGATATCTCATTTTGTAATGGAGGTCAAATCTGGATTCGTTCGCTTACCCAAGGGTCAATACGAGTAGAAGTTGAAGGATGCACACCAGATTTTATGGAAAAACTGGCTTTTCAGTGTTCAAATGTTATGGGAACAACCTTTAATAATGCCAAACCATTTTTGGATGCTGAATCAGCTGAACTTCGTCTTAACTTTGTTCATCAGTCCATTGCTACTAACGGAATTGCTTGTGTTATTCGTAAAACACCAGCTAAAATCCGATTAGAAAAAGAAAAATTATTAAAAGAAGATTATTTTACAAATGATATTCATGATATTCTAATTAAGTGTGTTGAGGGTCATTGTAATATATTGGTTTCTGGAGAAACTGGTTCTGGTAAAACAGAGTTTGTAAAATATTTGGCTTCGCATACTAAAACCGATGAAAAAATAATAACCATTGAGGATACATTGGAATTGCATTTGGATAAAATATTCCCTCAAAGGGATATCGTGGCCATGAAAACAAATAATGTGGCCTCATATACTGATGTGTTAGTTACCTGTATGCGACAGAACCCAAAATGGATATTGCTTTCTGAAGTGCGTAGTGCTGAAGCGGTAACAGCAGTTCGAAATTCAATTTCATCTGGACATAACATTTTATCAACAATTCATGCTGATAAAGCCAGTGCTATACCATACCGTCTATATTCATTAATGGAGACAGATTTAGATGTGCATCAGTTTTTAACTACGATTTATCGTTATGTACAATTAGGTGTTCACATTAAGGCATATTATTCAAAAGAAAAGGGAAAGTTCCATCGAGAAGTGGATGAGGTTGTAGAATTTTATGTTGATGAGAACAACGAACCACAGACTCATATTATTTATCAAAAAGGGTTTGGTAAGGAACCGGTTTTAAACATGCCTAGTCCACATTTAATAGAGTACTTAGAAAATCAAAATATTCATTTAGATAGTAATATGAAAGTTACTAATGCTGATCAGCCTTTTGGGGATGACGAAAAGAAATCAACTGCACAAGTTGAAGCAGTAGTTCCACAGAACGAAGTAACTGTACCTCAAAATGAGGTACCAGCATCAAAGGAGGAAAAAGAGGCACCTAGCGTTGTTCAACCAGTGAGTCAGGTAAGCAGTATTCCTCAAAGTACAGTAACATCATAATAAAGAAAGGGGAGATAAATATGGAATTGTTTTTACTACTAGCAGTAGCTATTTTAGTGCTGTTATATAGAAATTATCGTGGTCAGAACATTTCTAAATTCTTTAGTGATAATTTTAAAACCATATACGATAAATTTGCTCCATATTCATATAAAGTAGTACGTGAAAAGACTAAAGAATTAGGGCAAGAGTATACGATTAAAGATTATGCTATGCAAATAGCTTTCTTTGGATTGTTTGCTGCTGTTGTAAGCTACTTATACTTTTATAACATATTAATATCTGTTTTCTATGTTTTTGCAGCTATAATGGTTGTTCCATATTTATCATATTTAAGATGTAAAAGAGTATATAGTGAGTTCTTGTTTGAACAAATTCAAGTGTATACTTCTAATACTATAATGGAGTTTGCAACTACCCAGTCTTTTGTAAAAGCAATTGAAGGAGTTAAGCAATCAGGTATTTTAGATGATCCTGTAGCTCGTGATGTTGATCATATGATAGAACTTGCTTATCGTGATGGTAGTATTGATAATGCTCTTAAGTATTTTAGTGATCTATATCCATATTATATTGTTAAGAATATGCATCAATTGTTTTTACAAATTACTAAAGAAGGAGCTCAAAACTCGGCTGATTCATTAGATAATATGCAACTTGATATCGATATGCTTGTAGAGTCAGTTTATCGAGATCGAATTGATAGAAAAAGTTTCCATAGATCATTTTTACAATTTGGACTTATGCTTTATGTAATGGCTATGCTTGTCCAATATTTAGTTGGAAGGGAAAGTTATATAAAAATGTTAGATTCATGGTATGTACAATTATTGTTGCATGCTATATTGATTATAAATAGTTATTTTCTTCTTAAGGGAGAAAAATATTATAACGAGAATGTAGGTGCAGAATAGATGGAAATACTAGCAATTGGTGTTATAATTATATTTATTCTTTTCTACAATAAAACTGTTGATAAAAACAAGTTTATTGCTGATAATGAAAAGTATTTTGAAATCTTACGAGAAGATGATTATAACTTCTTATTATACGCTAAATATGGTGATGATGTTGATGTTGATGTTTTGTTTAGGAAAAGATTAATGTTAGGTTTGATAGTAGGATTAATCTTTATGTCTCTTTCATTAACTGGAGGATTTTCTGCTTTGAATTTCATTGTTGGAATTGTCGTAGGGGTAGTAGCATTCAAATATCCGTATTTTGGACTTAAAAAATACTATAAAGCACATTTACATGATATTGATATAATGCTTCCATATTTCTTAAAGAGTTTGGAGGTTTTAGTACAGCATTATACAGTACCAGTAGCCCTTGGTAAATCTATTGATGATGCACCTGAAATATTTAGACCAGGATTAAGAGTTTTAGTTGATCGTATTAATGCTGGTGATTCTAGTATTGATCCTTATATGGAGTTTTCCAATACTTATCCAGTTAGAGATTCAATGAGAATGATGAGGTTACTTTATAGATTAGGACTTGGTTCTCAAGAAAAGAAGCAGGAACGTCTGATGATGTTTTCTAGAACAGTATCATCTTTACAGAATAAAGCTCGTGAAACTAAGTATAAAGAACGTTTGGGTCATATGGAAAGCCAAACTATGATAATGTTAGTTGTTACTGGTTTAGGGGTTATGTTAATTTTATTAATTGCAATGTTTATGATGTTTACTGGATAAAGTGTAAAGTAGAATAAAAAAACTAGTAAAAATGCGTTTGCTTTGGTATACTAGTATTATGATATGATTGGAAGGAGATGTTAAATATATGAAAGCAGCTACAGGAGAATTAAATCTAACAATTATTACAGTTTTGGCTATTTCGGCAGTTATTGCCTTTTTCTGGTTCTTATGGCCAACTATAAAAGATACTGTTAGTGATAATGTGAATAATATTACCGATGGTGGAAGCGATCCTACTGGTACTAGTTTTATTGTGGTAAAATAGAGGTGTAGTATATGCGAGATGCAATTGGCGGAATAGTTAATATTCAGATTATTCTAGTTTTTATAGTGTTGGTAAGTGGTTATTTAGCTTTTTCTGTTAATTATACAAAAGCATTTCGGGCTAAGAATAAAATAATTAATGCTATAGAACAATATGAGGGTATGACTGATAATGCTTCTTTAGCAGAAGATGGTGATACAGCTACCTATCTTAAGCAAATTGGTTATAGTGGTCGAAGTAATTGTCCGACAGGATATAATGCTGACCCTTATCAATTAGGTTTTTGTTGGCGTGAGACACAAGTTGATACAACTAATACTGCCTTGGATAAACGGTATTTTAGTGTTATGACATTTATCAATATTGATATACCAATAATAGAAAAAATATTGGATAGAATTGAACCGTTCAAAATAAAAGGTGACACTAAATTGATAATTACACATAAAAAATAAAACTATTTTATATAGTTTTTTTAGTAAAGGATAAGAAGGTGAAATAGATGAATGTATTGATCGGTAATAAATATAGCGATGTTTTAGCTATGTTAGATATTGATGTTATTAAAAGTATTACTGGTGAATATGATGCTGATGAAATAGTATCAATGTTCAAGAATTTTTACTGTAATCGAATAATTATCGATTTAACAGCAATCAAAGACTATGCTAATATATCTAATGTGCAAAAAATATCAATTGGTTTAGAGACCGATAAATTAATATTTTTATTACCACCAACACCAGAATCATCGTCTTCAGCATTCTTATCAAAACTTATTTCAATGGGTATTTACAACTTTACCACTGATGGAGATGGTATTAAATATCTTTTAGATCATCCTAATGCTTATAAGGATGTTGCTCATTATCAACAATTAAACGACATGTCCACAACGGTTAATAATGTCGTTATTAGTGGTGTTAAAGTACTTGGCATTGAAAATGTTACCGAGTCAGCTGGTGCTACGTCGCTTATTTATATGATTAAGAAGCATTTGGAAGATAAATATGGAATTAAGGTTGCTGTTTTGGAAGTAAATAAACGGGACTTTAGTTATTTTGAAGTAAAGGACTATTATCCCACAACCAAAGAAAATCTATCTGGTGATATTGCTAAATATAAGAGTTATGATGTACTTTTAGTTGATTTAAATAATACTCCGGATACAGGAGTATGTGGGGATGTTCTATATTTAGTAGAACCATCAACAATTAAGTTAAATAAATTAATGCGAACCAATCCTAAAATACTAAAAGATCTACAGAATAAGAAGGTTATTCTTAATAAAAGTCTATTAAATAGTAAAGATGTTGCTGAATTTGAAAGAGAAGCTAATCTAAAAGTTTACTTTAATTTAAAGCCACTTGATGAGCGAGTTGAAAATTCTGATATCGATGATCTTTTAGCAAAACTAGGAATGATACAAAGAACAGAAGAAGAACCAAAAGAAGAAAGTGGGGGATTTTTAGGACTCTTTAGAAAATAATTACACTAATTTGTTCTTTAGACTTGACGATTTATAAAAAAATAATATATAATATTGATAGTAAAGGAGATAGAGATTATGAAGTTATTTCAAATAGGTGCTGATTTTGATCCATGTAGTAATGGGTTGTTGCCATTCGTTAAGATTATCAGAAGAGGAATATTACCGTTTATTCAAATTGGTATCCCTATTATTTTAATAGTTCTAGGTACAATTGATTTGGGAAAAGCTGTTGTATCAAGTGATGATGCAGAAGTTAAGAAATCTCAAGGAAGACTTATTAGACGTTGTGTTTATGCGGTGGCAGTATTCTTTGTTACTACATTAGTTACATTATTATTTAGCTTAGTTGCTGATTCTTCAGGTGAAAAAACAGCTAGTACATGGACTAGTTGCTGGAAGCAAGCTTAATTTGATATGTAAAGTGCTATACAAATTATTTGTATAGTTTCTTTTTTTTTGGTAAAATATTATTAGATATGATGGGAGTTTTTAATATGAAAAAGATAAGATTTTTAATTCTTTTAATTTTAATTGGGATAATGATATTACCAACGAGTGTTTGGGCACTTCCAGCAAACAATAATAGTGATGGAACTGATCCGCGTGCAGAGTGTAGTGTAAAGGTTGGCGATGCTACAGTACTAGTAAGAATATGGGGTAAAGATCAAATATCAGCTGAGTGTAAAGGAACAGTTAAAAGCAGCAAGCCGTGTTCTGAAGCAAATTTAAGCGGAATAAAGCACGATGATTTTGTTACTAGTGATAAGAAGCATGCCCAATGTCCAACAAATACAACTTATTATGCATTGGCTAAGTTGAAAACAGGAGGAAGAACATATAAAATAACTTTATCCAAAAAGAAGCCAAGCTTAACAAAATCTGAGAAAATGAAGCAAAGTATCGTTCTTGAAGAAGTAAAATTTAACAAGGAGTTTACTAATGACACAATGTCTAAAAACAAGGAAAAAAGGGAACAAGAGAAAGGAAAATACAATAAAGAAGCTATTAGTAAACTTGAACAAAAGGAAACTACTAGTTGTAGTGGAATCTTTGGTTCAGTTACTGATAAGGGAAAGAACGGCTCTCCAGCGTCATTAGCTTATATTTTCCAACAATTATTTAATTATTTAAAAATATTAGGTCCTTTATTAGTAATTATATTAAGTGGTCTTGATTTTACAAAGACAGTATTATCAGGTGATGACGAGGGTATGCAGAAAGCTACTAAAAAGCTAGGAATTAGATTGGTTTTAGTAGTATTGTTATACTTTATACCTGATTTAGCTAAGTTTATTCTAAGTATTTTAAATGGTGGTTTAAAGGATCCTACTTGTGGTATAAAATAAATTGTATAAAACATTGTACAATTTATTTTTTTTTGATATAATTATGATAGTATATAATATGTAGAATAGTAAGGTGGTGGAATAATGACACAAGGTACACCAGCAACGTGGTTAACAAGAGCTTTAAGAACTATTTGTGCTTTTATAGATAGAATAGTGTATTTTTTAATTGCTTTCGTTTATCAGTTGTTTATTCAAGTAGCTAATGCTACTTTGTTGCGTGGTTCCACTGTTAGAACTTTAACTGCTAGAGTCCAACTTATATTTGGACTTTTACTAGTATTTAGATTAGCTGTTTCGGTTATTAATGGGATTATTAATCCTGATACTTTGACTGATCGGGAAAAAGGTTTTTCTGAGGTTATTAAAAGAACAATAATCGTTTTAATTATGTTTACTTTGATAGTACCAGTAAATGTTAGTAATCCTACTAGTCATTATCAAAAGAATATTGCTAATCATGGACTTCTTTTTGGTACTTTGTATGAAATTCAAAATAGTGTTTTATCTAGAAACGTAATGTTTAGATTGGTTTTTGGTGGAGATGAAGGGGAAGATTCGGATTTAAATAATATGTCATCGTTATCGGGTCAAGCGAATGCTATGGCGGGAAGTATATACAAATCATTTATGTCAATTAATTTAGCTGATGAGTCCAAAGGGGAAGATGATCCTAGTAATTGGATATGTGAAGACGATATAACTGATTCAGAGATTAATTATTATACTAAAGCTGATGCTTCTGTTTCTGATGTAGTATCACTTACTGAAGAATGGTGCCAACCTCCTGATGATAAGAAATTCTCGAATATTTTTAAGCCTAAGGCTTTAGAAAAAGGTGTATTTAAGTTTGCTTTTCAACCTTTGATTTCAACAGTTTGTGGTGTGTTCGTTTTGATAATGTTTATTGGCTTTACTCTAGATATAGCTATCAGGGCTATTAAATTAGCAATTCTACGTTTAATTGCACCAATACCAATAGGTAGTTATATTGATCCTAAGTCACAAAGGGATGGCGCTTTTGCTTCTTGGATTAGAATAACTATGTCTACATATATTGATTTATTTATTCGTTTATTAATCGTTTATTTTGCGATTTTCTTGGTTCAAGAAATATCTACTAAGGGACTTGTAATTGAGAAAGTTAGCGATAATATTCTTTTGAATAGTTTAACTAATGTTGTTATGTATATAGCTATCTTCTTCTTTGCTAAGCAAGCACCAAAATTTATAATGGATGCTTTAGGAATAAAAGGTGGCGGTATGAGCAACCTTGGTCTTTCTGGGTTACTTGGAGGCTCTGCTATGCTTATGGGTGGTGGAGGCCTACGAGGAGCAGCTTTAGGAATGATGCAAGGATTAGATGCTGCATCTGATTCTGCTAGAGAAGGTAAAGGTTATTCACCAATGTCGTCTTGGGCTCAAAATCGTGATCAAATGGCGAAGATTAGAACTGGTAATAGAGAAGCCCAAGGTGGGCTTATGGGTCAAGCAAAGGATTATTTAAACTGGAGTACTCGTGAGAGAAAGGCTAGACAGTTAGGAATTGGAAAAAAGGATTTGGCAGATCAAAGTGCCAGAGCTAAAGCACTTAAAGAACAATATGGTAAGGCTGCTGCTGAAAAAGCTTTGGCTGATAAGAATTTACAAGCATCAGCTCACTTGAATCATGGGCTTAATTTGGCAAGGTATGTTAATTCAGATGGTTCTTGGAAAAGTGATGATGCTAGACAAATTGCTTATAAAAAACTTGGTGGCGAGCAGCGGGTATCTGAACAATTGGCGTATAATAAAGCTTTGAGTGCATCAAGAGCTGCTGATGAAAGATTTGGTAAATACGAGAAATTATATAACGATGCTAATAAACGTGCTGATGCTATGGAGAAACGTGCAGATCAAATGGGTATTGGTCCAAACGTTCGTTCTATGGAAAAAGCTCCGGGTCGTATAGCAACTGCTGTTAACGAGAGTGCTTTAGGACAGGCATATAATGCAAATCGTGGTCATGATGTATTCCAAGGTGGAGATTATCGTTCTGATCTTAAAACTGAAGCAGAATTTGCTAAAGATCATAAGGGTGATATTATCCTTGATAAAGATGGTAACCCAGTACACGAACACCTTACTGGTCAATACAAGCGTGATATTGATAGCTCTGAAGGAATTGCTGACAGTTCTACTATTGGTAGTATTGGAACTGGTGCCACTGGTGGTGGACCTCCGCGTCCATAATAAGAAAGTGAGTGTGATACTTTGTGAACAGTTATTTAATACCTTCTAATACTAAGAAGGGCAGTTTGATATTAGGTATATTTAGACCCGTTGATTTGATTATCTTTGGGACAGGTGTTATGGTTACAGTTATTTTACTAGCTACAGTAACCCCATCGTCATTACTAAAGACAATAATTGTATTGGCACCTGCGCTGGTTACAGGATTCCTAGTAGTGCCAATACCTTATTATCATAATATGCTTAATGTTATATCTGAATTAATTGCATTTTTAACAAATAGACAAAGATTTTATTGGAAAGGTTGGTGTGTGATGGATGAAAAAGAAGACAAAGCAAGTGAGCGTTAGTCCTTATACTGAGGATTGGACTCCTGTTGAATCAATTCAAAATGGTATGATTATTACCAGTGATAAAATGAAAGTAACAGGTGTTAAGGTAACGCCTCGTAATATCTTTATCTTATCACCAGACAATCAAGCTAATGTCTTGATTGCACTTAAAAACTTTTATAATAGTATTGATTTTGAGTTTTGGTTGGTGGTTGCTGATAGACCAGTGGATATATCAGTTTATATGTCACAATTACAACTTCTATATAATGAAGCATCATCACCAGCAGTTCGTAAATTAATTAATCAAGATATGGAAAAAGGGCAAACATTTATTAATAACAACATTGTTGATACAGAGTATTACATTATGTTTAAAGAAAAGAATGAAGATGCCGCTCAAAAGAAGATTAGACAATTAATTAATGGTTTAGCTTCATGTGGACTTAATGCTTCTCAAACTTCCAATGATGATTTACGCATAGTACTAGACAACTTCTTAAATGGAGGTCAGAGAACTGAATTTGGGACGGTGATGCCAGTATGAGTATAAGTTTAAAGACTCAAGTAGCACCTAAAGGATTACATTTTGGAGCAAGTGACTTTATGATTAGTGATAAATATGCCACTATTTTATCAGTGGTATCTTATCCAAAATATATCAATCCAGGATATTTAGCTACTCTTACTAGTATGTCTGGTATTAAAGTTGTTATTAAACATATACCAATACCTTTTTCGCAAATGTCAAAAATGCTTAATCGTCAGATTGCTGATTTGAGGGAAAAGTATAATCAAGAAAAAGACCAAACAGCTAAAGAGAGAATTAGGCAAGATGCTGAAAGTTTGGAATACTTTACTTCGATGTTAGCTGCTAGTCAATCAAGAATATTTGATTTTCAAATGCACATTATGATTACAGCTGATACTAAAGAAGAATTAGAATTAAAGAAAGTTAATGTTAAAAACTATTTGGATGCGATGGAACTTAGAGCTATCTCTCTTCGCTTTGAACAAGAAAAAGTTTTGAAATCAATATTACCAATTTTTGGTAAGCAAGATATTGAAGAGAGAATTGGTACGCCAATACCATCAGTTACAGTAGCAGCCATGTATCCATTTATCTTTGATAGTATTAAAGATCCAGGATTATCATGTCTTTTAGGAGTAGATTTTTCTGGAGGAGTTATCTTATTTAATCAATTCTTATATAAGATACGTAAGGAAAGCAATCGTAATAATGCTAATATGCTTATTTTAGGTACATCTGGTTCTGGTAAATCAACTGCGGCTAAGTTGCTTCTACGTACTCATATTAGAAATGGATGTCAGATAGTAGCTATTGATCCTGAAGATGAGTTACATGAAATTACTCAGACTTTCGGTGGAGATACTATTGATATTGGTAAGGGTGGAGAATTTGGCCTTATTAACCCATTAGAGGTAATAATTGATGCTGATGAGGAAGAAATTAAACAAGGACTTGGATATACAGTTCTTACTAGAACACTTCAGTTTTTAAAGGCTTTTATGAAGTATTATGATCCATCTATTACTGAAGATGTACTTACTATGTTTTCTGAGATAGTTCAAGATACTTATCGTCGTTTTGGAATAGATTTTAATACTGATTTTTCTAACTTCACATCAGCTGATTATCCAACTTTTACTGATGTTTATGCAACTATTAAAGGAAGACTTATGTCTATGACTGAACAAACTCAAGAAAGAGATATTTTAGAGCGTTTGGAGTTAAAAGTTAGACCAATTACAAAAGAATTGCGTTTCTATTTTGATGGTCATACGACAATTACTAAGAATAGTGATTTTATGGTTTTCAACATTAAAGAGTTAATGAACAGTGATTCTAATGTTCGAAATGCTTTATTCTTCAATATTTTAAAATATGCTTGGGGACTATGCTTAGACTTTAATGTTGATACTATTATGATGGTAGATGAAGCGCATGTTTTATTGGGTGATAATAATGCTTTAGGTGCTGACTTCTTAGCTCAAGTACAAAGACGTGCGCGTAAGTATAATACAGGAACTATTGTAATTACTCAACAACCAAGTGACTTTGCTGATCCTTCAGTTATTACTCAAGGAAAGGCTATCTTTGACAACGCCTCTTATTATTTAGTTATGGGATTAAAGAAACAAGCAGTAGAAGATTTAGGACTTTTAATTGATCTTAATGATAATGAGAAAGATGCTATTAAGAGATTCTCGCAAGGTGAAGCCTTGTTTGTATGTGGTAATAGGAGAATGAGAATAAATGTTGCTGTTACTCAAGATGAATTAGATTCATTTGGTAGTGGCGGTGGATTCTAAGATATAGATGAAGTAGGTGAGGATTATGCCCGATGAAAACAAGAATCAACAAAATTTAAATGAGTTGAATCCTCAAGGAAACCAAATAGATGGGCAAATAAGTTCTAAACCCAGTTTTATTGATAAAGATTCTACTTTGGCTTCCAATCGCAATAAAAAAAGACAACAAGAAAATGATTCATCACAAAAATTAGCAAAAACAGCTGCGAAGGGCGCAGCTGCTTATTTGGGTGGTCCAATAGGTGCTAAAGCGGTTGATGCTTTATCAAAGACTAAGGCAGGCCAACAGATGTTAAATAAAGGCGGACAAGCTTTAAGCAGAATGCCTGGTATGAAAAAAGGAGCTCAAATTCTTGATAAAACAGGAGCAACTGATAAAGCTGATAAGGCTATTGATGTGGCTAGTGGTGGTAAACCAGACTTAAGTTCTGGTAGTAAAGCTGCTGATGCTACTAAAACAAAGGATAATAATAGTGGAGGAGAATCTAATGCTGATACTTCTTCAAGCAACTTTGGTAAATTAAATCCTTTTTCACGTAAGAAAAAAACCAAATCAGCTGAAGCTGATAGTGATGATACACAAAAATCCAAATTATCTTTACCTTTTATAGGTAATATGAGTTTGGCTACTAAAGTTATTGCTATTGGATCAATAATAGGTGTTTTCCTTTTGTTCTTCCTTATTTTAGCCCTTTTTGGTATAAAAAGATTTGATCCGATGTTTGCTAATGATGATGTGAAGTATTCAGCAACAGGTTATACTAAAGATGGAAAAGATGGCGAAGAAGACGGTAAAACAGGAGCATACTTTGTTGGTGAAGATGAAATAACCTCTGAGATATATGAAAAAATTAATAAAGTATCAGAAAAATATGATAGTAATTCCAAGACTATTAGAAGAGGATTGGCCTCTATTTATACAGTCATTAGAGATTATGATGATTGCTTTTCTGATAAATCAGAAGAAGAATTTGAGGAAAAGCTTAAAAAAATGGCTAAAATGATTAATCAAAGTATTTCGGATGAAGTCGATGGAAACACATCTTCAGGAACCGATACGACTACTGATACCGATAGTAGTGATACTGATACAACAACTACCGATACTGATGATAGTACGGATTCTGACGATAGTACAGACTCTGATACTTCTGATTCAACATCTGATAGTAATACCTCTGGTCGTTTTTTTTGGATAGGTGATTCAAGAACAAACGGAATATGCTGTCATGTTAATAATATATTGACTACTTCTGAATGTAATGCAAAATGTAGGTATTCCGTTCATGGGCCAATTACATTTGGTAATGATATTTATTTTGCCCAGGGAGGGTCATTATTCTATTCCGACATTGGTGGTAGACAATGGATGCCTGATATTGTTCCTAAAGAAGTTAGTGCGCGACTAAAGGAAGGCGACACCATTATTATGTTGATGGGGGTAAATGATGTTCTTAGTTTTGGTGCTAGCAGACCAATTGATTATTATTCGAAGAAGATGAATGAACTAGCAAAGGGCGATTGGTCTAAAGCTAATATAATATTCATGTCACTTAATCCGGTTGATGAAACTAAAACTCACTGGCGAAATGCTCCAATAATTGAATTTAATAAAGCTATGAAGGCAAAGTTAGATTCAAGAATAAAATTTGTTGATTCTTATTCAATAATGATGCAAAAAATTCATGACTATACTTGGCCTGATGGTCTTCACTATAATATAGAAGGTAACAAGAAAGTATATTCTATTGCCAAACAAGCTGCTGGAGGTGATTTTCCTAGCAGTAGTGGTAATAGTTGTGATTTGGGTATAGATGAAGACTGGTTAAAAGAAAAACTTATTGATTATTTCAAAGATGTTGCTGATAAAGAACCAACTGATACGCAAGCCGAAGCAATGGCTGATGAGGTTATCCAAAATATTAAAGATTATCAAACTATCATCGGTGAGGAATGTGATGAAGGAGATGGTGATTCTAGCGGATGTGGAGATGCATCTGAAGTGGTTAGAGTTGCTCAAGAACAATTAGATTCAAAAAAGAATTCTTCCTTTATAGGCGGTAAAAAATATAAAGATTATATGGGATTGGCTTTTTCACAACCATGGTGTGCAGCTTTTGTAGCATGGGTTGCTAATGAAGCTGGTGTATCTCATGATGTTGTAGTTAAAAGTGCAGCTGTTTCTGGACATTTGGGTTATGGTCAAAAACAAGGGAATTATCATTCTAGTAGTTCAGGCTATAAACCGAAACCTGGTGATTTAGTTATCCATAAGGGTAGTAGTTTTGCCGCTTCACATATACAAATTGTAGAAACAGTAAAAGATGACAAGACATTTACATATATTGGTGGTAATGAAGGTGGATCAAATACTAGTAGTAGAGTTACAAGAGGAACTCTATCTGTTTCTAGCACTACAGGATTTGTATCACCTAATTATAGTACGGCAGCTTGTTCAATAACTTTAAAAGGTAGTAGTAATGAGGCAAAATGTTGGAACTTCTTTATTGATAAAGGCTTTTCTAAGCAGGCAACTGCTGGTATAATGGGTAATTTATATGTTGAATCGGCTGGTACTTTTGATCCGGGCATTCATGAATTTGGTGGTGGTCCTGGTATCGGTATTGCTCAATGGACATATCCAACCAGAAAGAACAATTTGTATAATTTTGCCAAAAAACAAAACAAAAAATGGAATAATTTGGATGTTCAGTTGAATTTCATTATATGGGAATTAGATAATGGTTCATATTTTGATGTCAAGAAGTTTAAAAAGCTTACAAGTATTGATCGGGCTACTTATTTGTTCTCTCATAATTATGAAAACCCAGCCCAACCAGATAATCCGGCTAGATGGACTGCAGCTAAAAAGCTTTATAAAAAATATGGAGGGAAATAATGAAAAAAAGTGATATTAGAGCCCTAATAATTATAGGAATAATTTTAGTTATAATATGTGTAGTTGCCTATGTATTAAATATTAAAGAAAACCAAATTTTTACAAAAACCAAAATGAAAGATATTGAATTTCAAAACATGGAAATATTAACTGAATTAACAAAAAATGAGAAGGAACACTTTAAAGTAAAAATTTTAAATTATTTAAACAAAAAGCATTATTCATACTATACGAAAGTTATATTTAAAGAAGTAGAAACTGAAGAGGAAAAGACTTATATTTACTTCTATCTTAATAATGATTTTAAAACTTTATTTGAATGTCTTTATAACAGTGGTAATCCTAAAATTTACTATTTGGGTGATGAACTTGTTCCTCATTATGAATCAAAGAATACCTCTAAAATGTATATGGCTATTATGAATCCAGAAGAGTATAAAGAATATATAGCTCAAGAAAAAATTAATGAGGAAGAAAATAAGCAATTAGAAGAGAATAATGCTGATGTTGAAAAGGATTTAGAAGAAACGAGAAAGGAAGCAGAAAAATTACCACCAGATGATGATAATCCGTGGTCATGATGGTTGTTAATTATGGTAATTTGTGCTAATATTATATATATAGATGGAGGAATACTATGAAGCTAAAAGTACGTGCTGAAGCTGAAGATTGGTTTATGTTTATTGTTTTTGCAATATTTCTATTTTATGTTGTTTGTCTAATAGTATCAAATATTGCTTCTTTTTCAGCTGATGGTTTATTTTCAGGACTTAATCCCTTACCAGCTTTAATGCCTGGAAGAATTTTAACGACTCTTATTTTCTATTTTGTTATTTTAATAGGAATTTTTGTTAGTGTTTCTTCTAGATTTTTCGAATTTGATGAAGGTATTGGTATTGAAACCAGTAAAAAAATGAAAGGTTATTCTAGATGGGCTAAAGAAAGTGAAATTCAAAAATATAAAGGAACAGAAATGGTTAATGTCCGCGATGATAATATTAAAACAGCGGGTGTTCCTATTATGTATAAAGGTAATAATATTTGGGTTGATAATGGTGAAAACCATACCTTAGTAATTGGTGCTACGGGTTCTGGTAAAACACAATCAATAGTTTTGCCAACTGTAAAACTATTATCTAAAGCGCGTGAGTCAATGGTTATTACTGACCCTAAAGGTGAAATATATGAAAAAACAGCGGAAATGTTAAAAGAAAAAGGTTATCAAATATTACTTCTTAATTTCCGTAATCCGCAAAATGGTAATTCTTGGAATCCAATGGATTTACCATATAAAATGTATAAAGAAGGAAACCATGACAAAGCAATTGAGCTTTTAGATGATCTTGCTCAAAATATTTTGTATGATGAATCTAATAAAGATGATCCATTCTGGGAGCAAACTTCTGCTGATTATTTTTCCGGTGTCGCTTTGGGGCTTTTTGAAGATGCGCGGGAAGACCAAATAAATATTAATAGTATTTCGTTAATGACAACAACTGGAGAAGAGAAATTTGGTGGTTCTAACTATATAAAGGAATACTTTAATATGAAAGATCAAACTAGTCCAGCGGTTATTAATGCTTCTGCTACTGTTAATGCACCAACAGAAACTAAAGGTTCAATTCTTTCGGTATTTAGACAAAAAATAAAGATGTTTGCATCTCGGGAGAATTTGTCAGAAATGTTATCATATTCTGATATTGATTTAAAAACTATTGGTGAAAAACCAACTGCAGTATTTATTGTAATCCAAGATGAAAAGAAGACATATCATGCTTTAGCTACCATCTTAGTTAAACAAATATATGAAACACTTATTTCAGTTGCTCAAGAACACGGTGGGAAGTTACCAGTGAGAACTAATTTTATCTTAGATGAGTTTGCTAATATGCCACCTCTAAAAGATATTACAACAATGATTACCGCAGCTCGTTCTAGATTAATTAGATTTACAATGATTATTCAGAACTTTGCCCAACTTGATCAAGTATATGGTAAAGAGAATGCCGAAACAATTAGAGGTAACTGTGGTAATTTAATTTATTTGATAACTACTGAGCTTAAAGCTTTGGAAGAAATATCAAAGATGGCTGGTGAAGTTAAATCTAAAAAGGATGATAAAACAGCTTCAACCCCATTAGTAACCGTTACTGATTTACAGAAGATGAAAGAAAATGATGTCATTATAATGCGACTTCGTCTTTCACCATTTAAAACACATTTTACTCCTGATTGGCAAATTAATTGGGGTAAAGAATATCCTAAGGCTGAATATCCATCTCGAACAAAAAGAGAATTACATATCTTTGATATTAAGGAATTTGTAAAACAAAAGAAAAAGGAAAAGATTATTGAGATGATGAATGCAGCTGAGAAGGAAGAAAAAGAAATGACTCCAGCTTTAGAAGTTAATGCACCAACAATGACTCCAAAACCAATTCCAAGTGCAGTTCCTCCAAGGGCAAATGATGATTTAGGACTTGATGTTGATGAATTGGTTAGAAAAATAGATAAGAAGATTGCAGAGCTTGAAAAAGAAGAGGAAGAAGAGAAAAAGAAACAAGGAGTAAAAGGAGTTGCAGAGGTTAATCCAGTTAATGAGACTAACAGAGTTGTTGAGGAAAAGAAACCAGTTAATTTGGAATTAAAGGATGAAGAAGAAGAGAATTATTTCGATGATTTCTTTGATGAATAATAAATTCAAGGGCGGTGAAGAAAATGAAAGATGATTTAAAAACAGAAGTAGTTAATCCAAAAATTGACGAGGAAAAGAATAATAGTAGTAATAGTAATAACAGTAATAAAAGATTAGGAGATATTTTTAGAAAACTATTGCAAAATAAAATGATGAAATATATGGCTATGTTAGTGGGATTGTTAGTTATATTTCTATTAGTAATGTTCATAGTATCAGTGTTATTTCCAGGAAAACCATCTTATGCTAAAGTAGAAGCAACAATGGAAAATGCGGCTAGAGCTTATTTCCATGATAGGAGTGATAAACTTCCACAGGAAGAGCTTTCTTCAGTTAGTATTTCAGCTGAAAGATTAGCAGAATTAAAATATATGAAGACTTTGGATAAATATTTTAAGGATGATACTGAATGCTCTGGTAATGTAACTGTTACTAAGAATTCTGCTGATACTTATAATTATGTAGGATATTTAGATTGTGGTAAGGATTATGTTACTAAGGAATTTTATAAAGAAATAATTGCCTCTAAGAATATAGTTAATAATGGTTATGGTATTTATAACATCAATAACGAATTTGTTTATAAAGGTGAAATTAAGAATAACTACGTTATGGTAGATAAATTACTATTTAGAATAGTTAAAGTTAATTCTAATAATGAAGTAGTTTTAATTTTAAATGAGCCAACTACAGTAAGAGAAGTTTGGGATGATAGATTTAATAAGTCTCAAGACTGGGAATCTGGTATTAATGATTATGCTGTTAGTAGAGCTAGAGACTACTTAAAGAATATGTATAATGTTGGTGATGATGAAACCATTAAACTAAGTGCAAATACTAAAGAAAAACTAGTTAAGTTTAATGCTTGTATTGGTAAGAGAAAAGAAGATGAGACAGCAAAAGATAATTCAGTTGAATGTAGTAGAATGCTTAGTAATCAAATTATTTCTCTATTAACAGCAGCTGATTATATGAATGCTAGTGCTGATGTTAATTGTCGTAAAACATTAGATAAATCATGTAAAAACTATAATTATTTAGCTGATGATGAAAACTGGTGGCTTTTAACTGCTGATGCTAAAAATGATTTTGAAGTATATCAAGTTGATAATGGTATTATTGATATATTTAAGGCATCACAAACAGCTAAGTTTAAACCAATTATTCATTTAGGACCAACTACTAAATATGATAGTGGTAAAGGTACTGAAAAAGATCCATATGTGTTTAGATAGACCATAATGGTCTTTTTTTCTACACCGAAAATCTCCTTTTTATATAATATATTAGGAGGTTATATGAATATTTCAATTGATATTTTAAAAAGATTAATGGAGAAGGAAGAACTCCATTTAATTGATATTAGGTCTTCATCTCAATATGGAAAAGGTAGTATTGAAGGAGCAGTTAATATACCAGCTGATCAACTTATTAATGCTCCTAGTAAATATTTAAATTTGTTCGAAGAATATTACTTTTTTTGTGAACACGGTTATACTAGTAGGAGAGTAGTGTCTTTTCTAAATAAACTAGGTTATCATGTATTTAATATTGAAGGTGGTTTTTCTTTATATAATAAAAAAAGATAGTTACTATCTTTTTTTGCGGTAATAATAATTATTAGTATAAACTGGATATGGCGGATTATAATACATTGGGCAACATCCTTGATTATAATTACCATAGAAATGAGATTGATTGTTATTAGCAATACCATATCCTAAAGCAGTGCCGGCAAGACCACCAACTACAAAGGGTGCCCAAAAAAACCGATCACCATTACTGTTTCTAAAAACTTGATTTTGATACATAATAACACTCCTTTATAATAGCATATGTTTTATTTATAAATTGGTTAATGATATGATATAATTTTATTAGGTGATTAATATGAAAAGACTTCAAAAAGTTATTAGTGAAGCAGGTATTGCTTCTAGAAGAAAAGCTGAAGATTTAATAGTAGCAGGAAAGGTCTCTGTAAATGGAAAAATAATAACTGAATTAGGATATAAAGTAAGTGGTAATGATATTGTTTCGGTGGATGGTAAAGAGCTAAAAAAAGAAGATAAAGTATATTTTTTACTTAATAAACCAAGAGGTGTAGTATCAACAACTAGTGATGAAGTAGATAGAAAAACTGTCGTGGAATTAATTGATACTGATAAAGCTATTTTTCCAGTTGGTAGACTTGATTATGATACTACAGGACTTATTTTGCTTACTAATGATGGTGATTTTGCTAATATTATTACTCATCCTAGTTATGGTTTAAAAAAGACTTATATTGCTAAAATAAGTGGCATTTTAAATAAAGAAAAGGTAACTTTATTAAAAGATGGTATTCTAGTTGATGGTAAGAAGAGTAAAGCTTTAAGAGTTAAAACTCGTCGTATTGATAAAAATAAAAATACTTCTATTGTAGAAATAGAAGTAGCTGAAGGTAGAAATCATATAATTAAAAAGATGTTTAATGAAATAGGTTATGAT
Organism: Bacilli bacterium; assembly: GCA_017404555.1. Lineage (GTDB taxonomy): Bacteria > Bacillota_I > Bacilli_A > RF39 > UBA660 > RGIG2361. Next base: position 102,169 of record JAFRCD010000006.1, read on the forward strand.
GTTTTGAAATTAAAAAGAGAGAAAATAGATATTTTCACGATTCAAGGGTTAAAATCAGGTGAATATCGCAAATTAACAGTTAAAGAAGTAAAAACGATTTATAGTTATAAAAAGAATCCTTAATAAGGATTCTTTATTCTTCTTCTGTAGAAATAGCACCAGTAGGACAAGATTCTACAGCGCTAGCAACTTCATCTTTTTGATCTTCATCTATTTCTTTCATAATTACTTCACTTACACCATCATCATTAATTTCAAATACTTCTGGGGCAATCATTTGACATGCTCCACAACCAATACAAGCATCTTTATTTACTTTTGCTTTCATTATTATCAACTCCTTAAGTTTAAGTATACTAGAAAAATCTCTTTACGTAAAGGACTAATTAATTTTATTTAATTGTAGATAATATTATGTTATATTTATTATAAGAGGGTGATACTATGCCTAGTAGAATGGATCGCTATAAAACTAGTGTTGATAGTAATGATAATACTTTGAGCCGTAGTAGAAAGAATAAAGACTTGTATGATGAGTTAGCAAATAACACTAAATATACTAATTTATCTGATGTTTCTAAGTTGACAGCAGTTGACGTTAATAAGGCTAAAAATTCAAAGACACGTGAAAGCTATCAACAGCTTAAAGAATATAATTTAAATGCTAGTAAACCAAAAGTAAAAAAAGAATTAGAAGAGTTTAATTATATTTATCAAGATCATGAGAATAGAATTTATGATATTAATAGTATTTTAAAAGAAGCGAAGAAGAATAGAGAAAAAGTAGATGAATTAGAGAAGAAAAGGAATTTAAAGAATGATGAGTTTAATGCTACTAAAGGGGAACATAAAGAACTAAAAGAAGAGAATAAAAAGATTAAGAGCTTAATTGATACAATTGCGACTAAAACTTTAAATGGCGAATTAGATGTAAAGACTTCTACTGATCTTTTAAGCGATATTATGGCTAATGATGAAAACGATAAAGTAGAAGCTATGGAAGATAAAGAGAAAAAGGAAAAGTTGCCGGATATCAAAGAAACAACTGAAGATTTAAGTATTAGTAGAAAAATAATTGATAAAGATGCTATTAATCTAGCTGATACTGCTAAAGCCTTAAGTCAAGAAGAGAAGAAACCTAAGAAAAAAGCTTTGGAAAAGACAATTGATGATTTGTTTAAAGATATGGATAAGTCTTTTTATACCAAGAGTATGGACTTATCAGATAAAGACTTTGTAAGAGACTTACAGACTGAAAAAGAAAGTAAACATATCTTTATTAAAATCTTATTAGTTTTAATGGTTTTAATTATAGCTTTAACAGTAGTATATTTCGTTGTCTTTAATGGGGATATTGATAACGTAATGAAGTTAATTAAGAAATAAGAAATATTTTAAATATTTCTTTTTTTTATTTAAAAAAGTATTCTAACATGATATGATAGATATAGTTAAGGAGTAGTAGGCAGTATGAAAATAAACTTTTTAATTAATGATTACAATTTAATCTGGAATGTGTTATTTCAAGCATCAATTACTGAAAGAGTACATGCTTTAAAACAGAAATTATGGAATAATTATAAAGATGCTTATAGTAAAGCTTATGGTGATAATAAGGAAATAATTGCGGATTATAAAAACTTTATTCCTAATGACGATACTATTTATAATATGGTAGTAGGAAATGAAGTCTATTTAAATGTAAAAAGACAGACGGAGAAGTACCGGATAGAACTTTTAAATCTTTGGGATGAAAATAAAAAAGAGATAAATAAATTTGTGAAAGAAGTACTTAGAGTTGATATTGCTCCTGTTGATATTTTAGTAGTAAATCCCCATGTTGATAATATGGATTTATCAGGGTTAGAAAAGGGTAACACTATTGTTTGGAGTAAGAAAATAGATAAAAGTGATAGAGCTAAAAGTCTAGCTATTTTAATCTATTCAATTGCTTCTAAACTTACGCTTAAATATAAAGGTGATGATCTTTTAATAGCGCGTTCTGTTTTAGAATTGGCTTTATTAAATGAATTGCCTACTAGACTAGGAAAAAGAAGTTATTATTTGATGGGTAGTACTAACCTACAGCCAATTAAAAGGCAAATATATCCTTATTTTCTTATGTATTTAGGAGTAACTAAGGAAGATATGACTAAATATATGGAAAGGGATAAAATAGCGTTTGACACTTTTAAATATACTTCAGAAAGACAATTAAAGAATGTTGATATTAATAGATTTATTAAGTTTTGTATAAATAATAAAAAGTATATTATGAGGATGAAATTATTGGATACAGTTTAGAAAAAGAGGTGATGCATCTTGGAAGAAAAATTAAAGATATTTTTAGATAAAATAGAATTAGATAAAGATTTATATAATTCTTTTTTAGACAGCAAATTAACCAAGATTAAAATCAGTAGCGATAAGAAAAGATGGACTTTGTTTATAGATGTGCCCAAACCTCTTGATTTAGATATTATTAAGGAAATAGATTCTAAAAAGAATACTTTAGATAAAAATGCTGAAGAAATAAATATTGTGTATAATCTTGATAACTTAGATAAAGAAGTACTTTTAACTTATTATCCATACGTATTGGAACAATTAAAGACGAAAGTAAAGATTGTTGAAAAATATAGCGATTTACTAAAATTAGAAAGTGACAAGCTAGTTTTAGTTGTGCCTACCAAAATAGAGATGCGCACTTTGGAAAAACTCTTACCAGATATTAATAAATTATATAAGATGTATGGTTATGATGTTGATATTGATATTGTTTTGCGTAAAGAAGAAAGAACAGCTATGGAAATTGCTAAATCTTTAGAAGTCGATTATGAAAAATATGCTAAACTCAAGAATAAGAAATTAGCTATTGCGAATAAAAAGAAAGTACCTGCTAATGATAATTGCATTTTAGGTAGAACTATTAGAGGAGAGTCCCTACCAATAAAAGCCTTATTAGGTGAAGATAATGATGTTGTTGTTACAGCTAAGATATTTGATACTGATTTTTTTGAATCAGCAAAATCAGAATTTAAGATTATTACTCTAAAAATTACTGATTACACTGATAGTATTTATTGTAAAATCTTTACTCGTGATCGTAACGAATTTAATCGTTTAAAAGAAGATTTAAAGAAGAATCAATGGTATAAGATTCGTGGTTATACTAAGAATGATGCTTTTGCCAAAGAACTTGTTTTAAATGCCCGTGATGTAGAAGTAATAGAGTCTTTAGATGAAGAAATTGTTGATAATGCTAAAGAAAAAAGAATAGAACTACATGCTCATACTAAGATGAGTCAAATGGATGGACTTTGTGATGAGAAAGAGTTAGTTAAACAAGCTATCGCTTGGGGGCATAAAGCTATTGCGATAACTGATCATAATAGTGTACAAGCCTTCCCAAATATTTATAAATTTGTGACTAATCATAATAAGAATTTAAAAGAAGGGGAAGAACCATTTAAAGTAATATATGGTACAGAGCTAACTATTATTGATGATAATGTAGATATTGCTCTTAGACCTAATAAGAATAATTTACTTGCTGAAACTTATGTGGTTTTTGACTTTGAAACTACTGGTTTTAATGCTGGTGGCAATGATTCTATTATTGAAATTGGTGCAGTTAAGATAAAAAATGGTGAAATAATTGATAAATTTGATGAACTTATTAATCCTGGAGTAAAACTAGCTAAGAAGATAACAGAATTAACAGGTATTACTGATAAAATGTTAAAAGATAAAGATAATGAAGAGACGGTCGTAAAGAGATTTATGAAGTTTTATGGTGATTTGCCTCTTGTTGCTCATAATGCTAAGTTTGATGTATCTTTCTTAGAGATGGCTCTTAAAAAGTATGATTTAGGGGAATTAACTAATCCAGTTATTGATACTTTGGAACTATCTAGAAGTATTGATAGTAATTATGGAAGACATTCTTTATCTGCTATTGTTAAGAGATATGATGTTGAGTTTGATGAAGAATCTCATCACCGAGCTGATTATGATGCTTTAGGGACAGCACTAGTCTTTCATAAGATGTTAAAGAAATTATCCAATCGTAATATTGAAACAATGGACCAATTAGAAACTATTGTTTCCAAAGAAGAAATTCATAAGTATGGACGTAGTTATCATGTTAATTTATTAGTAAAGAATAAAACGGGGTTAAAGAATTTGTTTAAGCTTGTTTCTTTAGCTAATACTAAATATTTATATAAAACTCCTAGAATATTGCGTAGTGAAATTGAAAAGTATAGGGAAGGTTTATTAGTTGGTTCCGGTTGTTATGAAAGTGAAGTTTTTGTTAATGCTAGGAGTAAAACAGAAGAAGAATTAGCTGATATTGTTCGTTTTTATGACTATGTTGAAGTGCAACCAATAGAGTGCTATTCTCATTTAGTAGAAAGTAGTGAATTTGCTAATGAATTGGAACTTTCTGAGCATTTAAAGAAGATTATTAGAGTTTCTGAAGATGGTGGCAAACTAATTTGTGCTACTGGTGACGTTCATCATCTTAAAAGAGCGGATCGGATTTTTAGAGAGATTATTGTTAATCAAAAGGTACCTGGTGGTGGTAGACATCCTTTAGCGCGATATAAAATAGATAAAATACCTTCTAATCATTTCCGGACTACAGAAGAAATGTTTAAGGATTTTGGTTTCTTAGATGAAAAAACTAGAAATAGGATTATTGTTGATAATCCTAATAAACTTGCGGATATGGTAGAAATGGTTGAAGTTATTATTGATACCCATGGGGTTCCTTTTGCTCCTAGAATTGCCAATTCTGAGAAAATAGTAACCGATATGGTCTTTGAACGAGCTACTTTCTTATATGGAGATCCTCTTCCTCATAATATTTTACTTAGAATTAGTAATGAATTATATGGAGAGTATATTGCCAAAGTATTAGAAGAGAAATACTCAAATAAAGAGTTTGATAAACAGCTTTATAAAGTTTTGACTGCTGGTAGTAAAAAAGTAAAAGAAGTAATTAAAAAAGAGCTAGCACAAGATGAAAATATTAAAAATATTGATAGTGAACTAAATAAAAAACTAGGAGGAGTTATTGGTGGTAATTTTGATGTTATTTATTTAATAGCACAAAAGTTAGTAAAACATTCTAATGACGAGGGATATTTAGTTGGTTCTCGTGGTTCGGTAGGATCTTCTTTTGTCGCAACAATGATGAATATTACGGAAGTAAATCCATTACCTGCTCATTATTTATGTCGTAATGAGGAATGTAAATATTCAGAATTTGTTGATGAAGAAGGAAATCCTTATGGATTAACATATTCATCGGGTTACGATTTACCAAATAAAAAATGTCCTAAATGTGGCAAAAAAATGGGTAAAGAAGGACAAGATATGCCTTTTGCGACTTTCTTAGGATTTAATGCTGATAAAGTACCAGATATTGATCTTAACTTCTCAGGAGAGAATCAAGCTAGTGCTCATGCTTATACCAAAGAATTATTTGGAGTTGATAATGTTTATCGAGCAGGTACTATTGGTACAGTAGCTGATAAAACGGCTTTTGGATTTGTTAAAGGCTATTTAGAAGAACATGGTATTAATGATATGCGAAGTGCGGAAATTGAAAGGCTTGCTTTAGGTTGTACAGGTGTTAAAAGAACAACTGGACAACATCCAGGAGGTATAGTTGTTATACCAGATTATATGGATGTCTTTGATTTTACTCCTTATCAGTATCCAGCTGATGATATAGAAGCTGAATGGCGGACAACGCATTTTGATTATCATGCTATTGATGAAGATGTTTTAAAACTAGATATACTAGGGCATGATGATCCAACTGTTTTAAGAATGCTACAAGATTTATCGGGACTTGATGTTACTAAAGTACCAATGGATGATAAAAAAGTCTTTTCACTACTTTCATCACCAAAAGAATTGGGAGTAAGTAGCGAAGAGATATTATGCCCAACAGGTACTTTAGGTCTACCAGAAATGGGTACTAAATTTGTTATTAATATGCTAGAACAGACTAAACCATCTACTTTTGCTGAAGTAGTTAAAATATCTGGTCTTTCACATGGTACCGATGTCTGGGCTGGTAATGCTTCTGAATTAATTGATAAGAAAATAGTACCATTTAAGGATGTTATTGGTTGTCGTGATGATATTATGGTTTCCCTAATGAACTGGGGAGTAGAACCATTAACGGCCTTTAAAATCATGGAGTTTGTTAGAAAAGGTAAAGCTTCTAAGGACAAGAAAAAATGGAGTGAATATAGTAAGATAATGCGTGATGCGAATATTCCTGACTGGTATATTGATTCTTGTTACAAGATAAAATACATGTTCCCAAAAGCTCATGCCGTTGCTTATGTTATGAATGCTATAAGAATAGCTTGGTTTAAAGTATATCATCCACTATATTATTATGCTGCTTATTTTTCAATTAGAGTAGATGACTTTGATATTGAAACTATGATTAAAGGTAAAGATGCTATTAGGCAAAAACTAATTGATTTACAAAATAAAGGGTATGAAGCTACTAATAAAGAACTTAATATTATTGAAACTTTAAAGATTGCTTTAGAGGCTGCTTGTCGAGGTATTAAGTTTAAAAATATTGATTTAAAGAAAAGTGAAGCTTCTAGATTTATTATTGATGAAGAGGAAGAAAATACCCTTATTCCTTCATTTAATACCCTTGATGGATTAGGAGGTTCAGTAGCTAATAGTATTGTTGAAGAACGGTCTAAAAAAGAGTTCTTAAGTATCGAAGATGTACAGTTTAGAGGTAAGGTTTCAAAGACTTTAATTGAGAAAATGGTAGACATGAAAATCCTTGATGATTTACCAGAATCTAATCAATTATCACTGTTTTAGTAGACAAATCCCCCAAAATGTGGTATAATACAGGCACTTATTTGAGGGGGGTGGAAGAAATGACAGATTTAGAAAAACTAGAAATGATTGTTAGTGAGATTAGCGGTCAAAATTTAGATATCGATAAATCATTGCAGTTGTTAGAAAAAGATGAGAAGCTTTATAAGCTTGTAGAATCAGTAGCAACAGATAATCTAGAATCTATTAAGAAAAATGGTTTTATGGATAATCTAAAGAGTGAGCAATTAAAGAGTCTATTTTCTTCTTATTGTATCTTAAATAACATAACTATGGAAAATCCCGGAGAAAAGGAAGAATACGAAGGTAAAAAATATGACATTAATGCTCTTTCAGCTGATGATGATGTCAAAATGTATTTAACTAGTATTTATAAGCATGCTTTATTTACACCAGAAGAAGAAAAAATGTATGCTTATAGAATACTTGCTGGAGACGAAGAAGCTAAAGAAAAATTTATTAATGCCAATCTAAGATTAGTTGTTTCAATTGCTAAAAGATATTTAGGTCGTGGTGTTGATTTCTTAGATTTAATTCAAGAAGGTAACATAGGTCTTATGAAGGCTGTTGATAAATTTGATCCAACTAAAGGTTACAAGTTTTCAACATATGCTACTTGGTGGGTGAGACAAGCAGTTACAAGAGCTATTGCTGACCAAGGTAAAACAATTAGGGTACCTGTTCATAAAATAGAAAAAATCAACAAAATGAGAAGAGCTAAAAGGCTATTGACTGAAGAATTAGGGTATGAACCTAGTAAAAGAGAATTAGCTGAGGCTATGAATGTTTCTCTTGAATATATTTATCAACTAGAGCGTGAAGCACAAGATCCAGTTAGCCTAGATACTCCTGTTGGTGATGATTTTGAAGATAGTACTTTAGGTGACTTTATTCCTAGTGATACAGATGTTGAAGAGGAGTATTTAAAAACTGATCTTCATGATCGTATTTTTGAAATGCTAGATAATTGTGATTTTAAGAAAAGAGAAAGAGAAGTTCTTATCAAGAGATTTGGTCTTGATGGCGAATCACCAAAAACATTGGCAGAACTTGGCGATGAGATGGGAGTTACTAGAGAGCGTATTCGTCAAATAGAAGCTAGAGCTTTAAGACGTCTTCGTCATCGTAAAAGTAGTCTACATAAGATAGGTGATTATTCAACTAATAATGACTATCTTAATGTTTGGAACAAAATGATGGTGAAGAAAAAATAATATTATAATTTAATAAATGTGCTATAATAAGGTAGAGGTGAAATTATGAAAAAAGCTTTATCTAAAAGAGAAAAAGTTTTAATTGCAATCATTATTATCTTATCAATAGCACTTTTAGTTTGTCTAAGTGAACTTATGAGTAAGAACACTTCTTCTAAAAGTACAAAGACTGATACTGATACTGTAGAGACAACTGGTGATGAAAGTTCTTCAACACAAGCTATTAAAGATAGTGAGAGTATTAAAGACGAAGAAAAAGGAGATTTTAATAATATTTCAATTGATGATTATTTAGAATTGAAAAAAGGTAGTGAAAAGAGTATTATTTTTATTGCTCGTCCTACTTGTGAGTATTGTGCTATTCAAGAACCAATTACTAGATATTTAGTATATAAATATGGTCTTGAAATTAATTATCTTAATACTGATGAAATGGAAGCTGATGCCCAAAATAAACTAACTAAATCTAGTGATATCTTTAAAGATGGTGTCAGTACACCAACAACATTAATAGTTCAAAATGATGAAGTGGTAGATGCTGTTATTGGATTAATGGATCTTGAACATTATACGAAGTTCTTTAAAGATTATGGTTTAATTGATTAGGAGGAAAATATGAGTGTATATGAGAAAGTTTTAGAGTTTAAAAAGAAATATCCGGGAACTGTTGCTTGGCGACTTAAGAAAAATGCTAATATAGTTGAGAAGCACTTAAATTCTGATGAAAAGCTTTTATATGTTTTTGCTGGCCAAAAGAACGATAACCCTTTCAATATAGTTTCTTCTGCTGTTATTGCTTTAACTAACAAAAGGATTCTAATTGGTCGTGATCGAGTAATAGTTGGTTATTTCCTAGATTCAATAACTCCTGATATGTTCAATGATATTAAGGTTCGCAGTAATATTATTTGGGGAAGCGTTGATATTGATACAATTAAGGAGTTCTTTACTATTTCTAATATTTCCAAAAGAGCTTTAGTAGAAATTGAAACTAATATTTCGGAATATATGATGGAAATGAAAAAAGAATACGGTTCAGCTAATAGAAAATAAAAAAAGGAGCATTTGCTCCTTTATTTTTTATGGAGGGCCTAGTCGGATTTGAACCAACGATCAGGGAGTTGCAGTCCCACGCCTTACCACTTGGCTATAGACCCATGACACTGATAATTTTACACTATTTGAAGTAACTTTGTCAATGTTAATGCAAACTATTATAGTTTATGACTAAATAGGAAATGGTTGAAAATATTTAATTTTTTTGGTATAATAGCACGGCAAAGAGGGGGTGTAGGCATGATTTATGAACATCATGATAACTGGAAGCTCGGTAGAATTGTTGACCTTGCTACTGTTAATCCTGAAGAAGCACTTCTTAAATACGAAGAATATTTAGAAAAATATCCTAAAGATTATAGTGCATATACTGATTATGCTTATACACTATTAGTATTAGGAAGAGTAGAAGAAGCAGAAAAATTGATGGAATTTACCGAAAGGCAAATAGAAAAAAGAAGTGATAACCATTTTAATTATGTCATTAAGAATAAGATTAGATTATTTATCCTTCAAGAACGCTATGAAGAATTATATGATTTATGTCTTGAATATCCTGATATAGACGATAATATTAATCCTATTATTGTTTATTGTAAAGAGAAATTAGGTATTTTGAAATCAGATGATGTTTCTAATACAGGTTACTTATGTCATCAAATAAGTAATTATCAAGAAGAAGAGTTTTTAAATCATATTGAAAGACATTTAGATAGTGATAATTTAGATCAAGATGAAAGAAGTGCAGCATACTTTAGTTATGATTTCCCATTAGAAAAAATTCTTAAAGAATCTAGAAAGTATATTCCTTCTTCATTAAGAGTTTTACAGTATTATATTTCTAATACTTATTTCTTTAAATACGATGCTTGTGGTAAAGTAGAAAATCAGACAGCTGATTATTTTCGATTAGTTACTATTCATGATACTGATAAATATATTACTATGTTCCCTTCAATTGAAGGAGAAGGTTTTCCATATGTTAATTTAAACTATTTAAGAGAAAAAGAAGAAAAACCTAAAGTAAAAGTGAAAAGCCAAGTGGAAAAATTTAATCAAAGATATTCAAAAAAATAAGCGTACTTATATAAGTACGCTTTATTATTCAAATGGAGCGGATGAGGGAAATCGAATCCCCGTCACAACCTTGGCAAGGTCGTATTCTAACCACTAAACTACATCCGCATGTACTTATATTCTATCATAAAATTATTCTTTTGCAAGGTTTTTGATGACAAAAAGAGGAAAATATGGTATAATATCAGGCATTAAATGGGGTGGTGGTTAGATGGAGACTATCAGCTTAAAAACAAGAGATATTAAAAACTTAGATATCTATAATCCGGGTAATGAAGTGTTTAATACAGAATCTAAGCTTTTTGTATTGGAACCAAAGACTTGGAGTAAAGAGGGGACTTTATTTAAGTATTTATTTATCAGAAGACAATCTAGTTTAGCTAATAAACTTTTTACAGTAACAATGTTAAATGATAATAAAAAGTATTTTGATGACAAGACTTTCATTGTTCCTAATAAATTAGTCAGTGTTGATAATGAAATATCTGGTTTTACAATTCCTTTTCTTTCTAATAATACTAACTTAGGCGTTCTTTTAAATGATCTTGCGGTTGATGATAAGACTAAAATAAAATATTTAAAAGAATTAGGTAGTATTTTGAAAAGAACTGAGGAATTAAATAAAGAAGGATTTGATTTTGCTTTTAACGATTTACATGAGAATAACTTCATTATTAACCATGATGATAATGATAGATTATGTGCTGTTGATTTAGATAGTTCTTATATGAAAACTAATTATCCCCAAGCATCACATTATTTATTTAGTAATATGTATATTAATAAAATATCTGAGAAGTACCCAGTTAATAAGTTTGGGATTAATATACCTGATTTAAACAGTGATTTATTCTGTTATAACATGATTATTCTAAATACTATTGCTCATGGCAAAGTATCAAAACTAAATATTAATGATTATTATATGTATATTAATTATTTAAGTGATTTGGGTTTTGGTGATAACTTATTAGCATCTTTTAGAGCGGTATATAGTAGTGGTAATAACATGAACCCAGTTAATCATTTAGATGAGATAAACAGAGAAAAATTAGGTGCAGCTAATTTAAATGTATTTCGTTATAAAGTTAAGACAAAGCAATTATTTTAACTTGAAAAAGAATAGTTTTTATTATATAATTATCTAGAAATACGATGAACTTGAGGAGTAAGTATTTAATTCTTAAAGAGAGACTATGGTTGGTGAGAATAGTTAGATGATGATACTGAAGGTAGCAAGGGAGTAGGTTTTCTGAAAAGAGTAAGTTAATTCCGGAGATGTTTCCGTTATCAAATAAGAGGTATTTATTAATATAAAATAAGGTGGTACCACGAGAACTTCGTCCTTAAGCGTAGTTCTTTTTTTATTATTAGAAGGTGATATTTATGAATTTGGACCAAGCAATTGAAGAATTTAAAAATTATACTAAAGACTATATTAATCTAAGTGATAAATGTGTCTTAAAGATAAATCACACCCTACGAGTAGTCAAAAGATGCGAAGAAATAGCTGAGTCATTAGATTTATCAAAACACGATATTGAGCTTGCCAAACTTTGTGGTCTTCTTCATGATATTGGTAGATTTGAACAGTGGAAAAGGTATGAAACATATTATGATGAAAAAAGTGTTAATCATGCTTTATTAGGAGTAGAGGTCTTAACTACTGATAACTATATTAAGAAGTATGTTGATAATGAAGAAGATGAAGAAGTAATTCTTAATAGTATTAAATACCATAGTCGGTATCAAATACCTCAATATTTAAATGAGCGAGATAAAATGTTTTGTAATATCGTAAGGGATGCCGATAAATTAGATATTTTATATTTATATACTATAGGGCAATTAGGAAGTAAGAAAGTAGAAGAGCCTTTTAGTGAAAAAGTTTATCAAAAATTATTAAATAAAGAAGAAATAAAAAGTACTGATAAAAAAACTAAGGGTGATATTATATCGATTTCTTTAGGATTTGTCTTTGATATTAATTTTAATAAAAGTTTGGAAATATTATCAGAGGAAAAATATCTTGATAAAGTAATAGATCTTTATCAAGAACGAACTACTAATGAGGAGTTTAAGAGTCAACTAGAAGAAGTTCGCAAAGTAATAAATAAATATATAAAGGAGCGGATAGGATGTTAGCTAAAAAATATGATCATGAACAAGTAGAAAAGAATAAATATGAAAATGGTTAAAGAAAGATTATTTTAAATGTGATGAGAAAAGTGATAAAGAACCATATGCAATTGTGTTGCCACCTCCTAATGTTACAGGAGTACTTCATTTAGGACATGCATGGGATGTAGCTCTTCAAGATGTTATCATTCGGTATAAAAAAATGAATGGCTATGATGTTTTATGGTTACCAGGAATGGATCATGCTGCTATTGCGACAGAAGCTAAAGTAGTAAATCGTTTAAAAGAAAAGAAGATAGAAAAATATAGTTACGGAAGAGAAAAATTCTTAGAAGCTTGTTGGGATTGGACTCATGAACATGCTGATATCATTAGGAAACAATGGGCTAAACTAGGTATTAGTTTAGACTATTCTAAAGAACGCTTTACTCTAGATGATGGTATGGCTAAAGCCGTAAGAAAAGTATTTATTGATTACTATAATAAAGGATTAATCTATCGAGGAGAAAAGATAATTAACTGGGACCCTGTTGCTTGTACAGCTTTATCTAATGAAGAAGTTATCTATAAAGAAGAAAAATCTGCCTTTTATCATATTAAGTATTTTTTAGAAGATAGTGAAGAATTTATAGATATTGCAACAACTCGTCCAGAGACTTTATTTGGTGATACAGCAGTAGCGGTTAACGAAAAAGATAAGCGATATAAGAAATATGTTGGTAAGAATGTTATTTTACCACTTATGGATAAAAAAATTCCGGTTATTACTGATGAACACGCTGATATGGAGAAAGGAACTGGTGCGGTTAAAATAACACCTGCTCATGATCCTAATGACTTTGAAGTTGGAAATAGACATAATCTAGAACGAGTAGTTATTATGAATGATGATGCTACTATGAATGAGAATGTTCCTAAGAAGTATCAAGGTATGTCTAGAGAAAAAGCCAGAGAAGAAGTCCTAAAAGATTTAGAGAAACTAGATTTACTTATTAAGATAGAACCATTAACTCATGAAGTTGGTCATAGCGAGAGAACTGGTGTTATGATTGAACCAATGATTAAAAAACAATGGTTTGTTAAGATGAGACCACTTGCTGATCAAGTTCTAAAGAATCAAAAAGATAAGGACACAAAAGTTCATTTTGTACCAACTCGTTATGAAAAAATAATGAACCATTGGATGGAGATTACATATGACTGGTGTATATCAAGACAACTATGGTGGGGACATAGAATACCTGCTTATTATAAAGGTGATGAAATCTGTGTTTCGGAAAAATCACCAGGAAAAGGTTGGGTTCAAGATGAAGATGTACTTGATACTTGGTTTTCTTCAGCTCTTTGGCCTTTCGCTACTCTAGGATGGCCAGAAGAAACAGATCTTTTAAAGAGATATTATCCAAACTCAGTATTGGTAACTGGTTATGATATTATACCTTTCTGGGTTAATAGAATGACTTTCCAAGGAGAAGAACTATTAGGTAAAAGACCTTTTGAACATTGTCTAATTCATGGACTTATTAGGGATAAACAAGGAAGAAAGTTCTCTAAGAGTTTAGGTAATGGAATAGATCCATTTGATATGATTGAAAAGTATGGAGCTGATGCTTTGAGATACTATCTTACAACTGATGTATCACCAGGAACTGATATGAAGTTTGATGAAGACAAAATAAAAGCATCATGGAACTATATTAATAAAATATGGAATGCTTCTAGATTTGTACTTTCTAATATTGAAGAATTAGACGAGATAGACTTAGATAACTTGAAACCAGAAGATAAGTGGATTTTAACTAAACTACAAAAAACTATTAAAGAAGCAACTAAGTTTATGGAAAAGTTTGAATTTAATAATGCTGCTAGTACTATTTATGAATTTACTTGGAATTATTTCTGTGATTACTATATTGAAATGGCTAAATATACCATGGATGAAGATTCTACTAAATCAACCTTAGTATATGTTTTAACGGATATCTTAAAACTACTACAACCATTTATGCCATATGTAACTGATGAAATATATGGAATGCTACCAATTAAAGAAAGTGAAGATATAATGATTGCTGATTATCCTAAATATAATAAGAAGTATATCTTTGCTGAGGAAGAGGTAGTAGTAGATGATTCAATTGAGTTCATTAAGTCATTTAGAAATGTTAAGAAAGAGAATAATATTACTAAAGATATGAAAGTGTTATTTGATACAACTGATAGTAATGATTTAATTGTAAAAATGTTAAAACTAGATGAAAAGATTGTTAAGAAACCACTCGGTATTAATGCTTATAAAGTATTCTCTAATCGTATTAAGGCAACTATATTCTTTGAAAAAGAGGAAGATGATAGTAGAAATGATGATATTATTAAAGAATTAAAAGAATCAATTGAAAGAAGAGAAAAATTACTTGCTAATGAAAACTATGTCACAAAAGCACCAAAGAATGTAGTTGATATGGATAGAAAGAAGTTAAAGGAAGAAAAAGAGAAATTAAAAGTTTTACTTAAATAATATTGTAAACATATGTAAACAAGGATCTATATCCTTGTTTTTATATAGAAAAGAAAGTATAATGTATATATAAGATAAAATAGGTGAATTGTATGAAAAGAGTATTTAGTTTATATAATATATGTTTAGTATTAATACTTGGATTAATATCAGTACTAACTCTAACGACAACAGAAGTAAAAGCTGTTGGTAATGTAATTTGGCCTAATGGACAAACAGCTCCTATTGAACGAACAGTCCAAAATGTTTATAATGCACCAGAAGTTACGTTTTATTATGATATTATTGATCCTAATGGTACCTCAGCTGCTATGTTTGATGAAGGACCTATTGTCAATTCCAAAATTAAGAGTTTAGCTAATAATACTAGTTGTAGTGTATCGTATCATGATTATACAGTTACTCAATTTTCAAGAGCAAATCATTTGCCGGATGGATTTGTTCCTACTGAGGCTAATACAATTTCTGCAGATGGTTATGTACCAATATATATCTTTTCTGAAGCAAGTGGGACAGTGTCATATTATACCGAGGCGGAAACAATTTATTTAAATGCGCAAGCACAATCTATGTTTTCTGAATTTGTTGTTCTGCAATACATAACAGGTGGTCAAGAATGGGACGCTTCATTGGTATATGATATTGGAGGTTTCTTTAGTCATTGTCAAGCTTTAATGGATATATCTTTTGTTACGAATTGGGATGTCAGCAATGTTCACAGTATGAATTATACCTTTTGTGCTCTAACTTCAATTGCTGATAATAGATATTCCGCTTTATCTAATTGGGATACTTCAAATGTAGTTAGTATGGAATATACTTTCTATGCCAGCAATATATATAGTAATGAAAGCATTGCTAATTGGAACACTTGTAATGTTATTTCGATGAAGGGAATGTTTAGAGAGTGTACCAACTTACAAGGATTTACAGCTGCCAGTTCTTGGGATACTAGAAATGTAACGGATATTAGTTATATGCTTTATGGATGTGTACGTTGTGGTGGTGTTTTTCAAATATTGGGACGACCAACGAGTTATGATGGTGCTTTTTATAACACGGATATAACGAATAATGTATATGGTAATTCTTGGTTGACAATCAACTATAATTGTAGTGTGACCAATAATATAAATGCTATTATGGCTACGAAGTCTGGTAATTCTAGAATCCAACTTGGCAGTTGTGTACAACCAAGTGGCACTTGTCCTAATCCGGCATATATTGATCATGATACAAGAGATGGTGCTTCAATAGCAGAGGTCCCTCTTACATTTGATGGTTCAGATACAGTAAGTAATACATATACAGTTAGCGGTCTATTTAATCTAGATTTGAATAGCCTGACCAGGTTAAAGATGCCTATTACTGATGTAGGAACATATACTCTTAAAGTAAAAGAAGTGGGAACTGCTACTGATCTTTATCCTGTTGATGAAGATAATGAATATACAATAGTTATTCAAGCGGAGAATATCCTTGATAACAATGATAGGCCTACTGGTGACTATAATGCTACATTTGTAATTATGGATGATAACGATACAAAGAAGCAAAAGATGGCTTTTGCCGAACCTAAAGATGAGAGTAGATTTGGGCATATTGAATTGACTAAAACTATTAAGGGTATTATGTCTGATCCTACTAAATATTTTGATTTTTCTATTCAAGTAGATGATCGACCAACCTATACTTGTACTGACTATAGCGGAAGTGAAAAGTATCCTATATCTGGAGTAGATTCAGGTCATTATAGTGCCGCTGAAGTTACTAAATGTAAGAGTGGTACTAAAGATACTATATCTTTAAAACATGGACAAACAGCTACTATAGGACAATTCACTTATAACAATAATAATTATGATGCTATTTCAACAGATGATTACTATAAAATAATAGAAGGTACGGAAAGTGATTATACGACTACTTTTAAAATAAATAATGGTAGTGCTACTAGTGGAAGTGATACAGGACTTAATTCTATTAGTAATAGTGGTAATGTGGTTACTTTCTATAATCAGAAAGAAGGTTCTCCAGTTACGGGAATAATCTTAACAATTCTACCTTATCTAATATTAATAGGTATAGGTATTGGAGGAGTACTCTTATATAGAAAAATAGGGGCCAATAAAAGAACTGTTTAATAATTAACTGCGATAATTTTGTATTATTCGCAGTTTTTTGTTATAATAACTTGCGAGGTGGGTTTTATGAAAAAAATTATATTTTATGACAGAGCTAAGGAAATGTGTGAAGCTTGGGAAAAAGAGTTTAAAGATATTGATGAAGTAGAAGTACAAAATGTTGGCTTTAGTGATGTTAAAGCAAAATATGTAGTAACTGATGGTAATTCATACGGAATAATGAATGAAGGTACTGGTCGTGAGGTTAGAGATTATTTCGGTGTGGAAATACAAGATTCTATTCAAGAAACTATTTTTCTTAAAAGAATGAAACCATTGGATGTTGGTAAATGTTTAATGTTTGGAACTACTGATTTAGAAAAGAGTTTACTAGTTTATGCACCAACAGTAGATACTCCGGGTCGTATTAATAAACTTAATGTTTATGAAGCAATGCGTGGTGTTATGAATATGTGTTATGCTACTAAAGGTGATATAGCTATTTGTAGTTTAGGTACTAATGATGGTATTAGTTATGAAGATTCAGCAAAGATGTGTCATAAAGCTTATACAAAATATTTAAAACATATGGTAAAAAGAGAAGATTAATTCTTTTTTTTCTTTACTTGCGAAAAACTTCTTTTTTTATTAAACTTTATTTAGGTGGTATCATGATTGATAACTATAAATATGAAAAAGAATTAATTAAAGATGGTATTAAATATATTGCTGGTGTAGATGAAGTTGGTCGTGGTCCTTTAGTAGGTCCAGTAGTTGCAGCCTGTGTAGTATTACCTCTTAATTTTAAATTAGAGGGACTTACTGATTCTAAAAAACTAAGTGAAAAGAAAAGAGAATTCTTTTTTGATATTATTATGGATAAGGCTTTAGGAGTAGGTATAGGTATTATTGATCATAAGAAGATTGATGAAGTTAACATTTATGAAGCTACTAAACTAGCAATGAAAGAAGCTATTCTGGAATGTGAAAAGAAATGTAAGATAGAGCATGTTTTAATTGATGCGATGCCTCTTGATATTAATCTTCCAACTACATCAATTATTAAAGGTGATTTAAAAAGTCTTACTATTAGTGCTGCTTCAGTTATAGCTAAAGTTACTAGGGATCGAATGCTTTTAGAATTAGATAAAAAATATCCCATGTATGATTTTATCCACAATAAAGGTTATCCAACTAAGAAACATTTAGAAGCTATTAATAAATATGGTATTATTTTAGAACATAGAAAAAGTTATGGACCAGTAGCTAAATATCTTAAAGAACATAGTAAATAAAACGACAATAGTCGTTTTTTTATAAAAGTATAATTTATTGACTGTTTTTTTAAAATAATTTCTATAATATAAATAAAGAGTTAAATATGTAAAGCTATGCATTAAATATTTGACAAAAGAATAATTAATTAGTATAAATAATAAAGAAAAGGAGAAAGCTTATGGGTAAAAACTTAGTTATCGTAGAAAGTCCTAGTAAAAGTAAGACAATTGAAAAGTATCTAGGAAAAGATTTTAAAGTAGTATCCAGTAAAGGTCATATCAGAGATTTAGCAACTTCTGGTAGATTTGGATTAGGTGTTGATGTTGATAAAGATTTTAAACCTAATTATGTAGCTATTAAGGGTAAGAGCAATGTCATTATTGGTTTAAAAAGAGATGTTAAAAATAGTAATATGGTTTATTTAGCATCCGATCCTGATCGTGAGGGAGAAGCTTTTGCTTGGCATTTAAAAGTGGCTTTAGGAATAGAAGATGATAAATATAAAAGAGTATTATTCAATGAAATCACTAAAGATAAAGTGCTAGAAGCTATTGATAAACCTACTGTTATTGATGATGATTTGGTTAAGAGTCAAGAGACAAGAAGAATTCTTGATCGAATTATTGGTTTTCGTTTGTCTAAACTTTTACAAAGTAAAGTAGGAGCTAAATCAGCTGGAAGAGTTCAAAGTGTAGCTTTGAAATTAATTGTTGATAGAGAACGAGAGATTGAAGCTTTTGTTCCCGAAGAATACTGGAAGATTACAGCTATTTTTGATAAACCAGAATTAGAAGCTGAACTATTTAAATATAAAAAGGATGATATTGAATTAAAAAATGAAGCTGATACTAAGAAGGTTTTAGATAGTCTTGGTGAAGAGTACACAGTTGAAAGTATTTCTCAAAAAGAAAAGAAAAAGAAGAGTAAGTATCCTTTTATTACTAGTACTTTACAACAAGAAGCTTCTAATAAACTAGGTTTTAGTGCGAAAAAGACAATGAGTGTTGCTCAAAAGCTTTATGAAGGAATTGATTTAGAAGATGAAACAGTGGGTCTTATTACTTATATGAGAACTGATTCTATTCGGCTTTCTGATGAGTTTAGTAAAGCTACTTACAAGTATATTTATGATAATTATGGTAAAGAATATGCTGGTTATGTTAAGAAGAGTAAGAAGACTGAAAATGTGCAGGATGCCCATGAAGCAATTCGTCCAACTAGTATTTTTAGAGAACCTCTTAAGGTTAAAAAGTACTTATCAAGTGATGAATTTAAACTATACTCTTTGATTTATAAAAGAGCTTTAGCATCTTTAATGGCTGATGCTAAAGTAAAGGGTACAACTATTGTTCTTGATAATAATGATTACAAGTTTAAAGCAACAGGTAGTGTGTTGGTTTTTGATGGTTATTTAAAAGTCTATGCTGATTATGAGGATCAAGATGATAAAATATTACCAGAAGTTAAAGAAAATGATGTTCTTGCAACTAACAAGGTGGAACCAGCCCAGCACTTTACAAAACCACCAGCACGTTATACTGAAGCTAGACTAATTAAAGAAATGGAAGAGTTAGGTATTGGTCGCCCTTCTACTTATGCGAAGATTATGGACACAATTAGAAGTCGTGATTATGTTACGATGGAAGATAAAAAGTTTGTACCAACAGAAGTTGGGTTTGAAACAACGGATAAGCTACAGGAATTCTTTAGTGATTTAATTAATGTTGAATATACGAAAGAAATGGAAGAAGATTTAGATGAAATAGCGGAAGGAAAACTTGTTTGGAACAAAGTATTAGATAAGTTTTGGCAAGTATTCGAACCTAGAGTAGAAAAAGCTTTTGAAGATATGGATAAGAAAGCTCCTGAAGAAACAGGGGAGACTTGTCCTAATTGTGGTCATCCTTTAGTAGTTCGTAAAGGAAGATATGGAGAGTTTGTAGCCTGCAGTAATTATCCAGAGTGTAAATATATTAAAAAAGAAGAGAAAAAAGAAGTAGTTATTATGGATTGTCCAAAATGTGATGGTAAGATTATTGAAAAGACTACTAGACGGGGTAAAACCTTCTATGGATGTAATAACTATCCAAAATGTGACTTTGCTTCTTGGGATAAACCGATAGGTAAGAATTGTCCTTTGTGTGGAGAATACTTAGTCGAAAAACAAGATAAAGTAAAATGTTCAAGTTGTGATTATGAAGAATAATTAAGAAAACCAGTATATTATTACTGGTTTTTTTGGTATAATTAATTAGGTGGTATCATGAAAGAAAGAGATGAGTTTTTAGAGTATTTAAAATATCAACGAGCATATTCAGACTATACAATTAAAAACTATGAACATGATATTTCAGAATTTTTAAAATACTTAGAAAAAGAAGGAATTGACTTTAAAAAAGTAGAGTATAGTGATTGTCGTTTCTATTTAATATATTTGAATAGTCTTGATACTAAGAAGACTACTATTAATAGAAAACTATCTTCATTACGAAGCTTTTATAAGTATTTAGCTAATAAAAAGATAGTTGAGAGTAATGTCTTTGCTTTGGTACAATCTCCTAAAAAAGAGAAAAAACTACCTCGTTATTTTGAATACAATGAATTAGAAGAATTATTTCATACACCTAATTCTAATACTCCTCTAGGACAAAGGGATTTATTAATATTAGAACTTTTATATGCGACAGGTATTCGAGTAGGAGAAGCTGTTAATATTAAAGTTAAAGATATTAAGACTGGTCAAAGAAAAATATTGATTTTGGGTAAAGGCAATAAAGAAAGATATGTCTTTTATGGAGCTTATTGTGAGGATATTTTAAATTTATATTTAGCTGAAGGACGAAGAACTCTTCTAAAAAGTGATTCCCCATATTTACTTTTAAATAATAATGGTAAAAAGTTAACGGAACGAGGAGTACGTTATATTTTAGATCGAATAATTAAGAAGACTTCTTTAAATAAAAAGATATCTCCGCATATGATTAGACATTCTTTTGCGACACATCTTCTTAATGAAGGTTGTGATCTATTAAGTGTTCAAAAATTATTAGGACATGAAAGTATTAAGGCTACTCAAATCTATACCCATGTTTCTACTGATCGATTAAAGGAAGTTTATTATCAGAATTTTCCTCGAGCTAAAAAATAATAGCTTTAAATAGGGACATTTATTTGATATAATAAAGTTAATAAGGAAGTGAATACATGCAGTTTAATAGTAAAGAGGAACTCTATAAAAGAGTATTACCAGCGCTTAGAACTAAAAAAGATGAATTCTCTAGACTGGGGTACTCTTATATTAAAGAGGAAGATATTTGGAATTATTTAGTTATCTCTTCTTTTCAAGATGCACATGAGTTGATGTTATCAGATATTGTAAGTGATATTATGCATGTTCCACTTAAGGAAGTAGATGCTTATTTAAAAGAGACTATTAAAAGACAAAAAAGGGAAGCAAAATTAGATAGTTAGAGGTGAACAGAATGAAAAAGAAAGAAAAGAAAGTAAAAGAGAAAAAGATTAAAAAGGATAAAAAGATTAGTGAAAAGAAAATGCAGATGATTAGTACTACTATATCTTTTGTTTTAATGTGTGTAATCATTGGCTTCTTATTTGTGCCACTTTTTAAAGGTTTGAAATTTGGTTTGGATTTACAAGGTGGTTTTGAGGTTTTATATCGAGTAGATTCTATTGATGGATCTAAAATGACTGGTGAGAAGATGACAGCTACTTATAAGACTTTACAAAAGAGAATTGACTCTTTAGGAGTAAATGAACCAGAAATTATTTTGGAAGGTAAAAATAATATTCGGGTTAAATTAGCAGGTATTACTAATCAAGCAGAAGCTCGTGAACAATTATCTACTGTCGCAACTTTGTCATTTAGAGATGTAGAAGATAATTTACTTATGAATAGTGATGTTTTAAAGGCAGGAGGTGCCAAGATAGGACAAGATTCTTCTGGTAATCCAGCTGTATCTCTACAAGTTGCTGATAAAGATAAATTCTATAGTGTTACTAATAAAGTAAAAGATATGGAAAAGAACTATATCGTTATTTGGTTAGATTTTGAAGAGGGAAAAGATTCTTTTGCTGCAGAAAGTAATTTATGTGGTACTAATGCATCTAACTGTTTAAGTGCTGCTACTGTATCCCAAGCTTTCGCAAGTGATGTTATTATCCAAGGTAACTTTACAGAAGATGAAGTGTCTAATCTAGTTGATTTAATTAATTCAGGATCATTACCATCTAAGCTTACTGAAATATCATCTAAAACAGTAGGAGCTTCTTTTGGTGAGGGAACTTTATCTAAGACCTTTATGGCAGGTTTAATTGGTATTTGTTTAATATCACTATTATTAATATTTGTTTATCATTTCTCTGGCTTTATATCAACAGTATCAATTATTTTCTATACATTCTTAGTATTCTTAGTATTCTGGTTAGTAGGAGGAGTATTAACTCTACCAGGTATTGCAGCTTTAGTATTAGGTATTGGTATGGCTGTAGATGCTAATGTTATTACATATTCTAGAATTCAGGATGAATTACGACAGGGTAAATCCCTACCATTTGCTTTTAAAACAGGTAGTAGAACATCTTTAAGAACAATTCTAGATTCTAACTTAACAACTCTTTTAGTAGCTATTATTATGTTTGTATTTGGTGAATCTAGCGTTAAAGGTTTCGCGACCGTCTTAATTATTACTATTGCTGTAACAATGGTTACAATGGTTGCATTAACTAGACTTATTCTATCTAGGTTTATTAAGAGTGGTTACTTTGATGATAAGACTAATTTATTTATTAATATTAAAGATAAAGATAAAATTGATGTTACGAAGGAAAATAAAGAGGATATCAAGAAACCATTTGCTAAAGTCAACTTCTTTAAACATGTTAAAGCTTTTGTTATTACATCAGTAGTAATTATTGCTTTGGGATTAGCTGTTGCTGGATTTAAAGGACTAAATCTAGGAATAGATTATCAAGCTGGTAGTGATATTTCAGTTGAGACTAAAGAAAAACTAAATAAAAAAGATATTCAGGCTGATATGAAGAACTTCGATGTTAGTTTAAGAGATATTGAAGTGTCAGGTAAGAATGTTAATATTCGTGTTAAAGATGTCTTAAAGAAAAAACAAATTGCAGAAATTAGTAAATATTTTGAAGATAAATATAAAGCTAGTGTGGAAATCGGAGTTGTATCTAATGTTGTTAAGAAAGAATTAACGAAAAATGCTATTTTCTCAATTCTTATTTCAATGATTGGTATTATTCTATATATTTCAATTAGATTTAAATTCTCATATGCTATTTCATCTGTAGTAGCATTATTCCACGATGTCTTTATGATGATAGCGGTATTTGCTATTTGTCGATTTGAAGTATCGGTTATGTTTATTGCCGCAGTACTGGCTATTATTGGATATTCAATCAACGATACGATTGTTTGTTTTGACCGTATTAGAGAAAACATTGATAATTACTTGAAAAAGAATAAGAAACTCTCTAAAGAGGAATTGAAGAATCAAGCAAATAAGAGTATTCAAGATACCTTTATGCGTACAATCTATACTTCAATTACAACTCTTTTACCAGTAATTGCTTTAATAGTATTGGGTTCTAGAGAAATACTTAACTTTAATATTGCGATGTTAATAGGATTGATTGCGGGTACTTATTCATCAATCTTTATCGCCACAACTTTATTCTTAAAACTTGAGTCTAAAAGTTTAGGAAAAGAAAAGAAAAAGAAGAGAGTTTATCGGGAAGTAGAGGAAAGAAAGATAAAAGGAATAAATTGTTAAAGAGGGTGGTCCGTTTATGACCAAAACAAAAGAAAGAGACGACATTACAATTGATGATGTCTTGGAGAAAGTAAAGGCCTATTTAAATGAAGACGAAATAGAGAATATTAAAAAGGCTTATTACTTAGCTGAAGAAAAGCATATGGGTCAATATCGCAAAAGTGGGGAAGAGTTTATTACTCATCCCTTAAATGTTGCGTTAATCCTAACTGGTGTTTATGCTGATAGTGAAACTATTGAAGCTGCTTTACTACATGACACTTTAGAAGATACTGATTGTTCTAAAGAAGATATTGAGATGCTTTTAGGACCGGAGGTATTAAAACTAGTTGATGGGGTTACAAAGATTTCTAAGATTAATTTTTCAACGGAAAATGAATATTTAATTGATTATTACAAAAAGATAATTGTTGGAATGAGTGAAGATGTCAGAGTAATTATTATTAAACTGGCTGATCGTCTTCATAATATGCGTACTTTATTTGCCATTCCTGAAGAAAGGCAAAAAGTGAAGGCTCGTGAAACATTAGAAATACTAGTACCAATTGCTCATCATTTGGGAATTTATAAAATCAAATCAGAATTAGAAGACTTATCTTTGCGTTATTTAAAACCAGATGTTTTTTATGATATTGCGGAGAAATTAAACACGACTAAATTAGAACGTGATGAAGTAGTAGATTTGATGAAGAAAAAACTTACTAATATTTTAACTGAACATAATATTCATCATGAAATTAAAGGGCGAAGTAAGAGCATTTATAGTATTTATAATAAACTAGATAAAGGCAAGAAGTTCAGTGATATTTATGATCTTTTAGCCCTTCGTATCTTGGTTGATACAGAACAAGATTGTTACTTAGCTTTAGGAATAATTCATTCAAAGTTTAGACCTTTACCTAATAGGTTTAAGGATTATATTGCGATGCCAAAAGTTAATATGTATCAGTCACTTCATACTACTGTTTTTGGTGTTGATGGATATTTGTTTGAAATTCAGATTAGAACTTATGATATGAATGAAGTAGCTGAAAACGGGGTAGCATCTCATTGGGCTTATAAAGAGGGTAAGAATGCTTCACAATTAATGCAGAGTAATACTGAACAAAAATTACAGTTTTTTAAAGCTATTATTGATTTATCTAATAATAAAATGAGTAATGAGGAATTTGTTAATAGTGTTAGAGATGAAGTTTTAAACAATAATATTTATGCTTTTACTCCTAAAGGTGATGTTATTGAGCTACCTATTGGAGCGACTCCAATAGACTTTGCTTATAAGATTCATACTAAAGTAGGAGAAACAATGGTGGGAGCTATTGTCAATAATAATATTGTACCTCTTGATTATGAAATACAAGATAATGATATAGTTAAGATTAATACTAAAAAAGATGGTACACCATCACGTGAGTGGTTAAATATTGCTAAGATGACTCAAACTAAAAATAAGATAAAATCTTATTTTACTAAAAACGAAAAAGAATTAAATATTGAAAAAGGTAAATATTCTTTAGAAAAAGAAATGCGAAGAAGAAAAATACCTAAAGATGATATTTTAAATGATAAGAGCTTGCAAGAAATATTTAAGAATTTAAAAATAGATAGTTTGGAAGAATTATATTTAACGATTGGTAATGGAAAGAATGCACCTAATGCGGTTATTAATATAATTAAAAAGCCAGAAGAAGAGGCACCTAAAAAAGTTCAGATTGTAAAAGAAAATAATGATACTGATTTAGTAGTAGCGGGTATTGAAAAAGTTAAAGTAAATTTAGCTAATTGTTGTAATCCAGTTTATGGTGATGAAATAATAGGATATATTACGAAGAGTAATGGTATTAGTGTTCATCTAAAAAATTGTCACAATGTCGAAATGCTTGATAATAGAGTGGTAGATGTTTCTTGGAACAAAGAGATTCCAGGTAAGAACTATTTCACTAGTATTATTGTTTATACTAATTCCATTGATAATAATATTCCTGATATTGTTTCTCATGTTCAGATGTTTAATATCGCTGTAGACATGATTAAGACTATCAACGATGAAGGTAAAAAGATCTATGAAGTAGATATTTGGGTTAATAACAAAGAAAAATTAAATAAGTTAATTTTAGATTTAGAAAAATGTGAATATACTATAAAAGTAGAGAGGTTTATACGATGAGATGTATAGTTCAAAGAGCTCTTGATGCTTCTTGTATAATCGATAATAAAACTGTTGGTAAAATAGATAACGGACTAATGGTTTTAGTTGGTTTTACAGAGGGTGATGATTTAGATAAGATTAAATGGATGGCTAAAAAGATCGTCAATATGCGTATTTTTGATGATGAAGATGGAGTTATGAATAAATCGTTATTAGATGTAAATGGAAAAATTCTTTCTATTTCACAGTTTACTTTATATGCTGATACTTCTAAAGGAAATAGACCAAGCTATATTAAAGCTTTAGGCGGAGAAGAAGCAATTAAGCTTTATGATTTATTTAATCAGGAATTGAATAATTATATTAAAACAGAAACAGGTAGTTTTGGGGCTGATATGGAGATAAAATTTACTAATGTTGGTCCTGTAACTATTATGTTAGAGAGGTGAAAATATGTTTTCTAGTAAACCAAATTATAAACTCATTAATTTAACGGCTTTAATGTTACTTTTATACATTGCTTTTGCTAATGTTAGTTTATGGTGGGGAGTCTTTACAGCTATTGTTAAGGTATTAGCTCCATTTATCATTGCTTTCGTGGTAGCATATGCTCTCCATCCATTAGTAAAATGGTTGGAGAAGAGGAAACTACCACATTGGTTAGCAGTTACTTTAGTAACATTAGGAGTTGTCTTATTAATTGTTTTCACTATTACTGTAACTCTACCAGTTTTGTATGAACAATTAAGTAGCTTCTCAATTATGTTGGTAGAAGCTATTGAAGATATTGCTACTAAATTAAATATTAATTTGGGTAGTTATGAAATATCAATTAGTTCTTATTTAGAAGAAGCTACTAAAAATTTGGGTTCCATTATATCTAATGGAGCAATGGCAGTTTTATCTGCTTCTTTGGGATTCTTAGCTTCATTCATAATTAGTTTCATTGCTGCTATTTACTTTTTAGCTGATATGCAAAAAATAAGAACAGGCTTTAGAAAGTTTTTAAGCAGTTATAGTAAGAAGTGGCTTAAATACTTCCGTTTACTTGATGAGGAAATGGGTAATTATTTACATGGATTAGTTATCTTTATGGTTATTCAATTTATTGAATATGCTTTAGTATTTAAAATAGTAGGTCATCCTAACTGGTTACTTTTAGGTTTTCTTGCTTGTATAACTACAGTTATACCTTATTTTGGAGGATTAATTACCAATATTATTGCTGTTATAACAGCAAGTGTTGTATCTAGTTTTACTTTCATAGGAACAATTATTATTTGTCTTATTTTCCCACAATTAGATGGTTATATTATTTCTCCTAAGATATATGGTAAAACTAATAATGTTAATCCATTAATTACCATTATGGTAGTATCAATAGGTGGTACAGTTGCTGGTGTAGTAGGTATTATAGCGGCTCTGCCAATCTATTTATTCCTACGTTGTACTTATAATTTCTTTAAGAAAGATTTACATAAGAGTGTCGTTTCTTTTAAGAAAACGATTGATTAAATTAAGAAAATAGTTGTATAATATAAATAACTTCTGGAGAAAGAGTAATATTTATTTGTCTTGTAGAGAGTTCATGGTTGGTGAAAATGAATAGATAAAGAATATGAAGACATCTCCTTAAAAGGAAGCGTATTCTGGCGTTAACAGACAAAGAGTAATAAATTAAGGTGGCACCGCGAGATATTCGCCCTTAGGATGGTGGTACCTTTTTATTTTAAGGAGGGATTTTATGATAACTAAACCTAAAGGAACAAAGGATATTCATGGTAAAGATGCGAGAAAGTGGCAGTATATTGAAGAGATTGTATCTAATGTTTTAGATAAATATAATTATACTTTGATTAGAACACCACTTTTTGAAGCTAGTGATCTTTTCCATAGAGGAGTAGGAGAAACAACAGACATAGTTTCTAAGGAAACCTATGATTTTATTGATCGTGGTAATCGTAATATGACACTTCGTCCAGAAGGTACTGCAGGAGTAGTACGTAGTTTTATTGAAAATAAAATGTATGGAGATAACTTACCACAAAAACTATTCTATATTGGACCAATGTATCGCTATGAAAGGCCACAAAAAGGTAGATATAGAGAGTTCTATCAATTTGGTATGGAACTTTTAGGTAGTGATGATCCAATTGGTGATGCAGAAGTTATATCAGCTGCATATAATATTTATAAAATGTTAGGTTTGGAAAAATTAAAAGTAAATATTAATTCTTTAGGTGATAGTGAGTCTCGAAAAGATTATCATAAAGCTTTAGTAGAATATTTAAAACCTCATATTAATGAACTTTGTGATGATTGTAAAGAAAGATATCAAAAAAATCCTTTAAGAGTTTTAGATTGTAAAGTAGATAGAGATAGTGACATCTTAAAGAAGGCTCCAACACCACTCGATTATTTAAATAAAGAAAGTAAAGAAAGATTTGAAAAAGTGTGTGAATACTTGGATATGTTAAAAGTACCTTATGAAGTAAATCCAAGATTAGTAAGAGGACTTGATTACTATAATCATACAGTTTTTGAGATTGATGATACTGCTAAAGATATGGGTAGTCAAAATACTATTGGTGCTGGTGGTAGATATAATGGTTTAGTAAAACTATTAGATGGACCAGATACTCCTTGTATGGGTTTCGCAGCTGGTATTGATAGAGTAATGGTAGCTTTAGATGCCGAAGAAATAGATTTAGATGTTAATGATGATGTTGACTTGTTCTTAATGTATGTCAATGATGAAGAAAAGAGTTATGCTCTATATCTTTGTCAAGAACTAAGATTAGCAGGTTTTAGAGTTGATACTGATTACTTGGGTAGAAGCTTAAAAGCCCAATTTAAACAAGCTGATCGGTTAAAAGCTAAGTATACAATTGTACTTAATAGTAAAGATTTAGATAATAATGAAGTTAAAATTAAGAACAATAAAACAAAAGAAGAAGAAATAATTAGTATTGATGCATTAATCTATTATTTAGATGAGAATTTAGAAGATGAATGTGACTGTGGCGATGATTGTCATTGTGGTGATGACTGTCACTGTCATGATCATAAATAGAGGTGGAGTATGAAGAAATATAATAATGCTGATTTTAATATTAAGAATTTAAATGAAGAAGTAGAACTTTTTGGTTGGGTTTCTAAGAAAAGAAATCTTGGAGGCTTAGTATTTATTGATCTTCGTGATCGAAGTGGAATTATTCAACTAACAGTTCGTCCTGAAAGTGACTACTATGAGTTGGCTTCTTCTCTAAAAAGTGAATCAGTTATTAAAGCAACTGGTAAAGTAATTGAAAGAGAGAATAAGAACAAGAATATACCTACTGGAGAAATTGAAGTAGAAGTAGTTAATCTAGAACTTTTAAATTCATCAGAAGATTTACCATTTGAAATTACTGATGATATAACAGCTTTAGAAGATACTAGATTAAAATATCGTTATTTAGATTTAAGAAGAAATGAACTTAAGGAAAAACTAATTACTAGGCATAAAATCACAATGGCTGTGAGAAACTTTTTATCAGATAATGGCTTTTTAGAAGTAGAAACACCTATTCTTTGTAAAAGTACTCCTGAAGGAGCAAGAGATTATTTAGTACCTTCAAGAGTAAATAAGGGTAAGTTTTATGCGTTGCCACAATCACCACAACTTTTTAAACAATTATTGATGATTGGTGGAGTAGAAAAGTATTTCCAAATTGCTAAATGTTTCCGTGATGAAGACTTAAGAGCGGATCGTCAACCAGAGTTTACACAAGTTGATTTAGAAATGAGTTTTGTTGAAGAAAACGATGTTATGGATATTACGGAAAGACTAGTTGCTAATGTTTTTAAAGAAGTTAAAGATATAGATGTTAAGTTACCACTTGAAAAAATGAAGTATGATGATGCTATTAGAGATTATGGTAGTGATAAACCAGATTTAAGATTTGATATGAAAATTGAAGATATTACTGATATTTTCAAAGATACTGAATTTAGTATGTTTAGAAGTGTTCTAGATAATAAGGGTGTTATTAATGCCTTGGTTGTTAAAAATGAAGCTAATAACTATTCTCGTAAGGGAATTGATAAACTAACTGAATTAGTTAAAACATATCGAGCTTCTGGTTTGGCTTTCTTAAAATATACGGAAGGAGAATTCTCTGGAAGTATAAAAAATGGAGTTAGTGAGAACGAATTAAATAATCTTAAAGACCAATTAGCTCTTGAAGATAATGACTTAGTATTAATAGTTGCAGATAATTATAAAACTACAAAAATTGCTTTAGGTGCTTTAAGGAATCATTTAGGAAAAGAATTAAATCTATATAAAGAGGATTATCATCTTCTTTGGGTAGTTGATTTTCCATCTTTTGAATATAGTGAAGAGGAAGGAAGATTTGTTTCTTCACATCATCCATTTACTTCACCTAAAGATAGTGATGTTGATAAATTGATTAATGATAAAGAACATTGCTATTCTAAAGCCTATGATATTGTCATTAATGGCTATGAAGCTGGTGGTGGAAGTATCAGGATTCATGATGCTAATGTCCAAGCTAAGATGTTTGAAGCTTTAGGTTTTAGTAAAGAAGAAGCAAAGAGAAGATTTGGATTTTTCTTAGAAGCATTTAAATATGGAACACCTCCTCATGGAGGGCTTGCTCTTGGTTTAGATAGATTAGTAATGCTTTTAACAGGAACTGATAATATTCGTGATGTTATTGCTTTCCCTAAGACAGCTTCAGCATCAGATCTTATGAGTGAAGCTCCAACTGAAGTAGACAAAAAACAATTAGAAGAATTAGGTATTAAGAACTAACTTTAGTTAGTTCTTTTGTTTACTTATAGCTAAAATAAAAGTATAATACTTTTGAAAAGGGATGATTCTATGGACGGAATACTTGTTGTTAATAAGCCTAAGGGAATAACTTCTTTTGATGTTATTCGTAAAGTTAGTAAAATATTAGGTATTAAAAAGATAGGTCATACTGGTACTTTAGATCCTATTGCTAGTGGTGTTTTAGTACTTACTATTGGGTCGTATACTAAAGTAAGTGATTTACTTTTATCTACAGATAAAGAGTATATAGCAACTGCTAAGTTAAATATCTTAACTGATACACTGGATACTGAAGGAAAAGTAATTAAAACTGATAGTAAAAGAATAGCTAAAGATGTTTTGGAAAAAGCAGTTAATAGTTATGAAAAAACTTATCAACAAGAAGTGCCAATATATTCAGCAGTTAAAGTAAATGGTAAAAAACTATATGAATATGCTCGTAACGGGGAAGAAGTTCTTTTACCCAAAAAGGAAGTAACTATTAAAGAAATAAAACTTTTAGAATATAATGATAATATTTTTAAATTTAAGTGTACCGTTTCTAAAGGAACTTATATTAGGAGTTTAATTAGGGATATAGGAGAGAGTCTAGGTACTTGTGCAGTTATGAGCGAACTAGTGCGTACTAGACAAGGAAAGTTTAGTATTAATGAAGCATATACTTTAGAAGATATAGAAAAAGACAATTATAAACTATTAACTTTAGATGAAGTCCTTGCTGTTGAAACAATTGATGTTTCGGAAGAATTATTTCATAAAACTAAAAATGGAGCAAAACTAGAGAATACTTTTAATATTAAAGATAGAGTAATATTTAAATATGATAATAAAATAATAGCTTTATATAAATTAGAAGAAGGTATGTTAAAAGTAGATAAAATGCTTTACAAAAGTTAAAAAATTTAGTATATTATTATTGCTTACCAAATCTTGGTTTAAAAAAGATCCGATTTTTTACTAAGTTTTGGCGAATATATAAGAAAGGATGTGTTTTTTGTGGCTTTAACTAAAGAAGCAAAAGCAAAGATAGTTAAAGAGTATGCTAGGGGAAAAAATGATACTGGTTCAGCTGAAGTACAAATTGCTATTTTAACTGAAGAAATCAATGAATTAACAGATCATTTGAAAGAGCATATACATGACTATCACTCACGTAGAGGACTACTTAAGAAAGTAGGTCAAAGACGTAATATGTTAGCTTATTTAGCAAAAACTGATGTTAAGAGATATCGTGAGTTAATTAAAAAATTAGGATTAAGAAAGTAGACATTTATTTTTAGTGTCTATTTTTATTTTAAAAGAAAAGAGGTAGAGTATGAAGAAAAGAAAATATGAATTGGATTTTTATGGTAGAAAAATCATTGTTGAAAATGGCGAATTAGCTAAACAAGCAACAGGCTCAGTATTAATTAGATATGGTGATACCGTTGTTTTAACAGCAGCTGTAGTATCAAAAAATGTTAACTTATTATCTAGTTTCTTTCCACTAACAGTTAATTATCAAGAAAAACTATATTCAGTAGGAAAGATTCCAGGTGGTTTCATTAAAAGAGAGGGAAGACCAACTGAAGCAGCAACTTTAGCTGCTAGAATGATTGATCGTCCTTTAAGACCATTATTCCCAGAAGATTTTAAGCACGAGGTACAAATTATTAATACTGTTTTATCAGTAGAACAAGATAATGCCCCAGAACTAGCAGCAATGCTTGGTTCATCACTTGCGGTATCTATTTCTAAGATTCCTTTCTTAGGACCAGTAGCAGCTGTTAAAGTTGGTTATGTTGACGATAAATTTGTTATTAATCCAACAGTAGAAGAATTAGAAAAGTCTTTAATAGATTTAACAGTAGCAGGTACTAAAGATGCTATTAATATGGTAGAATCTAGTGCTAAAGAAGTAAAAGAAGATATCATGTTAGAAGCATTGATGAAAGGTCATGAAGCAATTAAAAAACTAGTTAAATTCCAAGAAGAGATTATGGCTGATATTGGTGAAGAAAAAATGGAATATGATAAACTAGTAGTAGAAGATGACTTAAGAGAAGATGTTACTCATTTAGTATCAGAAAGACTTGATAAAGCACTTAGAATTAAAGATAAATTAGAAAAGTATGATGCAATTGAAACTATTAAAGAAGAAGTATTAGATAAATATACTAAAGAATATGAAGAATTATTAAAAGAACAAGAATTAAAAGAATTGTTAACTAAAGTTAGTATGGTAATATCTGATGTTGAATATCGTCTATTTAGAAATATCGTTGTTAATGAAAAGAAAAGAGCAGATGGTAGAAAGATGGATGAGATTAGACCTCTTTCTATGGATGTTGATCTATTACCTAGAACTCATGGTAGTGCCTTATTTACAAGAGGAGAGACACAAAGTTTATCAGTAACTACTTTAGGAGCTTTGGGTGAACATCAAATATTAGATGGTTTAGGAATAGAAGAAGGAAAAAGATTCATGCTTCACTATAATTTTCCACAATTTTCAGTAGGAGAAACTGGAAGATATGGAGCTCCTGGTAGAAGAGAAGTAGGTCATGGTGCCCTTGGTGAAAAAGCATTACTACAAGTTATTCCTGATGAAGAAGAATTTCCATATACAATTCGTGTTGTATCTGAAATATTTGAATCAAATGGATCATCTTCTCAAGCATCTATCTGTGCTGGATGTATGTCTTTAATGGCTGCAGGGGTACCAATAAAAGCTCCAGTAGCAGGTATTGCGATGGGATTAATTACTAGTGATGATGGTAAGAAATACCAAATATTAACTGATATCCAAGGTATGGAAGATCATCTAGGTGATATGGACTTTAAAGTAGCAGGTACTAAAAATGGTATCTGTGCTCTACAAATGGATATTAAGATTAAAGGTATTACTGAAGATATTTTATCAAAAGCATTAAAACAAGCTAAAAAAGCTCGTTTAGAAATACTTGATAAGATAAAGAAAACTATTAAAGAACCAAGACCAGAAGTATCTAAATATGCTCCTAAGACTGAAATATTTATGATTAAACCAGAAAAGATTAGAGATGTTATTGGTCGTGGTGGAGAAATGATTACCAAGATTATCTGTGAAGCTTCTGATGTTACTGATGTTAATAATCAAAATGCTGTTAAAGTAGATTTAGAAGATGATGGTAAAGTAATTATCTATCATACAGATAAGGATATCATTGAGAAGACAAAGCAAATGATTTTAGATGTAACAAGAGAAGTAGAGGTAGGTAAAATCTATGAAGCTAAAGTTACGCAAATAGAAGACTTTGGATGCTTTGTAGAAGTATGGCCTGGTTGTGAAGGACTAGTACATATTTCTAAACTTGATAAGAAGAGAGTAGATAAAGTAAGTGATATTGTTTCTGTTGGTGATGAAATACTAGTTAAAGCATTAGGGGTAGATAAAAAAGGTAAACAAAACTTCTCAAGACGTGATGCTTTATTCGATGATAAAAAAGAAAAATAGAATGTCAAACAAAATGTAAACAAGGATTGAAATCCTTGTTTTTCTATATTAAAAAAGGTATAATAGATATATGAGATAAAATAGGAGAAGTATATGAAAAAAGTATTTAATGTATACAATATAACTTTAATACTTGTAGTAGCACTAATAGGAGTGCTAACACTAAGAACAACCGAAGTAAAAGCAGCAGGTACTATAACTTGGACAAATGGAAGTACAGTTACTTTAAGTAGAACAGTACAAAATGTATATAATGCTCCTGAAGTAGACTTTACTTATGGAATATCAACAGAAGACACTTCAATAGTAACCCTAAAAACCGCAACTTTTGATAATGGTGAAACTGTTAACCGAAAAATGAAAAATACGGCTAACTATGATATAGGGTATGGTTATGATATACCTGATCAAGCTCTAGTGGCAATTAAGCGGAGTCAAACTTTGCCAAATTATTTTGTTGCTACAACCGAAAATACTGTATCAGCTTCAAATTCGGAATACCCAATATATATATTCTTTGATGATGAGGATGGAACAATGTATTATTATAGCGAAGCAGATACAATATATTTAAATGCTAATTCTTCGCAAATGTTTAGAGATATGCGAGCATTAACGGATATATCTGGCCTATCAGAAGTAGATACCTCGAGAGTAACAAATATGCACCATATGTTTCAGGTCTGTAGTGCCCTAACTAGTATCAGTGCATTAAGTAATTGGAATACCTCAAGTGTAACCTATATGGACTATATGTTTTGCGATTGCGCAAATCTAGCAAATATCAATGGAGCAAGTTCTTGGAACACTTCGGCAGTTACTGAAATGCGTAGTATGTTCGAAAACGATACTAAAGCCTCAGGAACAATCCAAATATTAGGAAATCCAACAATATATAATAGTGCATTTAGAAATGCTGCAACAGCATCAGGTGCAGAAATAACAGTAAACTATGGAAGCAGTACTAGTAATATTAATAATATTATTGCTACTAAATCAAATAATTCGAATGTTGTTAAAGGAAGCCAAGTATCAGTGCCAGCAAGTTCGAATGATGTAATCTTTAATCGTAAAACGCTATCCTTTGATGGAAGTGAGACAGTAAGTAATAGTTATACCGTAAGTAAGTCATCAACTATTAACTTATCTAATATAGGATTAAACTTTACTAAACCAGGCAATTATGAACTAAAAGTAAAAGAAATCTCTACTAGTAATAGTGCCTATCCAATAGATGATGATAATGAGTATACTATTGTTATTCAAGTTACCAACGTTCTTGATGCTAATAATGTACCAACAGGAAATTTTAATGCAACCTTTGCAATAAAAGATGATAATGATACTAAAGTAAATAATATGCCTTTTTCTGAACCAAAAGATGAAAGTAAGTTTGGTTATATTGAGGTAAGTAAAACTGTAAAAGGCGTTATGGCAGATAGAACTGAAGAGTTTGAATTTAGTATACAAGTAGATGATGATGAAGAAATTGATATTGCATGTGAAAACTATTCTGGAAGTGAGAAATATTTAATATCTGGTACTGGAATAACAGAAGACGGAAATGAAGTAACTAAATGTAAGAGTGGTACTAAAGATACAATTCATTTAACACATGGACAGAGTGCTACTATCGGAAGATTTACCTATAACAATAATAATTATAATTCTATTTCTATAGATGATTATTATAGTATATTTGAAGACGAAAAAGATGGATATACAACTTCATTTAAAGTAGGAAGTGGAAGTGAGACAATTAGTAGTGAAATGAGTCCTACTGCAGTAAGTAATGGAGCAAACTCAGTTACTTTCTACAATCAAAACGAAGGTAGTCCAGTAACGGGATTCATCTTAACGATTTTACCTTATCTAATCTTAATTGGATTAGGAGTTGTTGGTATTAGCTTATATAAAAAAGATTGGAGCCAAGTATTAATTAAAATGAGAGATAAGTAGAAATACTTATCTTTTTTTTACATATAATTAATTGGTGATTTTATGTATAAATACTATAAAATAATACTTATTGTTCTATTAACGATATTTAGTTTTTATTATACGAATAAGACTATTGACTTTATTAGAGAAGCAGATCCTATTATGAAAGAAATCAAACATAACAGATATAAATTTGATAAGAAATCTATTAATGCTTCAGTAGGTGATTTTTATATGATTCCTGGTATTAATGGTGTTTTAGTTGATACTAAGAAGAGTTACTCTAAAATGAAAAGATATGGTAAATATAATGAAAATTTACTAGTTTTTAAAGAAGAGGAACCAGCTATCTCTTTAGATGATATTTATGATAGGTTTATTATAGGTGGTAATGGTGAGAATAGAAAAGTAGCTTTAGTCTTTATTATTAGACGTGATGATAAAATAGACCATTTATTAGATATTTTATCTCAGGAAGATGTTAAGGCAACTTTCTTTATGGATGGTCTTTTTATTGAAAATAATCAAGATTTGGTTAAAAACTTAACTAAATCAGCTTTTGAAGTAGAGCTTTTAAGTTATAATGGTCGTTATCAAAAGAAATATTTTAAATATGGAATTGATCTTTTAAAAGATATTACTAATATTAGACCAAAATACTGTTATGCTTCTTATAGTAGTGAATATATTTTAGATTTGTGCAATAGTTTATCAATGCACACAATTATTCCCAATATAAATCCTTCTAACAGGGCTTACCAAATAGTTAAAAGAAAGCTGGTTAGTGGTTCAATTATCTCTTTGAAAAATAAAGATTATATTTTGGAAGAACTTACTACTATTATTTCTTATATTAAACAAAAAGGATATGATATAGTTAATTTGAATGAACTATTAAGTGAAAAGAGATTTGAAGAAGAATAAACTTCTTCTTTTTTATTGCGAAAAAACTTTAAAAATAGTATAATTAAAGGAGTTAGTAGGGTGATAAGATGTATCTAAAAGAAATAACAGCCATCGGGTTTAAATCGTTTGCTGATAAGATAAATATTGAACTTGACAATAAGATTACCTGTATAGTTGGCCCTAATGGATCAGGGAAAAGTAATGTCGTTGATGCTGTACGTTGGGTTTTAGGAGAACAATCTGTTAAATCACTTCGTGGTGATGGTGCCATGAGTGATGTTATTTTCTCTGGATCAAAATCTAGAAACAAACTTAATGTCGCATCTGTAGAACTTATCTTTGATAATAGTGATAATTATGTAAATATGCCTTACAATGAAATATCAATTAAACGTAAGGTTTATCGTAGTGGAGAAAATGAATATAGTTTAAATGGTGAAAGATGTCGTCTTAAAGATATTGTTAATTTGCTTTTAGATACTGGTATTGGTAAAGAATCATTTAATATTATTTCTCAAGGGGAAGTAGATAAGATTTTATCTTCTAGTGCTAATGATAGAAGAGTTATTTTTGAAGAAGCATCAGGTATTTTAAAATATAAAAAACGTAAAGAGGAAGCAGTTCGTAAATTAGATCGTACACATAATAACTTAGATAGGGTTAATGATATTATTGCAGAGTTAGAAGGACAAGTAGAACCTTTAAGAGAACAAAGTGAAAAAGCTAAAGAGTATTTAGATAATAAAAATGCTTTAGAGAATTTAGAAGTAGCTTTACTTGCTTATGAAATAGATAAGATGAATACTGAATTAAAAGAAGCTCAAACTAAGAAAGAAAAGATTGAAAAAGAAATATCTGTTTTAGAAAGTGAAAGTAGTGTTATTGATACTAAACAATTAGAAAAAGAAAAAGAACTTACTAAATTAGAGAGTAAATTAAGGACAAAACAAGATGAATTACTGAAAGTTACAGGAGAAGTAGAACGTCTAAATGGTGAGAAAAAACTAATTGAAGAACGTAGTAGTCATAAAACCAGTGAAAATGAAGCACTTGATAAAATGCGTGAGCTTTTAGAAAATATTAAGATTTTAGAAAGTGATATTAAGTTAATAGACGAAGGAATTAAAAAAGATGATGAAAAGATTTCTTCTTTAGATAAAGAAAGTGGAGATTACGAAAAAGAAATAGATCGTCTAGTAAATAGAAAGAAAGTCTTAGAAGATGATTATTCAATGATGAATAGAGATATCATTAATTTGAATAATAAGATAGAATCCCTTCGGTTAGAAAAAGATAATGTAACTTTACCATATAGTGTTAAAAACATTATTAATAATGATGGCTTGACAGGTATTTATAATACTATTGGTAATTCTATTGATATTGATGATCAGTACTTAACTGCTTTAGATATTGCCGTTAGTGCTAATAAGAATTTTATTATAGTAGAAAATGAAGAAGCTGCTACTAAAGCAATTAATTATTTAAAAGAAAAGAAGTTAGGTAGAGCGACTTTCTTCCCGATTTCTGTTATTAAAGAAAGATTCGTTGATAATGATACTTTGAAAAAGATAGAAAAAGACAAAGACTTTGTTGATGTTTTAGATAATTTATTAACCTATAATAATAAATATGCAGGTATTATGAAGAATCAATTTGGTAATATTTTGGTATCTCCTGATATAGAAGCAGCTAAAAGATTAGCTAAAAAGATAAATCATCGTTATAAGATTATTACTTTAGATGGAGATGTTATCAATATTGGTGGTTCAATGTCTGGTGGTAGTAAAAATAAAGTTCGAAGTATTTTCTTGATTAAACAGGAAATTAAGGATACTAAGGTACTATTAGAAGAAAAGAAAGTTGATATTGATAAGACTTTAGAAAATATTAGTCAAAAAGATGAAGAAATTAAAGGTCTAGAAGAAAAGGTGTTTACTTTATCTAAGAAAAAAGCTGAGATAGAACAAGTTAGAGGTAAGAAAAATAGTGATAGACTACTTCTTAATGAAAAGCTATCTTCTGAACAAAAGGATTATGATTCTTATAAAGCTATTTCCAATAATACATTAGAAAAAGAAGAAGAGAAGACTATTAATAGTTATTATGAAGCCAAAACTAAGAAAGCAACTATTGAAAATGAAATTAAGGCTTTAACTAAAGAAGTCGAAGACTTAAAAGTAAAAATAGATGAAGAGAATGCTAAGAATAAACTTAGAAGTTCTAATCTTCATGCAGAAGAAAAAGAATATCAAAAGTTAGAAATATTAATTAATAGATTAGATGTTAAACTAGATAATATGTTACTTACTTTAAATGAAGATTATGCTCTTACTTTTGAAAAAGCTAAAGATAAATATAAACTAGAAATAGAACCAGATATAGCTAGAGAAAAAGTTAATAAGCATAAGAATGTTATGAAAGCTCTTGGTATGGTTAATTTGGGTGCTATTGAAGAGTTTGAACGTGTTAATACTAGATTTGAGTTCTTAAATAATCAAAAAGAGGATTTACTTAAAGCTGAAGATACTCTTTTAGAAATTATGGAAGAAATGGATGAAGTAATGGAAGAAGAGTTTGCTAAGACTTTCGAAGAAATCAAAGTAGAATTTAAGAAAGTATTTAAAGAATTATTCGGTGGTGGTGATGCTTCATTGAAGTTAACTGATCCAGATAATTTACTAACTACTGGTGTGGAAATAGTAGCTTCACCTCCAGGAAAAAAACTAACTACGATATCTTTATTATCTGGTGGAGAAAAGACCCTTACCGCAATTTCTTTATTATTCTCAATTCTTAATGTTAGAAAGATTCCATTCTGTTTATTTGACGAGGTAGAAGCGGCCTTAGATGAAGCTAATGTTGATCAGTTTGGTCATTATCTTTCTAATTATAAAGATAAGACCCAATTCTTAATTATTACACATAAGAAGAAAACGATGGAATATGCTGATACTTTATATGGAATAACAATGCAGGAATCTGGTGTTTCTAAATTAGTTAGTGTTAGACTAAAAGATAAGTAAAACTAGTATAATTAGTTTATCTATGATAAAATCTAGGGGAAGAAAGGAAGAAGAATATGGAAAATAAAGCAATTACTAAAAGAGATGTTGATTTTGCTAAATGGTATACAGATGTCATTAAAGCGGCTCATTTAGCTGATTATACTTCTGTAAAAGGTTGTATTGTCATTGAACCTAATGGTTATGCTATTTGGGAAAAAATAAAGTCTATTATGGATCAAAAATTTAAAGAATTAGGTCATCAAAATGTTCAATTACCATTATTAATACCAGAGAGTTTATTTAATAAGGAAAAAGAGCTTATTGAAGGGTTCGCTCCTGAACTAGCTTGGGTTAGTGAAGTTGGTAAGAAAAAAATGGATGAACGTTTAGCAATTAGATCAACTTCAGAAACTTTATTCTGTGATTACTATAAAAAACATATTACTTCTTATAAAGATTTACCAAAACTATATAATCAATGGTGTAATGTCTTTCGTTATGAGAAAGAAACAAGACCTTTCCTTAGAAGTAGGGAATTCTTATGGCAAGAAGGACATACTATTCATGCTACTAAAGAAGAAGCTATTGATGAAACATATCGTATGATGGAAGTTTATAAATGGTTTAACCATGAAATACTAGCTATACCATCAATTACAGGAATAAAAACTGAAAAAGAAAAATTTGCCGGTGCTGAATTTACTTTGACTAATGAGGATTTAATGTATAATGGTGTCTGCTTGCAAGATGGTACTAGTCATTATTTTGGTCAAAAGTTTAGTAAGGCCTACGATGTTAAGTTTACTAATAAGGATAATAAAGATGATTATGCATACTATACAACATGGGGTAAAACCACTAGAGCTATTGCGGCTATTATCATGGTTCATGCTGATGATTATGGACTTGTTTTACCACCAAGAATTGCTCCTAAACAAGTAGTTATTATTCCAATTGGTGATAACGAAGAAGTAAAAGAGCTTGCTAATAAATATAATGATGAATTAAATAAGAGTGATATTAGTACTTATATTGATGATTCTGATAAAACACCAGGCTTTAAATTTGCAGAAGCAGAAGTAAATGGTATTCCAATTAGAATAGAACTTGGTAAAAGGGATCTTGATAACAAAAAAGTTACTCTAGCTAGAAGAGATACTAGAGAAAAGATGGAAATAGATCTTGATAGTGATATCGTAACTGAAGTAAAAGAATTATTAGAAACTATTCAAAAAGATATGTATGAAAAAGCATTAAAAAGACAAAATGAATTAACTTTTGAAGCTCATAATTTAGAAGAGATGGAAAACATATTAAATAAACAACCAGGTTTTATTCACGCTATGTGGTGTGGTGATCAGGATTGTGAAGACAAAATAAAAGAGATTAAAGGTTGTAAATCAAGATGTATTACTGACGATAAACCAATTGATGATAAGTGTGTTTGTTGTGGTAAAGAAGCAAAACATCATGTTATTTGGGGAATTCAGTATTAAAAAATGTAAAGTATACACTTAAGGGTATACTTTTTAATTTTAGAAGGGGAAAATATTGCTATAATTATGGTAGAAAGGTAGGTTTTTATGGAAGAAGAATTAAAAACTAAAGCAAAGAAAAGTAAAAAACAAAAAATAGTTATTGTAATTCTTTGTTTGCTAATCGTAGGGGCTTTGGTTGCCGGATATTTTCTATTATTCCCTAAAAAAGTAGAGAAAGTAAAAGTTAAGAAGAAAGAAGTTCATAAGGAATACCGTATTACCGGTAATGATTTAAATGATTTTGACTTATATTTCTTAAAATTAGAGAACGAGGAAAAAAATAAGATCTATAGTCCTTTATCAATTAAATATGCTCTTGAAATGTTAGGTGAGGGAGCTAGTGGAGCATCTAAAAAGCAAATAGATGAAGTTATAGGTAGTTATAAAGCTAAAAAATATACTAATAGTCCTAATATGTCTTTTGCAAATGCTATGTTTATTAGAAATGAAGTCAAGGACAATATTAAGAAGAGTTATACCAACAACTTAGCTAAGCGTTATTATGCTGAAGTTAAATATGATTCCTTTGCAAATGCTAGCAATGTTAATAATTGGGTTAAGGAGAAAACTTTAAACTTGATTTCTAAATTATTTAATGATAGTGATGTTGCTGATGCTGAATACTATCTTATTAATGCCTTGGCAATTGATATGAATTGGACTAATCAAATACATTGTGCTGCTGGTAGCAAAGTACCTTGTAAGGGTTATAGCGTTTATTATAATCACGAAAAAATTTCTGATGAAGATCATGCTTATAGTGCTAATGTTTATCCTTATCTTGGTGATGAGGAATTTGCCCATTTAGATTTTGAAAATGCTGAAAATAGAAAAGCGGCTACTGTTTATGCCAGTTTTAATCGCTATGACATCGTTAAAGAGATTGGTGAAGATAAAATAAGAGAGATAGTTGGTAATGAGTACAAAAAATGGTTAGCATCAGAAGATGGAAAGGAAGCTGTAGCTGGTGGTATGGCAGAACCTAATGTTAATAAATATTTAGATGAATATATTAAAGATATAGATAAAAACTATGGAAAAGAAGCTTCTTCATCAGATTTCTATGTTTATGATGATGAAAAGGTAAAAGTTTTTGCTAAAGATTTGAAGGAATATGATGGTTTAAATCTACAATATGTAGGAATAATGCCAAAAGAAGATGATCTTACTGATTATATTGATAATGTTAAGGCAACTGACGTTAACAAAATAATTAAAAATTTAAAGGAATTAAAGAAAGAAAACTTTAAAGATGGAGTTGTTACATTAATTGAAGGTGATATTCCAATGTTTAATTATGATTATGAATTAGAATTAATGAGTGATTTGAAAAAAATAGGTATAAAAGATGTTTTTGATCAAGATAAAGCTGATCTTTCAGGTATGTTAAAAGAAAGCAAAAATCATTATATTGGCCAAGCTAAACATAAAGCTACTATTGAGTTCTCTAATGATGGAATAAAAGCTGCAGCAGTTACTGCTGAAGGAGGTTTGGGTGGTACTACAGGAGGATTTGATTATTTATTTAAGGTCCCAGTAGAAGAAATAGACTTAACTTTCAACAAACCATATTTATATTTAATAAGAGATAAAGATAGTGGTGAAGTATGGTTTACGGGAACTGTTTATGAACCAGAAGAACATCCGGCTGAAAAACCGAAGAACACATATTAAAAATAGCCTTTAAGGCTATTTTTTATTGATACATTTCTAATTTTAAAGAGTTTAAATTATCTTGCATGATATCAATATAGTTTTTATTGTTATCTCTTTCATCATCTGTTAGATTACTAGTATTATTTAAGTCAACAACTTCTAAACCATAGTCAGAAGCGAATTCATCAACTGTAGGTGATAGCTTATCACTTTTAAACTTGTATAAGTGATCAACAATACCGCTTCTTACTTTCATTATAATAGTATCTAAATCTTTTTCACTAGTGTTATCACTAATTACTAAGACATCAATGCCAAAGGTAGATAAATACTTAAGAATAGGATTAGAGGTTAGGATTACATTACTATCAGCTTCTTCTACCGCTACTCGGTAGTCAGCATCTAACTCTGAAAGTTTAATCTTTAATTCATTATAATTATCAGTTACTTCTTTTTTAAGATAACTACTGGTGATATATTCATTTAAACCCATTCGAATATTATTACTCATCATTAGTAGGGAAGAAGGATTTAACCATAAGTCTTCACCAGAATAATCACTTTCTAAGACATAAGCAGCATCAATTATTTTTAGTTCAGGATTAAGATCTAGAAGTTCAACAGCTAATTTTCTTTCT
Source organism: Bacilli bacterium (assembly GCA_017404555.1). Taxonomy (GTDB): domain Bacteria; phylum Bacillota_I; class Bacilli_A; order RF39; family UBA660; genus RGIG2361. The sequence continues at coordinate 146,426 of JAFRCD010000006.1, forward strand.
TTTTCTACTTGTCCATTATAGACGAATAGATCTTTAAAGGCATAATCCTTTTTTTGTTTCTTAGTTATTTCATAATTACTAATGTTGACACCATCGGGATAAATTGATGATATAGTGGCATGCTTTCCATAAATGTTTTCCGTAATATATTCATTTGGATAGTTAGTAACAATAATTTCAATATTCTCCATATTATCTTGTTTACAACCACTTATAAATAAACTTAATGTAATAATTAATATTAATAAACCAATTCTCTTCATTCTTTTTTTCCTTTCTTTTCAGGTACTAAATCAATTCCTCCTTTAGATAGAGGATTGCATTTTAAAATTCTTTTTAGTGCTAAAAAAGAACCCTTCAATATACCAAATCTTTCAATAGCGATGTAAGCATATTCTGAACAAGTAGGAATATATTTACATCTACTGTGTACTTTACCAGGAGTTTTTTGGTATTTCCTAATGCATTTTAATATTATATTTTTCATATATAAATAGTGTACTATAAAAACTTCTAATTATCAAACTAAAATTGACTATTTTATAAAGATATGGTATAATATGCGTCGTTAAAAAGGGGTGGAGGAAATGAACGAGAACCTTATATCTTATTTAGAAGATAAATTTATACCTAATAATATTAGAAAGAACACTACTTTTAATGATTATGGTGATGAAGAAGAGTTCTATACTATTTCTTTACGAAAAATTTTTCGTCTTGCGAAAAATGAAGAAGAGTTTATTACCATAATGGATTATTTAGCTAAGAATAATATTCGAGTATTTGATATGAAAAAGAATGACTATGATTATGATTTTCCTAATTATGAAACTCGGATAATTGATATTAAAAATGCGAAAAAGCCTTATAGTGAAGAAGAACAAACAGCTAAGTTTTTAGAATATGCGAAAAGCAAAGACCCTAAACTCTTTAATGATTTATTTGAACATAATTATCGCTTTGTTCTTTATATGGCTTCTAAGTATAGTTATTCCTATAGACTTCCTCATGATGTAGCTTTAAGTGCTGCTTGTGAAGGTGCTATTGACGCAATTAGTAGATTTGATGCTAGTAGAGGAATAAAGTTCTCTAATTATGCCCAAAAAGCGATTAGGAGTAAAATGTTGTATCGTAAATTTGATTGTTATAAAAAAGGAAATGATGCCTTTTTAGTTGATTTTTTAAATGCTATGATCGCAGTTGAAAAAGAATATGGTCAAAGAATTGATGACAGTGTATTAGGAAAAGAAATGTTAGAAGAAGTTTTGGATATCTTAGAGACTAAAGGTGTTTGTGTAGCAGATAAAAATGGTAAAAGAAGAACTAGAGAAGATATTCGTAATCTAATGAATATTACTAATCATTTAAATATTGAGGATGAGATTCTAGATGGTGGTTATAATCTTCCAAAATATGATTTGTCTGAATCTTGTCTATATCATGAAAACTTAAGAAAAGAGATAGATGAAGTACTTTCTGGTTTAACTGTAAAAGAACGACAAGTACTAACTCATCGATATGGTCTTGAAGATGATCGTTTTAAACGTCTTCAAGAATGTGCTGATTATTTCGGAGTTACTAAACAACGAATTAATCAAGTTGAGAAGAATGCGTTTCAAAAGATTAAAAGATCGAAAAGTTCGAAAAGACTAAAAGAATTTTTATAATTCTTTTTGTTTGTTTTTATTCTAAATAAAGCGTATAATAATATTGATATTAGCGAGGTGATATAATGGAAGACTTATTTAAAAGACTTGGTATTAAAATAAAAGATATTAATCTATATAATAGTGCTTTTTCGCATAGTTCATATGCTAATGAACATAAGAAGAAAATAGATTATGAACGATTAGAGTTTTTAGGAGATGCTGTTATTGACTTAGTTATTTCTGAATACTTATATCAAAAAAGTGATTTAGGAGAAGGCCAAATGACTAAACTTAGAGCTAGTTATGTCTGTGAAGATGCTCTTTATCGTTATTCCACTGATTTAGAGCTTAATAAGTATTTAAAAGTTGGTCATGGTGAAGAAAAGTCTGGTGGTAAGCATAAAAAAGCCATTGTCGCTGATATATTTGAAGCTTTAATGGGAGCTATTTATTTAGATTTGGGTTTTGATACAGTTAGAAGAATAATTCTAGAAATAGTAGTACCTTATATTGAAGATGAAGAAGTTATTTTCTTTAATGATTATAAGAGTTCTTTGGGAGAGGCTGTCCAAACTGATAATAAATCACTTCAATATGAAGTAATAAAAGAAAGTGGTCCTGATCACGACAAATTATTTGTAGTAGCAGTTATTGTTGATGGAATAACTTTAGGAAAAGGGGAAGCTAAGTCAAAGAAAGAAGCTGAACAACAAGCTGCTAAAGATGCTTTAGAGAAGCTTGCTTTATAACTTGTGTTTTTGATATAATTAGCTTACTTTATGATAGAAGGAAGGAGGAATTAGATGAGTAAAATTAAAGTTTTTGCTTTAGGTGGATTAAATGAATATGGTAAGAATATGTATGTAGTTGAAGTAGATAAAGATATTTTTGTCTTTGATGCCGGCTTAAAGTATAATAATAATGTTAATTTAGGAGTCGATTATATAATTCCTGATACAACTTACTTAGAAAATAATGTTGATAGAATTAAAGGTATCTTTCTTTCTCATGGTCACTTATCAAGTGTTGGTGCTGTTCCTGATATCTTTGATAAATTGAAAAATGTTGATATTTACGGAACTAAACTTACTTTGGATGTTTTAAAAACTAGAATGAGTGATAGTGATAAGAAAAAGATTAAATTAAAAGAGATTAAACCTCATACTAAAATAGAGTTTGGTAAGAATAGTGTTTTCCCTATTAGGGTAACTCATTCAATACCAGATGCAGTTTGTTATGTACTAAATACTCCTGATGGAGCTATTGTCTATACTGGAGACTTTGTTTTTGATTCTACGATGCTAGGTAAATATAAAACTGATATTGGTAAACTAGCATATGTTGGTAAACAAGGAGTATTACTTTTGTTATCAGAGTCTGTTTATGCCTGGAAAGAGGGTTATACTTCACCAAAGAACAGAGTATCTGACTTTATTAGAGAAGTACTAACTCATAATGAAAATCGCATAATCACAACGGTTTTACCAACTGATTTTTATCGTATTCAGGAAATATTTAATGAAGTCAGTGAAACTCATAGAAAGATTGTTATTATGGGTAAAGAACTAGGTGACTTAGTTAAAAAAGGTATAGATGATGGTTATTTAAAAGTAGGTAAGAAAGTAATTGGTGATTTAAAGAATGTTGATGATAAGAATGTTGTTATTTTAATTTCATCAGATAATGAACGACCATTTGCTAATTTAGAGAGAATTTTAAAAGATCGTGATAAATACATTAAAATAAAGGATACTGATATGGTATTTATTGCTGAACCAGCTTCAGTAGGTATGGAAAAGAAATATGCTCTTATTATGGATGAAGTTGCCATAGCTGGTGCTAATGCAATTAGTTTATCAACTAAGAAGCATCTTTTGGCTCATGCCTCTAGAGAAGATTTAATGCTAATGATCAATTTGATGAATCCTAAATACTATATGCCAGTTAAAGGAGAATACCGTTATCAGTTTATGAATGCTTCCTTAGCAGAAGAATTAGATATTCCTAAGGAAAATATCATCTTAAAAGAAAATGGTGATGTAGTAGAACTTGATAATGGTGAATTAGTAGAAAACTTTGAGAAAATTCCTATTGATTCAATTCTTATTGATGGTAAGGATAGTGAAGATATTGGTGATTTGGTTTTAAAAGATAGGGAAATGTTAGGGGAAAATGGAATTGTTCTTTTAAGTTGTACTTTAGATAAAACAACTAAAAAGATTTTAGCAGGTCCTGAAATCTTAACTCGTGGTTTCATCTATGTTAAAGAAAGTCAAGATTTACTAGAGAGAACTAAAGAGATAGCTAAAGACGTAATTGCTAACAGTATTGATTATAATGCTGAAAGAGTAGATTATACTTTGATTAAAAACGAAGTTCGAAAGGTTCTTGGTAAATTCTTCTATGATGAGACCGAATCTAAGCCAATGATAATTACGGTTATTCAAGAGGTTTAAAGCAAGAAATACTTGCTTTTTTCTGTTATTTATGATATAATTAAGCACGTAATTTGGGGGTGTAAGTTATGTATTTACTTAAACGTTTAGAACTTCATTCAAGAGGTATTTTAATAGGTCTTACTGGTACTTTAACACTAGGTACTATTGGTGCTATAACTATCAAAGAATTAACTACTGAGAATACTACATATGTTGATGATATTAAGCTTAGCAAAACAATTGCTGATTATAGTTATGATGATAGTGATTTAGATGATTCTTTTAAAGAATATATAAACGAGTACTTTGCCAATAAAGATAAAGACTTAATTGCTGATGCTGATACAACATCTAGATATATTGATAGTTTAGAAGTTACTAAAGACTTAAAACGTGGCTATGATGATATTAATAAAATGTCTAAATTAGCTGAAGATGAATATCGAAGTGTTTTATTCTTATCTGTTGAAGAAATTGAACAAATGAAGAAAATGGTTGATAAGAAACCAGCTAATGGTGATTTAGTTAAATTAGATTCTCAAATAACTGCTTATAAGAAATTAGATTACTTTAATAATTATGCTGATGAGTGGTTAAAAGAAAACGGAGAAGCTAATAGCGAAGAAATACTTATGGGTTCTATTAAAGCAGCTGTTGGATATGAGTTTAATATTGATCCTAAAGAAGTTGATAAAAGAGTAACAATAGAAAAACGTACTTCTTCAGATGTTAAGGAACCATATGAAATAACTGTTAAACGCGAAGGTTGGTCAAAAGAAAGTAAGACATATAATGTTAATCATCAACAAAAAGTATTACACAATGCTTTAGACTGTCTTTATAACCTACAACGTCGTAAGAATTTAAAGAATGAAGATTATGATGAAGCTATTGATCACGCTAAATTAGTTATTATGAGTGGTGTTGAAACTGATGGTGATAACTTAATGGCTGGACGTAGTATGAGAGAAGTAAAAGAGTTAATAAAAAAATAGAAATATTGTAAAAGTAACGAAAAGACTATATAATTATTTATATAGTCTTTTTATTAGGAGGATAAGTATGATAGAGTCTCTTTTTGATCGGATTAAAGATTTTGGTAATACTTTTGTGGAAAGTTTTTCTATGAAAAAGAAAGAACCATGGTATAAGTATTATTCTAATTTGAAGAAGATAAATTATCCTAATTTAACTTTATACGAAGTAATAGAAAAGACTAGTTTAGCTTATCCCAACAATTATGCTTATGAATATTTTGGTAAGCGAGTAAGATATAAAGAATTTTTGGCTAGTATTAAGAAAACAGCTAGTGCTTTGATTGAATTAGGAGTTAAAGAAAATGACCGTGTAACTATTTGTATGCCTAATACTCCAGTAGCAATTACGATGTTTTACGCAATTAATATGATTGGGGCAACAGCTAGTATGATTCATCCTTTATCTAGTGAGAACGAAATAAAGCATTATCTTAATGATTCTGATAGTAAATATGTTTTAACAATAGATTTAGTTTATGATAAAGTTATTAATGTAATTGATGATACTAAAGTGGAAAAGGTCATTGTTAGTAGTGTTTCTGATGGTATGACTAATACTAAGCATACATTATATTATTTTTTCACCAGTAGAAAAAATAAAATTGAAAAAAATGAAAAAGCTATGTTTTTTAATGAATTATTACGACTTGCAGCTTATGACAAAGATTTTAAAGGGGTCAAAAAAGATAAAAATGATGAAGCGGTAATTTTATATACTGGAGGTACTACTGGAGCTCCTAAAGGAATAATCTTATCTAATTTGAACTTTAACGCTTTAGCAATGCAAGCTAATTCTTTTATTGATGAAGCAGTAGAGGGTAAATCTATTCTTTCAATATTACCAATTTTTCATGGTTTTGGATTAGGGGTATCTGTTCATACACCACTTTATATTGGTATGAAGGTTATTCTAATACCTAGTTTTAGTCCTCGAAAGTTTGGTCATTTATTAAAGAAATATCATCCTAATGTTATTACAGGAGTACCAACTCTTTATGAGGCTTTACTAAAATCAAAATTAGGTAAACATGATTTAGAGAGTCTACAAGCTGTTATTAGCGGTGGAGATGTTTTAACACCAGATTTTAAGAGAGAAATTGATGAATTTCTAAAGAATCATGGTTCTAAAGCTGAAGTTAGATGCGGCTATGGCCTTACAGAATGTACTGGTGCTTGTTTATTAAACCCTGTATCACGTTATAAAGATTATAGTATAGGTATTCCTTTCCCAGATATGCAGTTTAAGATAGTTAAATTAGATAGTAATCGAGAAGCTAAATTCTTAGAGGATGGAGAAATCTGTGTAGCGGGACCAACTGTTATGAAGGGTTACTTAAATGGTAGTGACGAGACCAAAAAAGTTTTAAAGAAAGATAAAACAGGTACTCTTTGGTTACATACTGGAGATATTGGTTATATGGATGAAGACGGATTTGTTTTTTATCGTCAAAGAAGAAAAAGATTAATCATTTCTAGTGGATATAATGTTTACCCATCTTATATTGAAAGTGTTATCTCTTCTCATGAAGCAGTAGAATCTTGTGTAGTAATCGGTATTGATCATCCTTATAAAAAGCAAGTAGCTAAAGCATATATTGTCTTAAAAGATGGTGTTAAACTAACTAGTTCTTTAAAAAAGAAGATTAAAGCTTATACCGAGGAACGTTTAGTACGTTATTCATGGCCTTATGAATATGAATATCGTAAGGAATTACCAAAGACTTTAGTTGGTAAAATAGCTTATAAAGAATTAGAAAAAGAAAACAAAAAATAAGTGCTTTTTGTTTGACATATAATTGTAATATATGGTATAATCTTGACGTTTGATGCCTCATGCTCAAACCGCATTGAAAAGGTTTAGACACTAGAAATAGTACCTTAAGAGCGAGTCTTAAGATTAACAAAAGGAGGTAGAAGATATGAACGCGGTAATTAAAACCGGTGGTAAACAATACTATGTCAGTGAAAATGCTGAAATCTATATTGAAAAATTAGATGCAGCAGTTGGTGATAAAGTAGAGTTTAACCAAGTATTAATGATTGATGGTAAGGTTGGTAATCCTTATATTAAAGATGCTAAAGTAACTGGTGAAGTTCTAAAGAACGGTAAAAACAAGAAGATTAAGATCTTTGTATATAAGAATAAAAACAAGTCTAATCGTAAAACTCAAGGACATAGACAACCTTATACTAAAGTAAAGATTACTAAAATAGTTGGTTAGTGATATTATGATAAAAGTAAATGTTTTAAAAGAAGAAAATACTATAAAAGAAATACAAATATTAGGACATGCTATGTATGATGATTTTGGTAAGGATATCGTATGTAGTGCTGTTAGTTCAATCGTTATTACGACTATTAATGGTCTTTTAGCGATCGATGATGAATCGATTCTTTATGAAGAAAAGAAAGACGAATTAGATATCATCATCAAAAAAGAAAATGATATTGTGAATAAACTAATTAGAAATATGTTAGATTTATTAAAATCTTTACATGAACAATATCCTAAGAATATTATTGTGAAAGGAGACTAAATCCATGTTGAAAATAACATTAAATATCCAGTTATTTGCTCATCATAAAGGACAAGGATCTACTTCTAATGGTCGTGATTCGGCAGGAAGAAGATTAGGTGCTAAAGCAGCTGATGGACAGTTTATTACAGCTGGATCAATTATATATCGTCAAAGGGGAACTAAAGTTCATCCTGGAGTAAATGTAAGACGCGGAAACGATGACTCTTTATATACAACTATTGATGGCGTTGTTAAATTTGAAAGAGTAGGAAAAGGAAGAAAACAAGCTTCTTGTTATCCGGTAGAAAGTAAATAACACCTAAAGGTGTTTTTTATTTACATAAAAAAAATAAAAAGAGTATACAAAAACGGATAATATGTTATAATTATATTAAGAATAGGGATGGTGGATATGAAAAGTGTAGAATTTTTAACTGAAAAAGGTGTAGATATCGCTAAAGCTTTAGAGATTTTTGGTGATATTGAAACATATAATCAAACTCTAGGAGATTTCAAGAGTGCGTTAGAAGAAAAAATACCAAAGCTTGAGGAATTAAAAAATGCTCATGATATGGCTAATTATGCAATTGTAGTTCATTCTATGAAAAGTGATGCTAAATACTTTGGTTTCTTTAATTTTGCTGAAGTAGCTTATCAACATGAAATGGCTTCTAAAGAAGGTAATGTGACTTTTGTTGAAGAAGATTTCAACAATCTAATTACTAAAGCTAAAAAAGTACTTGGTATTGTAATTGAATATTTAGGTAGTGATGATGGTGCTTCTGAAGAACCTAAAGTAGAACACTTAGATGCTAAACCAGAACCTAGTAATGAAGATTTAAAGATTACTCAACCCACTATTATTGTGGCTGATGACTCTAATATAGTAAGAAACTTTGTTAATAGTAGTTTTAAAGATGTTTATAATGTTTTATCTACTGAAGATGGACAATATACTATTGATGTTTTAAATGCTAACATTGGTAATAAAAATATTAAATGTCTATTATTAGATTTAAATATGCCTAGAAAAAGTGGTTTTGATGTTTTAGAGTTTATGAATGCTCATAGTTTATTTGATATGGTTCCAGTAAGTATTATTACTGGAGAAGCCTCTAAAGAAGGAATTGACAAAGCTTTTAAATATCCAGTAGTTGATATGTTACAAAAACCATTTACTGGTGAAGATGTTAAAAACTTAGTTAATAAGACAATTGAATCATCAGATTGGATTTAAGAAGTAGAAATACTTCTTTTTATTAGGCATAAATAATTGTCTATTTGCATCTTTTTAGGTATAATAAGAACAGAAACGGGGTGAATAACATGTTTGTTGATGAAGTAATAATTGATGTTATCGCTGGTGCTGGTGGTGATGGCTGTACCGCTTTTAGAAGAGAGAAATATGTTCCTTTAGGAGGACCTTATGGTGGTAATGGAGGCCATGGTTCAGATATTGTTTTTAGAGTAGATGAAGGATTACATACTCTTTTAGATTTAAAATATCAAAAAGAAATAAAAGGTAAAAAAGGAGCCAATGGTGAAGGTAAGAATAAACATGGTAGAGGGGCAGATCCTCTAATAATAAGTGTTCCACCCGGCACAATGGTAACTGATCTTGATACAGGACTTATCATAGCGGATTTGAAGAAGAACGGGGAAGAACAAATAATTGCTAAAGGAGGTCGTGGTGGTAGAGGAAATACTGCTTTTAAGACACAAACTAATACGGCCCCTAACTATAGTGAAAATGGTGAACCTGGTGAAAAAAGAAGGATAAAAGTAGAATTAAAGATGTTAGCTGATGTTGGTTTAGTAGGACTTCCTAGTGTTGGTAAGAGTACAATTATATCTTGTGTTTCTAAATCAAAACCTAAAATAGCAGCTTATCACTTTACAACTTTAACTCCTAATTTAGGAGTAGTAAAAGCAAGTAATGGTAGAAGCTTTGTAATGGCTGACTTACCAGGATTAATCGAAGGAGCCAGTAAAGGCGAAGGCTTAGGAGATAAATTCTTAAAACATATCGAAAGAACAAAAATAATTGTTCATGTTTTAGATATGTCTGGAAGTGAAGGAAGAGACCCTTATGAAGACTTTGTAATGATTAATAAAGAATTAGAAGAGTGGAGTAGCAATCTAATTAAAAAGAAAATGGTTGTAGTTGCCAATAAGATGGACATTGATGGTGCTAGTAAAAACTTAGAAGAGTTTAAGAAAAAAGTTGATAAAGATTTAAAGGTCTTTGAAGCAAGTGCAGCTATGAATAAAGGATTAGATAAAGTAGTAAATTATCTAGGAGAATTATTAGAAGAAATCAAAGAAGAGAATATCTATGAAGAAGATATGTTAGAGTCTCATGTTTTATATAAATTCGAAAAGGAAGAGCCTTTCACAATCACAAGAGATGATGATGGTACTTGGGCAGTAGAAGGTGACCAAATAGAAAAGATGTTTAAAATGACTAAGTTTACTGATGAAGGAATCAGAAGATTTACTAAAAAACTATATAATCTGGGTATAGAAGAAAAGTTAAAAGAAGCTGGTGCTCAAGATGGAGATAGTGTCAGAATAGTTGATTTCTATTTTGATTATAAGGAGTAATTATGCTTAAGATTGCGACATTTAATATAAAAAATGATTATAAATTATATGACCCAGAGAAAGCAGAGACTATTTATAATTTTTTAGTAAAAGAAAAAATAGATATTCTTTGTCTACAAGAGGTATTTGATAAGTGTAGTGATGACCTTTGTAAAAAGATTAAAGATACTGAGTATAATATGTATGGTAAATATCGCTTTAGATTACATATTTTAAGAAAGATTAATGAAAAAACACCTATTATTACTAAAAAAGCTAAAACTACTAAGACTATGCATTTACCTCATCTACCTAGTCCTTTAAAAAGAGTTATTACGAGAGTTGTTACTGATACAGAAGATGGTAAAATAGCCGTTTATAATACTCATTTAGATTTTATGTATGAATTCACTAAGAAAAGACAATTGAAAAGAATTATTAAAATTATTAAAAGAGAAAAATTACCAGTAGTATTAGTAGGGGACTTTAATGCTAAAACAAATAAAGAGTTCTTTAATGAATTTGTTGATGAGTTAAAAAATTTAGGAATAGAACGAGTAAAAATAGATGAAAAAACTCTAAAGCAATCTAAATATAATAGAGCTATTGATCATTTATTTATCTCTAATTCATTTAAAGTAATTTCTAAAAGAGTTGAAAAGGATCTCAAAATAAGTGATCACTACCCATTAATTATAAAAATAGAGAAACGTAAAGAACTGTAAACAAGGCAAAATGCCTTGTTTTTATATACTCAAAAAGTTATAATAAGTATATAAGATAAAATAGGAGAAGTATATGAAGAAGATCTTTAATGTATACAACATTGCTTTAATACTTGTAGTAGCACTAGTAGGAGTGTTAACATTCAAAACAACAGAAGTAAAAGCAGCAGGAACAGTGTCATGGCCAGATGGTAGTACAGCAACAATATCAAGAACAGTAGAGAACGTTTATAATGCTCCTGTAGTGGATTTTACTTATAGCGTATCAACAGAAGATTCGTCAATAGTAGCGTTAAAAACCGCTACTTTTGGTGATGGAATGTACACAGTAAATCCAAAGATAAAAAACATGGCCAATAACGTGAGTTGGTATGATTACGTTTCTTCTGAAGAAGCTGTTTCGGCCTTTAAACGAAGTGAAATTTTGCCAAATGGTTTTGTTCCTGCAGAGGAAAACACTATATCAGACGAGGATTCGGATTACCCAATCTATATATTCTTCGATGATACTGATGGGACAATATATTATTATAGTGAAGCCAAAGTAGTATATTTAAATAGTGATCCATCATATATGTTTGCTGGGTGCAGTGGTTTAGCAGACATAAGCGGTTTATCAGGAGTGAATACCTCAAAAGCAACGAATATGGAGGCAATGTTTAATGGCTGCGCAAAATTAACTAATATCAGTGCCTTAAGCAATTGGGACACCTCAAAAGTAACCCAAACGACGTCTATGTTTGGAGAATGTACTAGTTTGGCCGATATAAATGGAGCCAGTAATTGGGATACTTCAAGAATGGAAAATATACAAGGCATGTTTTATGGTTGTCCAAAGGCATCAGGCACAATACAAATATTAGGAAATCCGTACTATGATAGTATTTTTGCTGAAACAGCCACAGCTGCCGGAGCTCAAATAACAGTTAATTATGGAGCAAATACGCCAATAGATAGCATTATTGCAGAGAAATCGTCAGGTTCTCATATAGTAAAAGGGCAACAAGTATCAGCACCTTCAGGAGGAAATTCCCAAAGCGGAGGATCAAGTTCTAGTTCATCAGAAACAGTATTTGATACTAAGACCATCTCATTTGATGGAACTGAAACAGTAAGTAATAGTTATACAGTAAATAAGAGTACGACAATTAATTTTGCTAATATGGGACTAAGCTTTAAAAAACCAGGCAATTATGAATTAACTGTGAAAGAGTCTGCTACTAGTAATAGTGCATATCCAGTAGATAATGATAATGAATATACAGTAATAGTACAAGTAACTAATGTAACTGATCAAAATGGAACTCCAACAGGAAACTTTAATGCTAAGTTTGTTATTAAAGATGATAATGATACCAAAGTAAGTAACATGCCTTTTAGTGAACCCAAAGATGAGACTAAGTTTGGACATATAGAACTAACTAAAACAGTTAAAGGTATTATGGCTGATAGAACTAAAGACTTTAGTTTCAGTGTTCAAGTAGATGATGCTGCAACTAATGCCTGTGCAAATTACTCTTTAGGAGAAAAATATCTAATAAAGGGAACAGGAGTACCTGAAGATGGTTCTGAAGTAACTAAGTGTAAGAGTGGTACCAAAGATAGTATTACTCTAAACCATGGAGAAACAGCTACTATAGGACAGTTTACATATAACAATAATACCTATGATTCTATTTCTATAGATGATTATTATAAGATAATAGAAAGTGCTGAAAGTGACTATACCACAACCTTTAAGATAAATAGTGGTAGTACTGCTAGCGGTAGAGATACTGGAAGTAATGCTATAACTCATAGTGGTAATATTGTTACTTTCTATAATCAAAGAGAAGGTTCACCAGTAACAGGAATCATCTTAACAATCCTACCTTATTTAATTCTAGTAGGTATAGGTGTTGGAGGAGTACTTTTATTCCAAAATAGAGAGAATATATTAAAAGAAAAGAAGAATTAATCTCCTTTTCTTTTTATTTGATCACCAACTTTTAATAATGGTCCTGCTCCTAGAGGTAAGATATAAACATTATAGACTTTTCTTTTGGGAAAAATTATTCTTTCAGTAATAGTATTTGGATAAATATATAGTACTTTATCATTTTTATCAGTCATAATAATATCAGTACTTTGACAGAAGAAATAGGTATTTATACCATGTTTCTTTTCAAATAAATATCCTTCTTCTTTTAGAGGAGGAAAGAAGAATCTTAAACTTTTAAGTCTTTTTCCAAAGGTATCTAGTTTGTTTATTTTTATTTTAAACTTATCTATTTTTATATACATGGCTATCACCTTAATAATATCTTAACATAATCAAAAAAACTTTACAATTTTAAAGAAAAGCTTTATTATTTATAGAGAAAGGGATGATATTATGAGTGGACATTCAAAATGGGCAACAACTCATCGTAAAAAAGAATTAATTGATGCAGCTAGGGGTAAAGTGTTTCAAAAATTAGCAAAAGAAATCTATGTAGCAGCTAAGAGTGGAGCTCCTGATCCTGATCAAAATGCTTCTTTAAGAATGGTTGTAGAAAAAGCCAAGGCTGCTAATATGCCTAAAGATAATATTAAGAAAGCAATTGATAAAGCTAAGAATGCTGGTTCTGGAGAAAATTATGATTCTATTAGATATGAAGGATATGGACATGGTGGAGTAGCTATTATGGTTGATTGTCTTACTGATAATAAGAATAGAACAGCTTCTTTTGTTCGAAGTGCTTTTTCTAAACATGGTGGTAATTTAGGTACTGATGGTTCTGTTAGTTATATCTTTGAGAAGAAGGGTGTTATTGAGGTAGCTAAAAGTTATGATGAAGATGAAGTTACGATGGCTGCTTTAGAAGGTGGAGCTAGTGATGTAGAAGTACTTGATGAATCATATTACATAACAGTAGAACCAGAAGACTTTATTAAAGTTAAAGAAGCTTTAGAAGAAGCTGGGGTTAAAGAGTTTTTAACTAGTGAGGTTACATTTGTTCCAAATATGGAAGTAGAACTTAATGAAGAAGGATGCGAAAAGGTTCATAAATTACTTGATGCTTTAGATGAACTTGATGATGTTAATGATATTTATTGTAATTTAAAAGAAGATTAACAACTTTATAAGTTGTTATTTTTTTACCTTGTAATTAAAACTTATGTTTGATATAATATAATTGTTAAAATCAAGTTATTGTGGTATTATGTTGGTAGGTGATTTCAATGTATGAATATATGATTGGTAAAATTGTCGATATTAAAGCAACGGGTATTGTTTTAGAGGTAAATAATACTGGTTATTTTATTAATGTAGCATCTCCATATTCTTTTGATTTGGATAAAGAAGAGAAAGTGTATTTATACATTCAAATTAGAGAAGATGAACATAATTTATTTGGTTTTAAAACACTTGAAGAAAAGGAATTATTCTTGAAATTAATTGGTGTTAAAGGACTAGGTCCAAAAATGGCTTTACCTATTTTAGCAGTTGGTTCTATTTCGGGAATAGTTGATGCAATTGAAAGGGAGAATATTCTTTATTTGAAGAAGTTTCCTAAAATTGGTGAAAAATTAGCTAAACAGATTATCTTGGATTTGAAGGGTAAACTTGATTTTGAAGGTACTGATTTAGAAAGTAATCATGAAGGGGGTATTGAATTAGTAGAAGCTTTGAAAGCGCTTGGTTATAAAGAAAAAGAGATTAAAAACATTATTCCTCAGGTGGATAATAGTTTATCTTTGGAAGAACAAATTAAGGAAGCTTTAAGGCTTTTATTAAAGTAATTATGAATAAAGTTGTAAGTTTTAAAGAAAAAATGATTGATCAAATGACGGATAAGATTCTATATGATTATAGGTATGAAATCTTTATGGATAGAGATTATCTAAAACCTTATATTGAAAGTATTTATAGTTTTTTGGAAAGACATCATCAAGTTTATCGCTTTCGTGATGAACTAATTGGTTATTTTGATGAGGCTTTAGAGTTTGATAACTATAAAGCAAGATTGAATACTGATAAATTGATAGATAGTTTAGTGGAGAATAGTCCTAGTTATAATGACAATGTAGACGGTAAAATATATGTATTAAAGGAGGGGAAGAAAAATGGCCGAGGAAAGAGTAATAACTGAAAGAGAACTTACTGATGATGAAATAATGGATAATACTATTAGACCAGAGACAATAGAGGAGTATGTTGGTCAAGATGAAGTGGTTGATAATTTAAAAGTTTTTATCAAAGCAGCTAAAATGCGTAAAGAAGCTCTTGATCATGTACTTTTATATGGCCCTCCAGGACTTGGAAAAACAACACTTGCTTATATTATTGCTCATGAACTTGGTAGTAATATTAAAACTACAAGTGGTCCTAGTATTGAAAAGTCTGGTGATTTAGCAGCAGTTTTATCTACTCTTGAACCAGGAGACGTTTTGTTTATCGACGAGATACATCGCTTGCCACGTTTTATTGAAGAAATTTTATATCCAGCTATGGAGGATTTTACTTTAGATATTATTGTTGGTAGTGAAGGTAATACTAGAAATATTAAAATAGATTTACCACCTTTTACTTTAGTAGGAGCTACTACTAGAGCAGGTGATTTGACTGCTCCTTTAAGAGATCGTTTTGGTATTATTAATAAGCTTAATTATTATAGTGATAAAGAATTAGAAAAGATTGTTAAAAGAACGGCTAAAGTACTTAATATGAAGATTGCTAGTGATGCTGCCTTAGAACTTGCTAAAAGAAGTAGAGGTACACCTAGAATTGCCAATCGGTTATTTAAAAGAGTTAGTGATTTTAGCTTGGTTGAAGGTAAAGAGAAAATCGATTTAGAAATTACTAATAAAGCTTTAGAAAGATTAAAAGTAGATAAATATGGACTTGATGCTACTGATCATCAATTATTACTGGCCATTATTAATAAATTTGGAGGAGGTCCAGTAGGAATTGATGCTATTAGTAATTCAATTGGGGAAGAGGTAACTACAATTGAAGATGTTTATGAACCATATCTTTTACAAAAAGGACTTTTAAAAAGAACTAATAGAGGTCGAGTAGTAACAGAAAAAGCTTATGAAGTATTAAATATCGATCATCAAAAAAATATATTTGAAAATGAGGGATAATTATGGAAATGAAGAAAGCTGCTTATGCTTATTTAGCTAGTGCTATGGATATTGGAATCCATAACTTTGGTGAAAAGGAATGGGAAAAAATATGTGATATATCTGATGAAGTACAAGATTATCAGAAGGAAAAATTTGTTATTCCAGAATTCTCTAAGTTGGTTATTGGAACTAGTATTTTAGCTCTTAATGAGAATAAAGAAGAAGTTAATAATTGGAGTGTCCCGGAATTGGAATTGTTTTCTACTTGTTTTGCCTATGATAAATTTTCGGCTCTTTATAATGGAGAAGAGTTCTCTTTAAAAGAAAAAATGAAAGAGTTTGACAAAGAAGTGTTGCAGGCTGTTTTACAACAGAAATTAGGGAAAAGAGATGCTATGGAATTTATGTGGAATATTGAAGGACAGCTTTATGAAATAGGAATGGATAAAGAAGATGTATTGCATTTTATTAATAATAGTAATAAAGAAACAATTAGAGAATTTACCCAAAAAGCTTATCATAAAGATGCCGAGTTTTTAGAAAAGAATCAAGATGAAGTTGGTAAATTATGCTTATAGACGAATTTGACTACGAACTTGATGAAAGTTTAATTGCCCAAACTCCTCTTAAGGAGAGGGATAAGTCTAGATTGATGGTGCTTGATAAAGAAACTGGTGAAATAGAACATCGTACTTTTTGTGATATTATCGATTATTTAGAAAAAGGAGATACTTTGGTATTAAATGATACTAAGGTATTACCAGCTAGACTTATTGGTAGTAAAGATAAAACAGGTGCAGTTATTGAGGTATTACTTTTACAAAACATTGAAAATGATACTTGGGAATGTTTAGTAAAACCGGCTAGAAGAATCAAAAAAGGTGATCAAATTACCTTTGGTGATTCTTTATTAGTGGCTACTTGTACAGAAGTTAAAGATGAGGGAATCAGAATCTTTAATTTTGCGTATGAAGGAATCTTTTTAGAAGTTTTAGATAAGTTGGGAACAATGCCACTTCCACCTTATATTCATGAGAAATTAGAAGATAAAGATCGTTATCAAACTGTTTATGCTAAAGAAGTAGGTTCTGCTGCTGCTCCAACAGCAGGTCTTCATTTTACTAAGGAATTGTTAGAAAAAGTTAAGGAAAAGGGAGTTAATGTTGTCTATATAACTTTACATGTTGGTCTAGGTACTTTTAGACCAGTTAAAGTAGAAAGAGTTGAGGATCATAAAATGCATAGTGAATACTATCGTGTTGATAAAGAAACTGCTGATCTTTTAAATAATACTCGTAAATCTGGAAAAAGAATTATTGCGGTAGGAACTACTTCTACGAGAACTTTAGAGACCTTAATAAAAAAATATGGTGAATTTAGAGAAGATAGTGGCTTTACCGATATTTTTATAACTCCTAAAGATAAAATAGATAGTATTGATGCTTTAATTACTAATTTTCATTTACCAAAATCAACATTAGTGATGTTAGTATCAACTCTTGCGGGTAAAGACAATATTTTACATGCTTATAAAGTAGCTCAAGAAGAAAAGTATCGCTTTTTCTCCTTTGGTGATGCGATGTTCATAAAATAGGAGGACATATGAGAATAGAATATACATTAAAAAAGAAAGATAAAAATACTGAGGCTCGTCATGGTAGTATAAAAACTAATTATGGGGAATATGAAACGCCTATGTTTATGCCAGTAGGTACCAAAGCTACTGTTAAAGGACTTTCTAAAGAAGAATTGGCTGCTGTTGGTCGTGGTATTATCTTAGCTAATACATATCATCTTTGGTTAAGACCTGGAGAAGATGTTATTGATAAGTGTGGTGGTCTTCATAAGTTTATGAATTATGAGGGACCTATTCTTACTGATTGTGGTGGCTTTCAAGTTTTTTCTCTTATTCAAAATAAGGAAAAAGATATTACTGAAGAAGGAGCTAAATTTAAAAGTCATTTGGACGGAACAGAACTTTTTTTAACTCCAGAAAAATCGATTGAGATTCAAAATAAATTAGATAGTGATATTGCGATGAGTTTTGATGAATGTCCTCCTTATCCAGTTACTTATGATTATATGAAGCAATCAGTTGAGAGAACAATTCGTTGGGCTGAAAGAGGTAAAAAAGTTCATAAAAATGATCATCAAGCTCTTTTTGGAATAGTTCAAGGAGGAGAATTTACCGATTTAAGAGAGTATAGTGCTAAAGAGACTGTTAAGTTAGATTTTGATGGTTATAGTATTGGTGGTACTTCAGTAGGAGAACCTAAAGATGTAATGTATAAAATGATTGAAGATGGAGTACGTTATTTACCAGAAGATAAAACCCGTTATCTAATGGGAGTAGGAGATCCTATTGATATTATTGAAGGGGTAATTAGAGGAATTGATATCTTTGATTGTGTACTTCCTACTAGAATTGCCCGTCATGGTCAAGCTTTTACTAGAACTGGTAAAATTAATTTAAATAATGCTAAATATATTACTGATATGTCTAAACTAGATCCAGAATGTGATTGCTATACATGTCAGAATTATTCTAAAGCTTATATTCGTCATTTGATAACTACTAAGGAAATGCTAGGGGGAAGACTTCTATCAATTCATAATATTCGTTTCTTGATTAAATTAACAGAGGAATTACGTAAAGCTATTGATGAAGATCGAGTTTTAGAATATCGGGAAGAATTTATTAAAAAATATAGTAAAAAAAGTCCTTAGGGACTTTTTTATATGAAAAAGATGGGACCATTATTTGTATTATTATTTATTTTTTCTTCTTGAATATGATCATTAGAATTAATGGCACCCGCTATTTTATATATTGTTTTGGCATTGTTCATAATTGGTTTAAATTGTGATACTATTGGTATTGCTTGATTAATGACATTTAAAGTTTTAGAAGTATTAGTAAGCATATTAGACCAATTAATACCTCTTAGAAAACCTCTTATTCCAAAACTAGGAGCTGTATAAAGATATGGATTATTAAACATATACCCACCTCACTATAATAATATATGTTTTAATTGGAAAAATGTTTTAAAAAAAATATATTTATGTTATAATAATTAATAGAATAGGAAGGAAGTGGAATGATGAGTATTGTTAGTCAATCGCTAGTTTATATTTATCGCTTTGTAAACTTTATTTTTACCCTTCCTAAGCATATCTTAAATAAGAGTGAGGATGCAGTTCTTGGAGGTATTGATAAACAAGAATTAAAGAAATCACAGGAAGATTCTAAAGTGCCTAATACTGAAAAAGAACTTACTGAAATAGATCAGAATTTAAAAGGAATTGGAAAGGATAGAGCAAAAAGAGGGGAAAGAAATCCTGTCTATTCTTTTCGTTATGTAATTTTAGCTGATAATGGTAAGAAAGAAAAAGGTATTTTTGAAGCAGAAACTTTAGAAGACGCTACTAACTTTTTAAAAAGAGAAGGATATAATGTAGTTGACGTTAAACCAAAATCTAAATTTGACATTGATTTTAATTTTAGAAAGACAATTAAAAATGGTGATTTAGCTTTTGCTTTAACACAGTTATCTACTTATGTTAAAGCTGGAATTCCTTTGGTTGATGGAGTTAGAATATTAGCTAAACAGACGACAAAACCTTTTCTAAAAAGGGCTTTTGAAAGATTAGTTTATGATCTTTTAGCAGGTGATGAATTATCTGAGGCTATGGATAATCAAGGAGATAGATTCCCTCGACTTTTAATAAATA
The DNA here is from genome assembly GCA_017404555.1 of Bacilli bacterium. Lineage (GTDB taxonomy): Bacteria > Bacillota_I > Bacilli_A > RF39 > UBA660 > RGIG2361. The sequence continues at coordinate 166,207 of JAFRCD010000006.1, forward strand.
TGATAAAGACAGCAGAGATGACTGGAGATTTAACAACTATTCTTGATGATCAAGCAGAATACTATGAGTCAATTGAAAGAACAAGAAAGCAAATGATTAGTGCGATGACATATCCGGCAGTGGTTTTATTCTTGGCTTTTTGTGTTTTAATCTTTATGTTAGTTTATATTGTTCCAAGATTCGTTGATATGTTTGAAAGCCAGAATGCTGATCTTCCATGGATTACTAAAGCTGTTATGGCTGCTAGTACCTTTGTAAAGAGTAATTTTGTATGGTTAATTTTAGGTCTTGTGGGATTTGTTCTGTTATTTAGATATTTATTTAAGAATGTTACTGCTTTTAGAAAGACTATTCAGACTGGTCTTATGCATTTCCCAGTAGTAAAAAACATTATTATTTATAATGAGGTATATAATTTTACTAAGACTTTTGCTTCGCTTTTAAATCATGGTGTTTATATAACAGATAGTATGGAGATTCTTTCTAAAATAACTACTAACGAAGTATATAAAGAAATAATTGGTAAAACGCTTACTAATTTAGCTCATGGAGATTCTATTTCTTCTTCCTTTAAAGGAGAATGGGCTTTTCCAGTTGTGGCTTATGAAATGTTAGTAACTGGTGAATCAACAGGACAGTTGGGATTGATGATGGAGAAAGTGGCAGAACACTTCCAGATGTTGCATAAAAATATTATTGACCAATTGAAAAGTTTAATTGAACCTTTGATGATTGCGGGACTTGCTGCTATAGTTGGAGTAATTCTTCTTTCAATAGTAGTGCCAATGTTTGATATTTATGGAAAGATCCAATAGGAGTGAGGGATAGTATGTATATAGCTTGTCTTATTATATTCTTTATCTTGGGCTTACATATTGGTTCTTTTTTAGCTGTTATAGCGATTAGAACGCCTAAACATGAAAGTTTTTTAACAGGGCATAGTAGATGTGATAATTGTAATCATGAATTGAAATTCTTAGAAATGATTCCAGTCTTTTCCTATGTTATTCAAAGAGGTCGTTGTCGCCATTGTGGAGAAAAGATTTCTTCTTTATTACCAATTGTTGAATTATTAACGGGTTGTTTATTTGCTTTGAGTTTCTATCTTTTTGGTTTTAATTATAATTTGTTTATTGCTTTAGGGATAGTAGCTTTATTTATCATTGTTTTAGTAGCTGATATAATATATATGATTATTCCTGATCAAGTACTAGTGTTTTTTTCAATATACTTTATTGGTTTACAGTTTTTAAATGTTGGACTTGTACAAACTCTTTATCATATTTTGACAGGTATTTTCCTTTTTGCTTTAATGTATTTAATTATGTTGGCAGGAAATAAACTTTTTAAGAAAGAGAGTATGGGAGGAGCCGATATAAAGCTAATGTTTCTCTTTGGACTTTTATTAGATCCATTAATGGGATGTGTTTCTATCTTTTTAGGTAGTTTTATTGCTTTACCAGTTTCTTTATACTTATTACATTCTAAACATGAACATATTATTCCTTTTGGGCCTTTCTTAACATTATCTCTTTTAATTATTTATTTCACAGGTATTAATACTACTGATATTATTAGGTTTTTAGGAGGATAATTATGAAAAAACGAAATAGTTTATTGATAATTATACCTGTGTAGAGTATAGTCCGGAAATTCTGGTAATTGGTTCAACTAGAGATAATAACATTATTAATATATACTATAGGAAAATAGATAATAAAAAGACTGATACAAAAACAGATGGTAATAAAATAGTATCTGATCGAATAAATAATCCAAAAACAACAACTAGAAATATGTTCTTATATATAATTATTATGATGATATCCATCGTATGCTTCGTATTAGGGATTAAAAATTATAAACAAATAAAGAGTTAATAAACTCTTTTTTTTATCCTTTAATTATGATAAAATAGCTTTACAAAGTCGGGTGATAATATGAAAAAAAATATAAATATTTTACCAGCTGATATATATGTAGTAATTAATAAAACTAAGATTGATAATGGTGATATTGATATTGTCAGTAAACTTTATCAACCAATTATTGGTTTTACAGCAGTTAGTTTATATATCAGTTTAATTAATGATCTTCGTACTAATGAATTCATGAGTGAAGAATATACTCATCATCATTTAATGACTAAAATGCAACTTTCTTTAGATGAAATAGTTATGGCTAGAGAAAAACTAGAGGGAGTAGGTCTATTAAAGAGTTATTTAAAGAAAAATGAAAGTGTTAATAATTATGCTTACCTTTTATTCTCTCCACTTAGTGCGAATGAATTTTTAAATCATCCTATTTTGAATGTTGTTTTATATAATAATTTAGGTAAACGTGAGTATGAAAAAGTAGTTAGTGAATATAAAATACCACGGGTTAGTTTAAAAGATTATGAAGATATTACTAAGTCATTTAGTACTGTTTATAAAAGTATACCTAGTAGTAGTTTTGGTCAAGAAAATATCATTAAAAAAGAAAAGAATAATTTATTGATGGATAAGTCAATTGATTTTGATTATATTATAGCTGGTATTCCCAAATCAATGCTTAATGAAAAGTGCTTTAATAGTGATGTTAAAAGATTAATAAATTACTTAGTATTTACATACAATATATCACAAGAAGATATGCTTTCTTTAATTAGGGATTCTCTTAATGAGAAGGGTATGATTGATAAAACTTTATTAAGAAAGAATTGTCGTAATTATTATCAATTTGATAATGGAGGCTTTTTACCAACACTTGTATATCGTACGCAACCTGATTTCTTAAAGAAACCACAAGGGGATACATCTAATTGGGCAAAAATGGTCTATACTTTTGAAAACGTTTCACCTTATGATTATTTAAAGGCTATGTATAAAGGTACTAAACCAACAGCGCGTGATTTAAGATTAATTGAAAGTTTGTTAGTTGATCAGAATCTTTCGCCAGGAGTAGTTAATGTATTAATTTCTTATGTTTTAAAAGTTAATAATCAGAAACTAAGTAAGAATTATGTTGAAACAATTGTTGGTCAGTGGAAGAGACTTAATGTAGAAACAGTTGAAGAAGCGATGCGGATAACTGAAAAGGAACATAAAAAGATGCATAATAAGGATAAGAAGAAAAATACTAAAGTTCCTGATAAAACTCCAGTACCAGAGTGGTTTGATAAGAAAATTGATAGTAAGGAATTAAGTGCTGAAGAGGAAGAAGAAATAGATAAAATATTAGAAAGTATTGCTTAAATAGATTTTTTGTGCTATAGTAATTAACCATTAAAGGCTGTATCTACAGCATCAGGGGGTATATATGTTTAAGGATAGTACTAAAGCAGAAATAACTAATAAAATTATTTCTATTGTTAGTATGACACTGTTCTTTTTGGTAGCTTTTTGGTATTGGTTTGGGTTAAACCTTAAATAGAATAGTGTTAATTAGTGTAAAAATAATTTATAATCATTGTAAATTATTTTTATTTGTGCTAATATGGTAACGTTGTGGGAGTGAAGATGATGGATAATTACAATGAATTTTACAACATTATTGATGAAGTTTTAACAGTAGATAAATTCCAAGAAATGAAGAATATTCCTCATCATGGAATAACTAGATATGATCATCTAATGAGAGTATCATATTATTCATATTTAATTTGTAAAAAACTTCATCTAAATTATAGGGAAGCAGCTATCGGGGGACTATTACATGATTTCTTTACTACTGAATTAGATGATAGTAACAGTTTAAAGGCTTTAGTTAAACACCCTAAATGTGCCCTTAATAATGCCGATAAATATTTTACTTTAACGGATAGGGAAAAGGATATTATTAAAGCACATATGTTCCCAATTACTATTCAACCGCCAAAGTATTTAGAAAGTTGGATTGTTGATATGGTTGATAATGGTGCGGCTATTTATGAAAAAGGAAATGGCATGAAGAAGGAATTAAAAACAGTTGCGACCTTTCTTTTAATTTTATTTATAAATATTATGAAATTTAGATAGTATCTAAATTTTTTATTGTTATTTTATATATAGTTTGGTAATATATAAGTATAAAATGAAAGGAGAAATTATGAAAAGAAAGGTTTTATTATTTAGTGTTTTAATACTATCTTTATTTATACTAGCTGGTTGTTCTGATGGTAAGAAGGTTAAAGTATTAAAATGTAGTATTGAGAAGGATGTCACTGATAGTATTCATCTTGAATCTAAATATAATGTTTATTACACTGGTAAATATGTTAATAGTATTAAAACGGTAGAGTCTGTAACTGCTAAAGACAAATCAGTTTTAGAGGCTTATCAAAAACAATTAGATGTTGCCTATAAGGAATATCGGAAACTTGATGGTTATGATAATAGTATTGAGCTTAAAGGTGATAAATTAACAAGTAAAACAAACATTGATTATACTAAAATTGATATGGATGAACTTGTTAAAATTGAGAAGAGTTTAAAGAACATTATCAAAGATGGCAAAATAAAAGTTGATGATATTAGAGCCATTTATGAGGATGAGAATTTTGGAGCTAAATGTGAATAAGTGAAACAATTTGTTTCACTTTTATGTCTGCGTAGCTCAGTTGGATAGAGCAATCGCCTCCTAAGCGATAGGTCAGGCGTTCAAATCGCCTCGCGGACACCATTGGTAATAAAAGACTATGAAAAATGTAGTCTTTTTTTGTGCAATTATTTAGGAAAATGGTATAATATTTTTATAAGGTAGGAAGCTATATGAGAATACTTAGTTTATTTGATTGTCCGCTAGGAGATATAAAAGAGTTTTTACCTCTTATTAAAGAGCAAGGTTTTGATGCGGTTCAAATATCACCATTACAGCATACTAAAGATGATTATTCTAAAGAATGGTGGATGCTTTATCAACCGCTTAATTTTGAGCTTGGTAATAGAATAGGTTCTAAAGAGGATTTATATGAATTGTGTCAAGAAGCTAATAAAAAGGGAATTTTAATTATTGCGGATACAGTAGTTAATCATTTAGCCAATAACTCTGATAGTGATCCGTTGGAACCAAATAAGAATGCTGATTATGAGTTGTTATCAGATCCGGCTTGTTGGAAGGTTAAAAAACAAGTTACTAATTGGGATGATCGGTACCAAGTTACTAATTTTTGTATGGGATTACCAGGACTTAATCCTCATAGTAAGAAAGTACAGGCTAAAATAATTAAAATGCTAAATGAATATGCGGATTTGGGAGTTGATGGTTTTCGTTTTGATGCTGCTAAATCAATAGCTTTACCTGATGAAGGTTGTGACTTTTTCCCAGTTATTACTTATTCACTTAACAGGTGGTTACCAATAATTTATGGGGAAGTTTTGTTTGCTAATGAGGATTTAATAAATAAATATGCTAGGTATATGCGAGTTTTAACTAACTCACACAGTAATAATAAAGATGCTATTATTAAATTTGTGGAGAATAAGGATAGTTTTCTTTCTGGTGATTTAGGATGGACATCTAATTGGCCTAAAGAAAGGGTTACTAATGAGTATCAATATTTAACTAGGGAGTATCCTAATACACTTTATTATGCTAGAAATTATACTGATGATTGGCACGAATGGAAATCACCTAGAATAAAAGAAGCAAATCATCAATATGTTAAACGTTATCGAAGGTAGGGGAGTTCTATGAGAAGAAGAGTACGTAATTATATTCGCTTGTTTTTGTTGCTTCTTATTATAGCTAATATAATAATAGTAGCTATTAATAAATCACAGGCACAGACACAAGAGGTGGAAGTAGTAAATCTAAATAATAATAATTTAGAAATATCATATATTGATGTTGGACAAGCTGATAGCGCTTTGATAAGAGTTAATGACAAATATGTTTTAATTGATGCTGGTAGTAGAGAAAGTAGTAATAAATTAGTTGATTTTTTACATAGTAAAGGTGTTACTAAATTTGAATATGTTGTTGCGACCCATCCTCATGAAGATCATATTGGTGGTATGAAGAAAATCATTGATAATTTTGAAATTGCTAATTTTTATATGGCTGATGTCATTACTACTACTAAGACCTTTGAAGATATGTTGGATGCTATGGCTGATAAGAAGATAACTTTTAAGACTTTAAATCTTTTAGATAGTTTTAATGTTGATGAAGCTAATTTTGTTTGTTTATCGAGCTTGTCAAATAATATTATTAATCTAAATGATGCTTCTATAGTTTTGAAAATGGATTATTTAAAGACTAAGTATCTTTTTATGGCAGATGCTACTGATAATGTTGAGCGAAACATGCTTGATTATGATCTTAAAAGTGATGTTTTAAAAGTGGCTCATCATGGCTCTAAGTATTCAACAAGTGCTGCCTTCTTAAGTTTAGTAGAGCCTAAATATGCTATCATATCAGTGGGTAAAGATAATGTTTATAAATTGCCTAGTGATCAGGTTTTAAATCGTTTATATGGTAGTAATATTAAAGTATATAGGACTGATTTTGATGGAACTATTACTGTTACCAGTGATGGTGAAAATATAAAAATTACTAAGGAAGTGAATTAAGATGAGAATTAAATATGCTGTTGATAAGATAGAAGAAAATATTGCCGAATTAGAAAATTTGGAGACAGGGGAGCATCTTTATATTAATGTTAAGAAGTTACCAGCTAAAGTTAAGGAACAAGATGTTTTAGTGTATATTAGTAAAAAGTATGTTTTAGATAATAAAGAAAAAGAAGAAAGAAAGAGAAAGATAAATAAGAAATTTGAACAATTAAGGGAAAAAAGCAATTGAAAAAGAGTGATGTTTATGTTAGAATTATACTAGGTGATAGAATATGGGGATATTCAGTGACGTCTGGTATATTAAAGCTTTATTGCTTTATATGTTTACACCAGTAGTTCTAGTGTGTATTGGCTTGGCTTTGTATGCCTTTCATATTTATCGTAAAAATAGGATAAATGTGACTTTTGTCATAAAAAGAAAAATAAAATTAATTCTAGATGTTGTCGGTATTTTGCTGTTAGGGGCTTTATTTATACTAATGATTGGTTTCGTAATAGCTTTTGCTGTGATAATGGATTCATCTGATTTTACTAATAAATTTGTTTATTATACTTTAATCGCATCTCCATTATTACCGTGTGTATTCATGTTTAATTTTATTCTTAACTTCTTTAAAAATCTTAGAAGTGAAGAAGAAGAGGTTAAAATTGACAAAGATGAAAAATTTGATATTGATCAAATAGAAAAATTTGATGTTGATCAAGAGGAAAAGTTGAATTTGGACATTGAAGAGAATAATAGTTCAAAAAGTAATGAATCTGATGATGAGGAATTAGAAGTAATATAGTAAGGTGATTTGATGAAAGAAGAAAAGGGAAACAAAAAAGAAAAAGGTAATGCTTTGATTTATATTGCTATTTTCTTGCTTAGTTTATTTATTATTTTACCACCACTTTTTAGAACGATGTTCAAAGTGGATAAAGAACCGAAGACAGAGCAGAAAAAAAGTAAATCTAATACTCCAGAATTAGTGTGTAAGTATAATAAATATAATTATTCTATTAAAGCAACAACTACATATGAAAAAGGTGAAGCCACTAAAGTTGAGTTGATTTATACTAATAATGCTTATGAGGGAAATGATAATGTTGATGATAAAGTATTAGCTAAGCAAAAGGCGATTGATGCTGAAATAGAAAAATTTAATGGTCTTATTGGTGCTGAATATAGTAGTGAGGGATTTACAACTAAGATAACAATACCAAGAGAAGCTTTGGACTCTAACGAAGATAAAGATTTACCTTCAAGGTTTGCTGATGTTGATAGTGTTAAGAAGTACTATGAAGATTTAGAATATAATTGTAAAGAAAAAAACTAATTTAATTAATTAGTTTTTTTAATTTTAGCTTTTTTTAAATAAAAACCATCTTTTTCGGCGGCATCAATTATTTGTTTAATAGTGTTACCTTCTTTTTTATGATAGGTATAATGGTATTTAGTAGTGTTATTATTATCTTCTTTAGTTATTTCTTTAAATTTAATAATATATTCTTTATCATTTTTAGTAATTTCCATTTCTTTAATTATTTTTAAATGATTTAATTCTTGGTATTTAGTGCAACTACATAAAAGGAGTAGGATTCCTATTAAAACTATATATTTTTTGATTTTAATCACCTCGTTTAGTATTCTTAGTAAAAATAGTATTTCGATTATTATATTTGGTTTTGATAATGGCATCTAACCATTCTTGCATATTTAAGGGAATAAAAGGGTACAAATAAGGAATGTTAAATGATTTAATAGTGATGAGTCTTAAAAATAATAAGGCGGTAGCAATAACAATACCATCTAAACCGAAAAGAGCAGCCATAATTAAGAAAATAAAGCGCCATATTCTAGTAGCGTTAATTAATTCAATGTCAGAAAAGACTAATCCGGAAATAGAACTAATGGCAATAACAATAATCATAATCGGTGAAATAATACCAGCTGCTACAGCGGCATCTCCTAGAATTAATCCTCCTAAAATAGAGATAGAACTACCGGTAGTCATACTCATTCTAATATCTGATTCTTTTAATATTTCAAAGCAAATACTCATAAAAATGGCTTCAGTGATAGTGCTGAAGGGAACTAATGATCTTTGAAGTTTTAAACTGAGAAGAATATCTAGGGGTAAAAGATTTTGATTATGAGTGGTTAAGGCAATATATCCTGCAGGTATAAAAATAGTAAAATAAAAAGCAATAATTCTTAATATTCTTATAAAAGAAACATGAATGTTTTTTTGATAGTAATCATCAGTGTTTTTAAAATAGTCAATAAAAAGATTGGGTAGTATTAAGGCTGTAGGACTAGTATCCATAATAATGACTATTTTTCCTTCAAGAAGAGCCATAGCAGCTTTATCTGGTCTTTCGGTAGAAATAATTGTAGGAAAAGTAGTATTGTTTCTGGTATCTAATCTTTTAATTAAATAACTGGAATCAATAATAGCATCTAAATTAATGTTTTTAAGAATATTTTCTACTTCTTTAACTAAATTCTTATTAACTATATCATTGATATAGAGAAGACCAGTTTTAGTATTAGATCTAGTACCCAAATAATAGGTATTACACCATAAATTAGAATCTTTAATTCTTCTTCTGATAAGACCTAAATTAGTATTATAGTTTTCATTAAAAGCGTCTTTAGGGCCTCTAATACTTAACTCATTATCAGATGTTCTAACACCAGTATCTAAGTGTTCACGTACTTCAATGGCATATATATTTTTATCGATAAGAACTAAAAAACCATTGTTTAAATAATTAATAATATCTTTTTCTTTTATTTTTAAAATATGATTATCGGGAAGTGAATTATCAATTAATTTATTAATACTTTTAGTATGGATTAATTCTCTTAGAATAAAATCGTTTATTAGAGAAGTTGAAGTTAAGACTTCATTATATATTAAGAGAATTTCTTTTTTATTAATTATTATTTTTTTATATAAATAATCTTCACTATTACCCAACTTCTTTTTTATTCTATTTTCTATATCCATAAACTCACCACTATTATTATTACCGATAACTTTATTAATATTAATCTTTCTGTTATACTGAAAGAGTGAGGTAACTATGAAAGTATTAATAACTAAAATGGATCATTTAGGTAGAGGTATTACCAAAGTTAATGATAAGATATGTTTTGTTAATAAGGCTCTACCAGAAGATGAATTAGAAATAAAAATTATTAAAGAAAAGAGTAAGTACTTAGAAGGAGAAATAATTAAGGTAATTAAACCATCACCACTACGAATAACTAGTAAGTGTCCTTATTTTAATGATTGTGGTGGGTGCCAATACCTTAATTTAACCTATGATAGCGAATTAAAAATAAAAGAAAATATTTTTAGAGAAATTCTAGCTAAATATGGTAGTGTTGATGATAATATAATTAAAAAGATGGTCAGTATCAATGAAGATTTCTATCGTAATAAAGTTACTTTTCAAGTAGAAAATAAAAAACTAGGTTTTTATAAATATAATTCTAAAGAATTAGTATCGGTAGATGAATGTCTTCTATTAAATAAAGAAATAAATAAGCTAATTAAACCATTGCAGGAATTAGTAAAAAAAGAGAATATATCTCAGATTATTATTAATGTTAGTAATGATTTAAAATTAAAGATGGTACAGATTAAAGGGGAAGTTACTGATTATACGGAAATACTAAAATTAGTAGATGTTTTAATTATTAATGATAAAGTAATTAGTGATAAGAGTTCTATAACAACAACTTTATTAAATAATGAATTTATCTTAGGAAAAGAAACCTTTTTTCAAGTTAACAAAAAAATAAGTGAAAGACTTTATTTACAGGTTGTTGATTATATTAAGAAATTATCATCAAAGAGAGTATTAGATCTCTATTGTGGAGTAGGTTCTATTTCTAGTAGTATTGCTCCTTATGTAGAAAAGGTAATTGGAATAGAAGTGTCTAAAGAGGCGATTAAGAATGCTAAAAAGAGTAAAGAGCTTAATCATATAGACAATATAGATTTTATTGCAGCCAGAGTAGAGGATAGTTTAAATGTTTTAAGTAATGATATCGATACAGTAATTGTTGATCCTCCTAGAAGTGGTCTTTTAAAGAAAGTGGTTAATGAATTATTAGATAAGGAAGTACCAAATATTATATATGTATCATGTAACCCTATAACTTTAGCTAGGGATTTAAAACTTTTAAGTGAAAAATACATAATAAAGGAAGTTATACCTTTTAATATGTTTTTACACACTTATCATTGCGAATCCATCGTAGTTTTAGAAAGGAAGTAAAGATGAAGAAAATAATTATTATAATAACAATTATAGTATTAATTTCAATAATAATATTTCTATATAATAGAAAAAGTGAAAAAAATGGTTTTACTGGTACTATATATACAATAA
>JAFRCD010000007.1 GCA_017404555.1 Bacilli bacterium
AGCTTTATCAATTACTTCATCAGTGTATTCTTTCTTCTCTAAATAATCATGACATTCTTTAACCGTTTTAGCTCGTCTTCTTAAACTGTTCAAAAGCATGTAATAGGCTTCATATTCTTTATTAGCTTCTTGTACTTCAATAATAGTAGCAGCATCAATATCTTTCTTAAATAAAAGGTCATATTTTAAAATAACATCCTCATACACCTTCATTTCTTTACCATTACTGAGTACTAATTTATATAATCCGCCCTTCATCTTCTTATACTTTATTACATTCATATGTATCACCAATTATATTATACTAAAAAAAAGAAAAAGTTCTAAGCACTTTTTCTGACAGTTACAAGCCCATCACATATTTCTTCTAAAGCTCTACCAATACTCTTTTTACATTTATACTCTGATTCTTTCTTTTGATGGTGCATGTTCTTTGTCATTTCCTTGCTTCTTCTAGCGGCCACAAGAACTAATTCATATTTAGAATCAACTATGTTTAAAAGTTTATCGATTGACGGATAGATCACTATTATCACACTCCCTATTATAAGCATAATAGGATTTTACACACAAAGCAAGCGATTTGACAAAATTAGACATTTATATTTTACATACATTGATTGTTTTGAAAATCACAGCAAGAACCACATTCTACATTACATACCTCGTTTTCCTCGCAACAAGAGTATTCCGGTCTATAAGTATGTTTATAAATATGATGATTAATTATTCTTGTTCTAATAGGACATACATGAGGCACTTCATGAACAAAAGTCCTATGAACTACTCGTTCTTGGATAGGTTCCATAGAAGCACTAGGGCCAAAACCATTAGGCATTTCAGCATCATAATTGTTAGTCATATTAACATCAACTTCATTATAGGTAAAGTTATCATTACCACTGACATTAGAATTAAAGTCAACATTAGACATATTATTAAATTCAGTATTTTCAAACATATTTTATCCTCCTCTAAAATATCATATGCAGGAAGAGGAGGATATGTTAGAAAAAAACCTTACACTTGTAAGGTTTTTAATTAACTAATTTCTGCTTTATAAGCAGTAGGCGCTACCTGGATAATAGTATTACCATCGTTAAATTTAACTTTTTTACCATCAGCATAAGTATAAACTGATTTAGACTTTCTACTTTCCTTAGACCAATTAATTGGTAAAGCATAACCATTAGTAATATAGTATCCTCCACCATTACCTACTGTTTCTAAGTCTTGATGACCATCAGCATCCATTGTTGAATTAGATACAAAGATAATTAAGATATTTTTATAAGATAATGTCTTTTTACTTTCTCTATCAACATGCTCAGCGTTATTCATAGAACGTAGATATCTTTTACTTTCTTTATCATATGTATAACTTCTAGTTTGAGTAGGTGAATAGCGAACACTTACACTATTAGCTTCTAATAGTTCTGGATCATATTTCTTTTCAGTCTTCATCTTACCGGTTTCTGGATCTTTTACTTTCTCAGTACTTATTGGTGTATGAAGATCAACTACATCAGTAGTATAGTTTAACAATTTCCAATCATCAGTTTCCTTATCATAGCCCTTCTTTTCAGCAGTATCATAAAGTTTATCAATTGAAGTAAAGACATTATGAGGAGCAGCGATTGATTTATCACGCCAATATGGAGCACTGTCATAAAGACCATTAATATTATTAACACCTAAAGATTTAATATCGTTTTCAGCAAATTTACTCCAACCAAAGTGAGCATAAATAGCATCAGATTCAAAAGCATAATCTAAGTAATAGTGACGTGAACTTCTAACTGGTCCAATTAAATCAACATCTCTATCTTTGAAGACAGCCATTATTCTAGTTAGACCACCTTCAACAATACATTCATAAGTAATATATGCTTTATCCAATCCAGCATGAGCATTATTACCAACATTATTATCAATCATAATCGCAATTGGTCTTTTATTACTATCCTCATCGACTATCTGTAGTTTCTTCTCTTCTACTTTTTTCTTCTTTTTAATTATTGGAGCATCATCCTTACCATTAAATAAGAAGAAATATGCTAGAGCACCTAAGATCAATACTAGTAAAATACTAACTATTATTATAATCTTCTTCTTTTTACCCTTTTTATTCCTAGCTACACCATTATCATAGTAGCTTTCAAAATTATCATTGTCATTCATCATTTACCACCTCTATTATAAAGATAACATATTTTGACAAAAAAAGATATATTTTTAGTACTTTTCTAATCACAGATTATAGTCACTTTATTGTATTTTCAACTATTTTATGGTATCATTAACTTGTCCTAGATAACATATTATCTAGAGAAGGAGGGAAGTTTTTTGAAAAAATATGTTGCTGAATTTATTGGTACCCTAGTATTAGTGGTATTTGGTTGCGGAAGTGCTGTAGGTGTTAATTCATTGCTTACTTCATCAGGAGCTACTATTCCATTAGCGATCTCAACATTAACTATTGCGATAGCTTTTGGTCTAGTAATTGTAGCTATGGCATACTCTATTGGTAGAGTATCTGGTTGTCATATCAATCCAGCTGTTTCGCTTGGTGTTTGGATGAACAACAAAATGACAACCAAAGACTTTGTTGGTTACGTTATTGCCCAAGTGATTGGAGGTCTTGCTGGAGCTGGTATTCTAGCTTACCTATTCAATTCAACTAAATCACTAGGAGCTAATGGTTATGGTGAATTAAGTGCCTTAGGATGTAGTATGGGAGTAGCAATTGTTATAGAAGTAATTCTAACGTTTGTCTTTGTCCTAACTGTTCTAAGTGTAACTGAAAAAGCAGAAAATTCTAGAATAGCTGGTTTAGTAATTGGATTTACTCTTACACTAGTTCATATTCTAGGAATACCATTCACTGGTACTTCAGTAAACCCTGCAAGAAGTTTAGGACCAGCCTTAATTTCTGGTGGAGAAGCTCTATCACAAGTATGGGTATTTATTCTAGCTCCTCTTGTAGGTGCCGCAATAGCAGCTATCGTATATAAATTATTAATTGACGAAAACAAAACGCCTAGAAAAAAAGCAAGTTCTAAATAAAAGTACAAATATTGTACTTTTTTATTTGGTTAGGATTAATTAAATCCTTGTTTATCCGTAAAATCAATGTAAACTCCTTCCTTTTTTCACCTTTTGCTGTTGTTTACAATATATTCTAACTCTATAATTAAATTAAACAAGAGGTGTTGCCTTAATATGAAAAAGTTTTTTATTATCTTTTCTTTCGCTATATTATTTGTGCCATATACTGTGTTTGGTGAAAACGAAGCGATTACTGGTACACCGGGTTCACCATCAGAAAACGAAACATCACAAAATACAAGCGCATCCATCAAATATCAAACCCACATTCAAAATATTGGTTGGCAAAAATACGTTGATAATGGTTCAACTGCTGGTACTACGGGTAAAGCATTGCGAATGGAAGCACTTAAAATCAAACTTGATACTAATCTACAAGGTAATATTGAATACCGCACTCACATTCAAAATATTGGTTGGCAAAACTATGTTAAAGAAGGAGCAACTGCTGGTACTACGGGTAAAGCACTACGAGTTGAAGCCTTAAAAATACGATTAGTTGGGGAAATAGAACAGTACTATGATATCTACTATCGTGTTCACATTGAAGATTTAGGTTGGTTGCCTTGGGCTAAAAACGATATGCCCGCTGGTAGTGAAGGTATCAGTAAAAGGGTTGAAGCCGTTGAAATTAAATTAGCTTCTAAAAACGATAACACTATTATAGTAGATAATGGTAGTTTTATTAAGAAATATGAAACTTTAAAGTATCAAACACATGTCCAAAATATTGGTTGGCAAAACTATGTTAAAGAAGGAGCAACTGCTGGTACTACAGGTAAAGCACTACGAGTTGAAGCCTTTAATATTGATTTAAGCTCTTCACTAGAAGGAAATGTTACATATCAATCCTTTATAGAGAGAGGTAGCTGGGAAAGCCAACCTACAACCAACGGCAGTATTTCTGGAACTACTGGTAAATCTAAAGCCATACAACTAATAAAGCTTAATTTAACTGGTGAACTAGCAAATACATACGATATCTATTATCGAGTGCACTCATCCACTTATGGCTGGCTAGGTTGGGCCAAGAATGGTGAAATTGCAGGAGTTAACCACTATTCCATTGAAGCAATACAAATAAAACTGTATTTCAAGTTTGACCAAAATAAGAATCGACTTAAAACTAAAAACCACTACATAGAACAAGTAAATTACAAACCTGCTTACTATAGTCAAAGGGATAGTCGGTGGAAAAACAAAGCTTATGGAAGATATACTATGGGCCCCACTGGATGTGGCCCTACAGCTATGGCGATGGCCCTAAGCGGAATATTAAACAAGAGTATTCTACCTACCAATGTAGCTGATTACCTTTGGAAATACACAAATGATTTTAACAAAAGACTTGCAGGTACCAGTGGTGGTGGAATAATTCATGTTGCCAATCGCTATGATGTTAAAAGAACTGCTCTTAAAAACAAAACTGAATTAATAAATGCTTTAAAGGAAGGAAAAATCATCTATGCCGCTATGGGAAAAGGTAAGTTTGTAAAAAACAGTGGAACACATGCAATAGTTTTGTTCGGATATAACTCCAATAATACAACAAATGCTTACGATCCATACGATCAAAAAAAGAATGGAGCTGTAAGTATTAATCTCATATGGAACGAAAAAAGTAAAGACCCTGATGATTATAGCGAAGGTACTGTTTTCCATAGCTTAGAAAGATATTAAGATTAAAAGTACAAATGTTGTACTTTTTTTATTTATATGCTATAATTACAGCCATAGGGGATTAGTTAAATGGTATAATAATGGTCTCCAAAACCACTGTTGGGAGTTCGATTCTCTCATCCCCTGCCATTTGAATTTAAGCAGCGTTAAGCTGCTTTTTCGTTGACTTTTTTAGGGTAGAGAATTAATATATAGGTATAGAAAGGAAACAATATATGAATAAAAACAAAATAATAAAAATTTCTGCTGAGATAGCAAATGAACTTGGTACACCACTATATACTGATGGTCATTTTGGGCATAATCATTATGCCAACTTGTATGAAGATGATGAGTTTAGTATCATTTACTATTTAAGTACTAATAGTATTTATGTTTCTAAAAATGGGAGGCATCTATTAAGCTATAACTTTAATACTGAAAACTACTATGCTGAAAATGGACATTGGCCACAACTATTGAAACTAATTCATCTGCAAATCCCTCTTGTCAAAAAAATAAGGGAAATGGATAAGGTAATTAAGGAAGAAAAAACAGAACAGCTTAAAGCGCTACAACCCTTCTTAGATACATATGTCAATTCCAAGGAAGATGAAAATGCTCGCTTAATTATGGATACTTTTTTAGAAAAGAAAGGCTTTTCTATTGATGAGAAGGAAGAAAATAATGAAAATTACTATAAATCTGATACTGATTATTACTACAATATCTTCTATGATGATGAGAAAGTACTAGAATATAAAAGTGGTAGTTCTGACTTAGATCCTTTTGTTGATAAATATGTTCCTGGAGAATGGACTATTTCCTTTGCAGAATGTATTGAAGACGCCACAGAACTCAATGAATTAATGACTAACAAAATAGTCAATGACGAAGTTCAAAAAATCATTAAAAAACCAAAACACTAACAATAGTTAGTGTTTTTTATTCCTTAGAAAGTTCAACAGTTCTTTTCCAAGTAAGTGGTCCTACTAAACCATTTTCTTCTAAACCAAAATCTTTTTGTAACTTTTTAACTGAACGTTCAGTTAGATCATCAAACTCTCCAGTTACTTTAACTCCTGGGATTGATTTCTTCTTAATGCATATCTTATATAGAAAATTCTGGTATCTTTTAACATCATCATTATTCATTCCTTTACCTAAAAAATAATCTGGATATAACTCTTCTACATATAAAGCATATTCACTAGGATAAGCTTTTAAAATCTTGTCATAAATATCAATTAAAGCTTTCCAATCAGTATAAGTAACTATACCTGTTACTGGTAGATTATACTTTCTTTGAAAGGCCATAACCATTTCTTTAGTACTATCATTAAAAACTGAATTTGTCTTTAAATAAGGAATATCTGGATCTAAAAAAGCAATAGCATCTAAATAATAGTGCAGAAACTCAATTTCTATTCCAGTATCGCCATATTTTAATTCATCTTTATACTCAAAAGTTGCTTCTTCTTTACTCAATCCTTCAGAATACAAATCAGATAGTTTTTTAACACTAGTATAAATGTACTTTATCTTATACCAAGTTCCTTTATCAACGTTACCAGTTATAGGTAAAGCAAAAATTTCTTGGAACTTTTTAACTGCAGCTTCGGTTTCTTTTTCATAAATTCCTTGAGATTCAGTTATTTCTGGTATAGCCGGATAATTTATTCGTATCCTATTTAAATCTCTCTGAATAGCCCTTACGGGGTTCCCAACACTCCCTAGTTTCACTGTATAACCAGGAAATCCTATAGTATTATCCCCTACTTTAGCATCATACTTTATTAAAGCATCATTACCATAATAGTATTTTATTATTTGAGATGGACTCTTACCTTGATTGGCAAGAGTTACTGTTCCCCATTGAGATAATCCATTACAAGTAGTTTTTCTGCCATCACAGTACTTAGTAAATAGAGGTTGTACTTGTCCTTCTTTAAAGACATAATCATTAAATATATCATCAACTAAATTACCAATATTCTCATATATTTGACGATTATAAATAAAAGTTTGATCATAGGCTGGAGAATTAGTAATATCAAAGTTATAACCTTTAGAGCGATACCATTCATTATATATTCTATTTAAGGCAAAAGAGACAATTACTAAAATATTAGCTCTTAAAGAAGCCTCGGGCCAAGTAGGATATATTTCACTAGAGGCAACATTTTTAATATATTCAGGGAAAGGTACACTGACATCTTTAGCAGCCTCACTTGGCTTTCCCAAGTGGACGATGATGTTATTTGGTACTACTGGATATCTAACTGCCATTGTTCCCCTCCATATTTACTTTTGGTGTAATATTAATATATTGAACTATAGTTATAGAACAACATAGTGATATTTCATAGTTTTGATCATAAGAATCATCGGGATAAACTGCCCTTAGATTATAAGTAGAAAAATTAGGAACTTCTAAATTGTTAGCAATTCTCTTAGGTGTTGGTAATTTAATTCCATTAATCATACCACTAGCATCAGTCTTTCCGTCATAAAAAACTATGGTATTATCCCCTATTTTCTTACTAACAATAACTTCAACACCCTCAATCGGCATAGCTTCACTAGCCGATGAAGCCCTGACTTTTAAATAACCAGTACCTGGATTATCTTCTAAATACTTTTGAAAAGAAATATCACTTTCCAACTTTTCATCGTTAATATCGATAATCATATAAACCCCCCTATATTTTTAATTTTTGACCAATAGATAAATTATTACTAGTAAGATTATTCTTACTTTTAATAGTATTTACTGAAGTATTATACTTTTTAGCTATACTCCATAAACTATCACCCTTTTTAACCGTATAAATAATGGAATCATCTACTTTCGTATCTTCTCCAAAGCACTCTAGAATAGTAGTAGTTCCTGTTCTTATTTTAAGTACTTGTCCAACTGAAAGATTAGGACTATTTAAATTATTATCTTTTAATAAAATATCAACACTAAGATTATACTTTTTAGCTATACTATACAAAGTATCACCTTTTTTAACAGTATAACTTTCATAACTAGGCGGTACTGTTACTTCTTCTCCTGTCTCCGGTATTTGTAGTTTTTGACCAATAGATAGATTAATGCTGGTTAAATGATTAAGTTTCATTATTTCATCAACAGTTGTTTCGTATCTTCTAGCAATATTATATAAACTATCACCCTTCACAACAGTATAAGTAAATAAGCCCCCTGGATTAGTCCCACTATTACTAGGTATTTTCAATACTTGTCCCGGCAGAATATTAGTCGTAGTTAAATTATTATAATTATATAGATCAATAGCAGAAATACCAAACTGATTACTAATACCATACAAAGTATCACCACTTTTAACTGTATATGTCATTTTTCACCTCTAATTAATGATATGCATTATATCAAAATTAAAGACAAGAAAAAAAGCACTTATGTGCTTATATTATTCCTGTTATTTTGTCCCCTTCAACATCAATATTCTCATAATTGGAGTGGCGAGCTAAACCAGGCATTTTAATTATACTTCCTGAAAGTACTGTTAAGAATCCAGCACCATTATAAAGTTCTACACCCTTAATAGTCAAAGTTGTATCTTTAGGATAACCTAACTTCTTTGGATCATCTGATATAGAATACTGAGTTTTAGCAATACAGACAGGATAGTTTCTTACTTCAGTTTTATCCAATTTTTCTATTTCAGCATTAGCTTCATCAGTATATACTACTTCTTTAGCATGATATATTTCTTTCGCAATAGCGCTTATCTTATCTTTAAGGGATAGATCATCTTCATAAAGAAGTTTAAAGTCATTTTCTTTTTCAGTTAAATTAACTACTTTTTCCGCAAGAGAAATAGAACCATCACTACCATCTAAGAAACCAGTTGAAGTAGTAAATTCTATTTCTTTTTCTTTAACAAAATTTTCAACAAAAGAAACTTCTTCATCAGTGTCATCATCAAACCTATTTAAGCATACTACTAAGTTCTTAGTATATTTTGATATGTTATCAATATGTGCCTCTAGATTAACAATTCCTTTTTTCAAGTCTTCTTCGCCATTATATTTAAGAGCTCTAATAGTTGTGACTAAGACAACAGCATCAGGTTTATAATCATTTAAACGGCATTTAATATCGAAGAACTTTTCGGCTCCTAAATCAGCACCAAACCCTGCTTCAGTTACTACATAATCACCTAAAGATAGAGCTAAATTAGTAGCAATAACACTATTACAACCATGAGCTATATTAGCAAAAGGTCCTCCATGAATTAAAGTTGGTGTTTCTTCTAAAGTTTGAACTAAATTAGGTTTAATAGCATCTTTCAATAAAGCAGCCATTGAACCAACTACTCCTAAATCTTTGGCATAGATAAATTCATCATCCTCATTATAACCAATGACAATATTACCTAGTTTTTCTTTTAAATCATCCATATCTTTAGCTAAGCAGAAAAGGGCCATTATTTCACTAGCAGCGGTTATATTAAAGCCTTCTCTAAGAGCACGATCATTAACATCTAGACATCTCTTGAAGATGACTTTCTTAATCTTTAATTCATTACCAAAGTAAATATGATTATCAATAGCGGCACATAACAAATCATTAGCACTAGTAATAGCATGAAAATCTCCAGTAAAATGAAGATTAATTTCATCTTCTGGTTCTACTTTAGCTTTACCACCACCAGTAGCTCCTCCTTTAATCCCAAAAACAGGTCCCATAGAGGGCTCTCTAAGTGCCAAAACAGTATTTTTACCTATTTTGTTTAAAGCATCAGCTAAAGAAATACTAATAGTAGTCTTTCCTTCTCCATATTTAGTTGGATTAGTGGCCGTTACTAAAATTAATTTAGCTTTTCTATTACTAGGTTTATCCTTTATTTTAGCTTTATTATCACCATATAATTCTAATTCTTTTACCCCTAATTTATCAGCTATTTCCGTAATTTTCTTCATACTATCCACCTCGTTCTTACATTATACCATATTTTCTTTAATAAAACTTTAGAAGTTGTTTTTTGAATGCTCTTTTTTAATCCTTTTGTAGTTTTCCTCTATCTTTTAATAAAAAACCAAGCCTTCCTTCATTAAATTAAACAAAAGTGCCATTTGCTAGATACTTTTTTTAGTGTTAGCCTATTCCGCGTTAAGAGAAAGGAGGAAAACTATGCATTCAAAAATAATCTTGGCATTGGCACTAATAATAGGCTTTAATTTTCTAAATATCTTAACAGTTAAAGCTGATAGTGCCCAGTTTTATGAAGCTGAATATGTTGATGGTGTCTATATTAGATATAAAGGAGGCGATACCACATACTACCAAAAGGCTCGTTTCTTCAGAAGAAGAAGCGATAATATGCATGCTTACTGTTTAGAGCCTTTTGTCAAAATAAATGAAGCTGTCACATATGAAGGTCAAATAAACCCTAGTACTATTAGTAGTGCTAAATGGAAAAGAATCACCCAGATTGCTCATTTCGGCTATAATTATAAGGCCCATACTACTCCTAAATGGTATGCAGTAACACAATATATGATTTGGAAAGAATTGGAACCAAGTGCTAACTTTGAATTTACTGACACTTTAAATGGGAATACTATTAAACCTTATCTTGGTGAAATAAACGAAATTAATAATTATATTAAGGCATATTATACCAAGCCTAGTTTTAATGGATCTTCTATTGATATAGTCGAAGGAGAAAAAGTAGAACTTACCGATACCAATGGTGTTTTAAAGGACTATAAAACTAATACTAAGAGTGCTACTATTTCTGGTAACAAACTAACAATTTCTGATCTTAAAGAAGGTAAATATACAATCTCTCTAACCCGTAATGATACTACTTCAAATAATCCGCCATTATTCTACTATAATGCCTCAAGTCAGAAATTGATGACTGCTGGTTATGAAGAAACCATTACTAGTAATTTAACGATTAATGTTATTAAAACTAATCTTACTATTAATAAAATAGACCATGACACTAAAAATACTACTCCTAGTGGTGAAGGCATTCTAAAAGGAACCACCTATGAACTATATGATAGTGAAATGAACTTAATAGATACCTTAGAAATAGATGAAAATTGTACTATTAGCTACGATAACTTAGTCTTTGGTAAATACTATCTAAAAGAAAAAGAAGCTGGAACTGGCTATAAACTAGACCCCAATACATATGATTTCACTATTGATAAGGAGAATAACAATATTACTCTAACCCTAGAAAATGAAATTATTAAGAAAAAAGTAACTATTAATAAAAAGTATGGCTCTACTAATAATTTTAAATCTGAGGGTAAAGCTACTTTTGCTATTTATGATAGTAATAATAAACTAATTAGAACTATCACTACAGATGAAGAAGGTAAAGCTGAATTAATATTATCATATGGTACCTATACCTTTAAACAAACATCTACTAAAGATGGTTATCATAAAGTTAAAGATTTTAAAGTAGTAATAAGTGATAAAGATACCGACAAACTAGAATTTGATCTTTTTGACTATGAGATACAAGTACCAGATACTGAATCTACTAATAATTATTTCTTACATTTAATTCTTTTGCTGTTTTTATTGATGTTGATAGCAAATCTCTATGTGGAAAAACTTAATTAATATCTTTCTTATTATCTTCGTCTATAGTATTTGCTGTATATTTATCTATAATGCGAACCAAGATCATTCTACTGTAATTACAAAAAAGAACAAGCTAAAAACCGCCTATGCTACTAGTGATGTTCTAGCGACCATTAAAATAGATAAAATAGGTATTGATCATCCAATATATCCCTTATCTAATCCCAAAAATAACGTTGACCAAAATATATCTATTTTAAAAGGATCAATTCTCCCTGATAAAGATAATAGTATAATATTTATTGCTGCACACTCAGGAGTAGGTAAAATAGCTTATTTTAACAATCTAGATAAGCTTAATAAAGGTGATAAAGTTAGTTTTTTCTATAAAAACAAAGAATATAAATACATAGTTTCTACTATATACGAAGAGAAAAAAGATGGCTATATCCATGTCAGCAAAGGAAAGGATAAACAACTGGTATTAACTACTTGTAGTAAAAACAAAGGTAAACAATTAGTAGTTAATTGTATATTAACTTAAAAAATGTAACATATTGTTACATTTTTATTTTAGTATTTCTAAAGCTTTTTGTAATTGATTATCTTTTTCCATAGTAGGATCTTTATAATAATCTTTATCTAATTCTATAGATACATCTGGAGTGATTCCTTCTTTATTGATAGATTTTCCTTTAGGAGTTAACCATTCTTCATAAGTATATTTAACTATTGCTCCTGAAGCTAATGAATAAGCTTTTTGAACAGTTCCTTTTCCATATGTTTTTGTACCCACTATTTTAGCATTAGCACTTTCCTTTAATCCAGCAGCTAGTATCTCTGAAGCTGAAGCACTATCCCCATTTACTAATACAACTATTTTGTAGTCTTTAGCTTTCTTATTATTAGAAAATGCTTTATTTTTCTTACCCTTAGCTTTTATTTGGTAAATCACATCTCCCTTAGGGATAAAAGTAGAAAGTATTTTAGAAACTTGATCTAGATGTCCTCCTGGATTGTTTCTTACATCAATAACTAAATCAGTTATTCCTTTTTTTTCTAAATTGCCTAATTCTTTTTTAAATTGTTCATAGGTATTAGCCGCAAAAATAGATAGATCTAAATACCCTATTTTCTTTCCATCTTTATCAATAGTTTCACTACCTGCTGAAGGAATATCTATTTTGGTTTTTTCAACAATAATTTCCTTCTCTTCACCATCCCGTTTTACTTTTATAGATGTCTTTACTTTAGTATCGCTTTTTATTAGATTTATTACTTCTGTAGTATCCATTTTTTCTGTAATTACTGTATCATCTATTCTAAGGAGTTCATCTCCAGGCTTTAATCCTGCTTCATCAGCAGGTGATTTCTTAATAACCCCTACAATAACAATCTTTTTATCTACTTTACCAACAACAGCACCAATACCATAGTATTCACCATTAACACGTTGATTAAACACTTTAGCCTTCTCGTTGTCTATATAAACAGTATATGGGTCATTTAAAGACTCAACCATCCCTTTAATAGCACCATTAGTAAGCTTCTCTTTATCAACTTTTTCATAATAATCATTAGTTAAGTTCTTATATGTACGAACAACTTCACCTAAATCACCATAGTCAAATTCAAGTTCTTTTACATCTCCACGATAGCTTATAACACTACCTAGAATAGCTCCAAAAGCTATAGAAACAATAATTATAATTATTACTTCTAAAGTAGAAAAACCAACCTTTTTCTCAACTATTACTTCCCGGATTTTTTCTTTTTCCATTTTTTCACCTCGTTTTTCTTATTAGCCTTAGTATTTAAGTAATTTAACACACAACCAAATACTAGAATAAATATACAAATCCATAAACTATATATTCGAATAAAAGAATATATATAACCAATAAAAGGTATATTAAGAATTACTTTTCCCAATACTTGGCTTTCAATTATTTCTCCACTATCAGCATAAACATTATTGTCACCTTTTGTAATTAAAGTATTATTTTTTTCATTAATGCCTATTATTCGATGAGTAACCACTATATCATCTCTTCTATAAGCAATTATATCCTGTTTTTTTAAATCTTCCAATTCTACCTTCTTAGTAACCACTAAATCCCCTACACTCATCTTTGGTTCCATCGAATTACTAGCAATTGTATACAAGTGTACTCTTAAAACAAAAGGAATAATAGCTACTATTAAACACAATCCAAGAAAGATGAAGAAAACTATATCAAATATTTTATTAGCTATTTTTAATTTCTTCATATATCATCTACCCTAAATATAATCATATCATTTTATACCTTTTAACTCAAATAAAAAGCACAATTTAATTGTGCTTACTTGACATTATTTTAGATATTCAGTTACTTCACTATCGCCTTCAACATATTCAACAATTTTACCCTTACTAAACTTAATTAAAGTTGTACCATTAATTTGTAATTCTTCTACACTTTCAGCATACTCGTTAGAAACATCTGACTTATGGGAAGCATTCATACCATTACCCATATCAACTTCATAAGTAGGTAAATGCTTATCCTTAGTTCGATAATTAACTATCGCTTCAGTTAAACTAGTATTAACTTTTTTATTATAGAATACTACCAAATACTCATTATCCTTTCGATTAAAAGAACTACCTAGTAAAATTTCTCTATTTTGAATCTCTGCACTACCTTTTTTCTCTACCTGTGGTGATGGACTTTTAGTAATCAAAAGCGATAACCCATAGAATAGAGCTAGTATAATAAGTATTACTACTAGCATTTTAACTGCCTTTTTCATGTCGAATTTTTCATTAACATCTTTCTTACTCATAAAACCACCCAATTAAATTATATCACAAAAAAACTTTGTTTTAAACAAAGTTTATTTCATTGTTGGGATAACATTAATTGATTTGGCAATTTCTAATAGTTCTTCCTTACCCATAACATCACTTACTAAATAGTATTCCATTCCTGATGAATTCCAAGTTAAGGAGTTATCAGCCATAACTCCAATAGTATCAGCAAACATATAAGGTTCGCCATAAGTAGGAATAACTGTTAATTCATCTTCTACATTAGCAGTTTCTTCAACTAATAAAAATGGTTTGTCTCCCTCAAAAGTCATTAGAACTCTTTCACCATTAGTTTTATCGATTTTCTCTTCACTTACTAGTTTAGTATTTGCAGGTATTACTAGTGGATAGATAACGTCTTCTATTTTAGAAGTAGTCTTCGCTTTTTTAGTATTAAAAGCCTTTGGTAACTTAAAATAGCTGTCTTTAAAAGTAGGACTATAATCTATTCTTTTAAATGTCATCTGCATTAAAGGAACCTCGTTTTTATCAAAAACATCAATTTTTTTAATGTTTAAATGTTTATCTAAAAAGATATTCTGTTTAACTAACTTTTTATTGTTTGTGTAGTTAACTTTAGTCTGTAGGACATATTGCTTCTTTTCTTTAAATAACTTCTTTTTCTTATCCCCTTTAATATCGTCTAGAATAGCTTCTAATAAATATATTTGTGATGTATTATAAGGCCAATCACTTTGAAATTTAAAACTCTTATTCAGAGCTGGAGTAAGAACATAAACGCCATCATCATTTTTAAGAATAATTTGTTCGTGTTTGTTAGCTTTGTTTTTAAGAACTACTTTATATTTATCGTTTGTCTTATATGATACATCAACATCATAATTATAGACATCGTCATTATTAGTAATTTCTAAAACACCCGATAGACGATAAGCCTTTAAATTACCAATTTTCTTCTCCAAATCTCTAGTTATTTTACCAGGCGTATATTTCCCACACCCAGTTAAAGTAAATAATAGAAGGATGATAAATATCCCAAATAATTTTTTTCTCAATATATTCACCTCTTATTTTCTAATAAATTATATTAAAAATTCTTATCAATATGACAAAAATAGGCATTAAAAAAGGATGAATTTATTCATCCTTAATAAATGCCATGATCAATTTTTAATTTTTTAACTTTTCCTTTATCTTTACCAGCTTCATCCCAGAAGTCCTTTGGTCCATAAAGAATCTCTTCTGGTTCAAAGTATTGAACATTTCCTCTCTTATCAGAATAAGTCTTTATGAAGTATCCTCCAACAGCGTTCAATAAACCTTGTTTCTGTTGAAATTGGGTTTTTGAACATAGTGCTGGCACTTCAACACATTGAACATTTCGATAAACAAAGTGATAACTCTTATGATAGTGACCTATCAATAATACTTTAGGTTTATTATGAGATTCTAAAATTTCAATACGTTTTTGTGGTTTATAAGATAGTGATTGAGCTGAACCGCCTCCTGGATGATCCAAAACGTACTTCACTCTATCTAATTTAATTTCACCTGTATCTTGTCCTAAAAAATCCATATCTTTACGACACTTATTAATCCAAAAATCCACTGTCGCTTGACCATTCTTATAGTGGGTTTCATCATGACTTCCTAAAATATAATGAGTTGTCATCCCATCAATTTCTGGATACATATCAACAGCATATCCTACTTGTTCGTCAAAACCATGTAAGAACTGTTGACGAGGATTCTCTGGTCTATTAGGATAATTACCATCAGTTAAATCTCCAACATGAAGAACATCAGTAATTCCCCTGTTATAAGCTTCCTGATATAATTCATTTAGAAGATGAACTTGATTATGAATATTACCGAAATGAGTATCAGAAACAACTAAAATTTCTTTCTCGATTAAATCCTCAAGTCCCTTCTTATTATAGGAAGATTTCTTAACAACATTCTTTTTAAAGACCATATCTTTACCATTAGGAACAATATCTACTTTTTTACCACACATCTCCCAAATATAAAGCAATCCCTGTAATTCTTTATAACTGATATGGAACTTTTGCATATAAGCATCTATAGACATGTCATTACGGACATATTTATGTGACTTTAGTGCTGCTTCAATACTAGCACTATCAAATTGAGGTGCCATTTTTGATTTAGTATTAATGCTGACACTAGTTCCAGCAAAATCCTTTTTATTACTTACATAATATGGTGAATCCATTGCTGTTATGTGCGAAAGTAATCCCTTCTCATCGGTTTTAACCGTTACATACCATGCACCAATAGTATTAGCATATCTTTTTGATTTCATTTCATTGTCAGTAGCACAAACACTAGGTACGGCAATACAATTAACATCTCGGTACTCATACTTCTCCATTTGTAATAAACCACCATATAGTAATATATCTGGTTTGTCTTCACTACGATAGGCATCTACTGTCTGTTGAGTACGATAAGAAGCTGTATAAGTTTTAGTAAGCTTAGAGTTTATAACCTGCATCTTAACTCTATCAATACTAATATCACAAATATCTTCACCAAGATAAACCATATCATCCCTAGCATCAGAAATTCTCTTACCAATATTAATATTATTAGCTTGAATATGTTTATCATCTAATTTACCAGATATAAAATAAGTAGTTATTCCCTCATATCTAGGATAATTACTAACAATATAATCTACTTGAGCTTGTGAATCATCAATGAAATTAGATTCAATATCAATCATTGGCTTTAATCCGGCTGAAATATTACCACAAAGAATTACATTTTTAATTCCCATATCATTAGCTTTGCGATATATATCATTTAAAATAGCTAATTGTTGTGATTTAGAACCTAATCTAGTATCAGATATAGCTACGAACTTAAATTCATTGGAATCATCAGTTTCAAACGAATACTTACTGACACCAGTATCTACCATATCGCCTTGATTAAGTAAGTGAAATCCATCATCATATGGTTTAACAATTATGTTTTTTCCGTCACTTAATAAATCATGAACCAATCCTAAAACTTCGAAATCACTCAACCCTAAAGCTGCGGACACTTCAGAAATATTTTTTTCTTTTTTGATCGTCTCTAATAATTCCTCAACTAATTCTTCAGGATATTCTTCAAATTCATTTTCTTCTTCAATTAAATCATCGTTTTCAATCATACAGAACCCTCCTATCTTAAATGACTCTCTCTATTATTAAGTATAGCAAAATTTTACCTAAAAAAAAAGACCTATTTTTTGTCTTTTTAGATATTAAAAACGAAATAGGATAATACTATTTCGTTTTTGCTTCTATACTCTCACTAGGTCCAGGATTAGTATTAATCATTGCCTCTAGTTCTGCTTCTTGTTGTGTAATTTGTTTGTTATATTTCATCCTCTTTAGAAAATTTGCTTCCTTACGAAGAGCTTTTAACTGTCTAATTTCTTCCTCTTTTCGTTTGATTCCTAAGTTGTTTGTACCATTTATTAGGTCGTCTTTTTCCATTTCTAGATCTTTGATTTCTCCGTAAGCTTGTGCAGCCATACGACCACCTACTCCACCAGCTTTAGCCCACATTGAACCATGTTCCCGCAAATCATGTATTCTCTCATCAATTTCTGCTATTCTTTGATCCTTGTTATCCATAATTACATCTCCTCACTTAAATTATAGCATATTTTACAAAAAAGAAATAGTTTTCCTATTTCTCCTTTTCTTCAATAGCCGCAGTTGGTGTTGGATTCTCTTTAACCATCTCTTGTAATTCAATATTCTTTTGATTGATTTGCTTATTATAACTAAATTTCTTTAAAAGCGTAGCTTCGTTACGCATAATTTTTAATCTTTCAATTTCCCGTTCCTTTTGTGTTATACCCAAATTATTAGTACCGTTTATTATGTCATTCTTTTCCATTTCTAAGTCAGCAATCTCTCCAAGAGCTTTCATGGCCATACCACCACCACCGGCACGGGCCCACATTGATTGTTGCTCTCTAAGGTTTTGAATCCGCATGTCAATTGCCTGTATTCTCTCTTCACCAGCTTTATCCATGATTACATCTCCTTTTCTAAATTATAGCATGATTTCATAATTAGTTAGCCAAAAAAAAGAAATAGTGTGTAAACTATTTCTGTGTTATTCTGACCTTTATTCTCTTGGTCTTTGGTGTATATGTAAGTCTTAAGTCCTCACCTGAAACTTTTACATCTACTTCGTGTTCACCAATACCATAGTTCTTAAGATCAACATAAGCTTTAATTGTAGTAGAATCTAAATCATTTAGTAAATCTTTACTACCCTTAACTACTACTGTTGTCTTACTATCAGCTTCGGACAATGCTTGAACTTTATAACGACTATTCAAGTTCTCTGTCGCTATTGGAATATCCTTAAAGTCCTTAGTATCTGAATCAGCAACTTTAACATATACCTTAATTGTCGTTACACTAATATCAGTTATACCTGCTGGTTTCTCTAAAGTAACTGTAAAGGTCTTATCTTCCTCCAAGTTCTTAACATTAATCTTAACTGGTAGTTTTTCAATCTTATCAATAACTGCTTGTTCACCATATACTTTTACAGTATTAATATCAGCCGTTAAAGAACTAATTGATTTACCAAAGGCTAAATGTCCTTTTGGAATTATCTCAATTGGAATTTCTTTACTTGGTGATGTGATCTTAACCTTAGCATCAACTGTCTTTGGTACAATCTCAACATTTACTTTCTTACCTTTACTATCATACGCTACTAAAGGAACATCCTTAAAGTCCATTGTACCTGCTGTTGGATTAACAAAGTCATCTACATCAACTAATGCTTTTACTGTAGCAACTTTCTTAATCTTATATTTAGCACCCTTAATAATTACATTAGTCCGATCAAGGTCAATATCAGCTATATAAAGTTTACTATCTAAGTTATCTTTATGTAGGATATCAACATCCAAGGTTCTAGTCTCACTAACTTTTTCATATATAGTAACTGTTACTTCTGATGGCTCCAATTTATAATCAAGAGATGCTATTCTTTGAGAATACTTCAACGTTACTTTATGATTACCTGGCTTTAATCCAGTTAAATCAACTGTTACTCCTGTAGATGGAGACTGTTTAGCCAAGAAAATATGTCTTTTTTGACCTACCAAAGTAATATCAACTGTCTTTGGTAATCCTTCTACTACATATAGTTCTTCATTATAAGTCGCATGAACTGGTTGTTTATAAAGTACTTCCGCATATTGATCAATTAATACGTTAGACTCCCGATCAATTATCCAAAAAGCACTAACAGCCAAAATAAGGGAAATAACTATCAAAGTGGACTTCTTCCCAATAAAACGATCTAATCCCTTAGTATTTCTCTTAAGTAAGTGCCCAATACCTAAAAACAACTTCGTAATAGGTGTTATTAACCACTTATCAAAGAATGATCCTATATGAATTATTAATTTTCCTAAAAGTCTAAATAGTATCTTCATAAGTATCTTCCTCTTCTATTTCATCATCGAACTCAACATCTTGTTTTGGTTTAAGTTCATCAATTAACATAATTCTAACGTCATCAATTGATAAGTTATGATATAACTCTCCTTTGTGTGCGATTGATAAACGACCTGTTTCTTCAGAAACAACCAAGCATAAAGCATCAGTCTCTTCAGAAAGACCTAAAGCTGCACGATGTCTTGTTCCTAATCTACTACTGATTCTAGTACTTCCGCTAGTAGGGAAAACAGCTCCTGCACAGACAACTGTATCACCTTGGATTATAACTCCACCATCATGAAGTGGGTTTCCTTCATAAAAGATAGCAATCAATAAATCACTAGATATATCAGCGTATAATTTCTTTGCTTTATCAATATAATTTCCTAAACTAATATCTTTTTCAAGAACTATTAATGCCCCTATTTTATTCTTTCTTAAGTAATCTAAAGCATTAACTATTTCATATACTAAATGTTCTCTCTCATCAACTGATAGAATTTTATGCCTTCCTAAAAGTCGATTTCTTCCTAATTGTTCCAAAATATTTCTAATTTCTGGTTGGAAGATTATGATTAAAACAAGTGGTCCCCAAGAAACTACATAATTAAGTAAGACACCTAAAGTAGTGAAACCTAAAAGATCACTTATTATTTTTAAAACCACAATAAAAGCAATTCCCTTAAATAATAAAGTTAATTTAACATTGTTGCGAATATTCTTTAAAATAAAGTAAAAAATTAACCAAACAAGAGAAATGTCTATAATCTTTTTAATAATTGTTATAATATCTGTAACTGTTAACATTTTCGCTCTCCTTTATATAAATAGTATATCTAAAATTAGATGATTAGTAAAGCTACTTAATCATCGGAATTGGATTAGAAACTTCCTCTACATTATTAGGAGCCAAAGGTTCCTCAATTGGTAATGGATTACTTTGAATTTTTTCACCAATAGGGATTGGAGCTTGAACTTTAGGAGTAGTTGGTTCTTCTTTTTCTGGCTCTGGTTTTTCATAAGCAGCTGTATCAACCTTTTCCTCTACTTCCATTGGTTTTACTTCATCCTTAAAAACAACCGTTGATTGCTTAATTTCTGGCTCTGGTGGAGCTACTGCTCCAGCTACTTCTCTATCGTTAGCTCTCTGAGGTGTGTTTTGGCCTTGAGCTGTATGAGACATTGGTCTAAATCTATCTCTATAATCAAGACCATCAGGAGTTTGTGGAGCCTGAGCAAATTGACTATCATGAGCTATTTTCTTTTGCTTTTTATCAATTAAATAGCCAAAACAAGCGCATATTAAAATACTACTAATAACCGTTGTTATAGTATATAAAGATCCGCTTAAAACATCTCGAAAGAAAACTATTATAGCACTCATCTAGCCACCTCTATCCTTATATATATAATAACATCTAAATTGAATTATGACAACCTAAAAAAAGCATTTATTTCAAATGCTTTTCTTTTCTTATGGTGCCGACTAGTAGACTTGAACTACTAACCTATGCGTTACGAGGGCATTGCTCTACCAGTTGAGCTAAGTCGGCATAAAAGTATTATTTATAATACTTTTGTAATTTTTGTTTAACTTTTTGTTTATCTGTTCCTTTATCATTATACCCTATTTTTTTATTAATATCAAAATAAATATTAAAATCTTCGGCTTTTTCACTATCTTTAACAATCACATCTAGTTTATCTCCTATCATATAGCGATCAGAACTAGTAAATAGCTTTTGATCCTTCTCATTAAATACATAGTGGCTATCTAAATCTTCATACTTTATTCTTCCCTCAATTAAGTTTTCTAATTCAACATTCATATAACCATATTCTAAAGAAGTAATAATTCCTTTATACTCATCACCAACATGTCTTCTCATATAGTAACAAGCCTGTCGTTTTGCAGCTATACGCTCTAGTTCAGCAGCTTTTTGCTCCGCTTTAGAAAACCTTTCTGCTAAAGAAGGTAATTCTAAAGCCCATTTTTTTCGATTCTCAACGCTGTTTCTCTTCGATAAAACTAATTCTCTAATCTGACGATGTAATATATAATCAGGTCCCCTTCTAATTGGCGAAGTAAAATGCACATAATCAGATTTTCCTAAAGCAAAATGTCCTAAATCATCAACTGAATAACAAGCTCTTTTTAGACTTCTAACAAACTCTGTTAAAACAATATCTTTAAGATCACCTTTTGCATTAACCCTCTCAACTAATTCTTGAAAATATTCAGGTTCCATTATAAAAGGTTGGTTATAGCTAATACCAAAATTCTTCAAATAATTGACATAATTACGGATTTTATCACCGTTAGGAGCTTCATGAATACGATTTATAACAGTTATATTTTTACTTTTCATGTACCTAGCAACTTGTTCATTAGCGGTTACCATTAAAAATTCTATCATATCTTCAGCAGCTTTTTGTCTTTTTACTTTATACTCTATTTTGCCATTCTCTTTATAAAATGATGGTTCAGCCATATCAATATTAATCATACCTTCCTTAAGGCATCTTTTCTTAAGAATAAGTGCAAGCTTATATAAACTTCTTAACTCTCTAACAAAGTCTTCATAACCATCAGGAACTTCATGCCCTTCTAAAACACTATTGACATCATCATAATTCATCTTTTTACGAGACTTAATAACTGCTTCATTAATACTAAAGTTTAGCACCTTTCCTTCTTTATCTATTTCCATTAAACTAGATAAACATAATCGTTCAACATCAGGATTTAAAGAACAAATACCATTAGAAATCTTAGGTGGTAACATTGGAATTACTTGATTAAAAGCATAAACGCTAGTCCCCCTTAAGATGGCTTCTTGATCCAAATAAGATCCTTCCTCAATATAATATGTCGGATTAGCAATATGAACACCCAATAAGAAATTACCGTTATCTAACTCCCTAATAGAAACAGCATCATCCATATCCTTAGTATCTTTACCGTCAATCGTAAAAGCCTTTAAATCAGTTAGATCTAAAACTTTCTCTTTATCGCTACTACTCACTTGATTAGGAATAAACTCTAATTCTTCTAATGCTTCATCACTAAAGAAAGGTTCAATTCCCAAATTATAAGCTAATTCTATAAACTCTTTTTCAGCACTATTCCTACTACCAATTACCCTTTTTACTTTGCCTAAGAATAGACCTTCGTTAAGTTTATCTTCAAGCGATACGATTACTTTTGAACCAACTATTTCTTCCTCATCTAAAAGAACCTTGAAACTTTGTTTTCTCTTATCATTGGACTTAATAAAGTATTCGCCATTTTCAAGGAAAACCTCTCCCAAAACAGTCTTTACTTTTCTGCTGATTATTTCTTTAATTCGATAATTATCTTTATCTATTGGCTCAATTAATACTTCATCACCATCAATAGCTTCTTTACTGTTACTATTCTTAATAATATATGATTCTTTAGAAGTATTTAATTTGTCTTCATCATCAATATAAGAAGTAATTACTGTTACCTTTCCTCCACCCTGTTTATAACCATCAAAAGTACCCTTTTTATATTTAGTTCTACTAATTGGTATATATTTATCCTTATCAACTATTAAATTATAACTTTTTACTTCTTTTTCTAATATTTGATCAATTAAAGATTTATCTTCATCACTTGTAATTTCACACACTTCATAAAGCTCTTCACGAGAAAGAGCTTTTTTAATACCATATATTCGTTCTAAAACCGTATCTACTGTCATCTTGTCCTCCGAACCTCACTTTAAATCGTACTACTATATGTCCATTATAGCACAAAAAAAGATATTTGTTCCAAATATCTTTTAATCCATCCGTTCTAAACCATTAATAAGTATACCAATATTTACAATACCACAGAACGCTATTAAGATATATACAATTCTAGTTAAGACACTTCCTTCTCCAAAGGCAAAAGTTACTAAATTGAAATCAAATATACCTACTAATCCCCAATTAAGAGCACCAACAATAGTAAGTATCAACGCTATTCTTTGTAATGTATTCATAAAATCATCCTTTCACTACTAATATTTACTAAAGTTTATGCTTTTATACAAAAAAATAATCACTTTCGTGATTATTTTACTCTTCGTACATCAATTAATCTTGCATCAGAATGGGTATTCCAAGCACTAACATTACTTTGAACGACACCCATTGATGGGTTAGTAGCGTGCATCATTTGTCCACCACCTAGATAAATAGCGGTATGAGTAACTCTACTACCATGTCCCCAAATTAAGATGTCTCCCGGTTGTGCACTAGCATAAGGTATTGAAACACCATCATGAGCTTGTGATCCAGAACTTCTACTTACAATAATACCAGATTGTCCTAAAATGTATTGAACAAATCCACTACAATCGAAACCAGTAGCTGGTGAATTACCACCACTGCGGTAACGATATCCAGCAAAGGCTCTAGCATTACCAACTAAAGTTCCATCACCCATTGGTACATTATTAACTATTTCTTGTTGTTTAATAGCTTCAGCAGCTTTTTGATCTTTATCCTTTTCTTCTGTCTTTACTGGCTGTCTTGTTACTTCCACTTTGAAGTCAGTCTGACTTACATTACCATACTTATCAACTGCAGTTACTTTAACTGGATATTCACCAGGTTTAGTAGTATTAACAGTCCCTTCAACGGTATAGTAATTAGTCTTACCTTCTTCTACTTCTTCTTTCTTAATATATTCGATATCGCCATCGACAACATCATAGACTTTCTCTACATTCTCTAAAACATTAATACTTTGACCTTGTGCAACGGATACTTTTTCCTTCTTGATTTCGGCTTCTGGTGCTTTAGTATCCTTTACTTCCACTTCGAAAGCAACGTTTTTTTCAACGCCATCTTTTTCCAAAGCCACTACTACTTGTTGTTTACCAACTTTAGATGTATCAACGTCTTCTTCGATTCGAACAATCTTACCATCAATTTTGTCCACTAACTTGTTGATATCGTAATTTGCCGAACCATATTCTACGCTAGCTGTATCAACTAGAGTCATTTTTAAATTTTGGTAGATTCTATTAGTTTCTACAGCATAACCACCAACTAATCCTAGTCCCAAAAACGCTGGAACAATGACTAATCGTATGAGCCCCGAGGGACCTAATTTACTTTTCATCTAATCTCCTCCACGTGTCCATAATTATAACACAGATCATTAAAAAAGTCAAAACAAGCAGCTCCAAACCGCGTAAAATCAATGTATAAGTTGCTTATTTTGTATTATATTATATGAGACTAACTAGTATATTAAAACTCCTCTTTATTTTTTAACTGTTTTGTGGTATAATGAACTCTCCTGGGGGCGATATGGTTTCGACAGAAATACTTTAGTACGAGTGGCAAGTCGAGTGATTACGTAATAATCAAATTAAATATAACTGGAAACAGAAATAGTTTAGCTTTCGCTTAAGATAACGGAAGCATCTTTTATCTCTTTTCTCTACAAAAGTTATAAAAGATTCATTATTCGTAGAGTATATTTAAGTGATGTCTATAGCTTAAATGAACTTTATAGACTAGTTTATATTCTTGGTTGTTAGTTACTTGGAATATAGGCAAATATAATTAACTAACTAAGCTTGTAGATATTTGTATGGCGGTATTTTTGGACAGGAGTTCGATTCTCCTCGCCTCCACCAGAAATAATAGTTCGTATATTCGAACTTTATATATATAAAAAGAAGGGTTTAACCTTTCTTTAATACTAATTAAAAGCTAGTTCTACATTTAGATCGTTGTCAGACAAAGCAATATATAAGAAGATAAGCCCACTAATCGCAATCAATAAAGATGCTATAAAGGAAAGAGTTATTAACTCTTTCTTTTTATTAGAATCATTTTCTTTAAGATTGTTTAAATCATTAATTGAACTTTTTAAAAAGTATATATAGACTATTACTAGTATAGAAAAAATAAATATTAGTATTTTGCGATACTTTTCTTTACTAATTTCATCATTATAAATATAATATCTTCGTTCTAATGAATTAGAATACCAACTTAAAAAGATTATAATTAAATAGACTATCCAAATATAGTCTTCAATCGTTATTTGCTTTAATTTTTCTTCTATTTCGGTACTTCCCATAATAAATATTATGTCAAAAATAAAGACAAATGATTTTTTTGCGACAATAATTAAGAAACAATATGATATAATAAAAATAGTGAAGCTTAAAAGGAGATGATGTTATGATACCTGTTACTAAAGATACTTTTGAAAAAGAAATCTTAAAAAGAAAAGGAAAGGTACTTGTTGATTTTAATGCTTCTTGGTGTGGACCATGTAGAATGCTTCAACCAGTATTAGAAGAATTAGAAAAAGAAAATAAAAACTGTACTTTTGCTTCGATTAATGTTGATGACAATGAAGAATTAAGTCAAGAATGTGGTGTTATGTCTATTCCTTGTTTAGTTTTATTTGAAGATGGTAAGGAAATAGATCGTAGTGTCG
Source organism: Bacilli bacterium (assembly GCA_017404555.1). GTDB lineage: Bacteria > Bacillota_I > Bacilli_A > RF39 > UBA660 > RGIG2361. Next base: position 26,136 of record JAFRCD010000007.1, read on the forward strand.
GCTTTAAGTCTTTAGAAGAATTAAAAGAAATGATAGGTGAATAATATGTATGATGTAATTATAATAGGTGCTGGACCAGCTGGCCTTACAGCCGCTCTTTATCTAGAAAGAGCTTTAAAAGAAGTCCTTGTTTTAGAAGCTTCAAGTTATGGTGGTCAAATATTAACTACTGATAAAATAGACAATTATCCAGGACTTCCTGGTATTTCAGGTTTTGACTATTCAAATCTCTTGTATAATCAAGCTAAAGACATGGGAGCTGAATTTGCCTTTGAAAAAGCTATTGAGATAAAGGACAAAGGAAAAATCAAAGAAGTTATAACTGAGAAGAATACTTATAAAGCTAAGGGCGTTATTATTGCTACTGGGGCTGATAATAGGAAACTAGGACTCGAAAATGAAGATAAGCTAGTTGGTAAAGGAGTTTCTTACTGTGCCACTTGCGATGGTGCTTTCTATAAGAAAAAGATTGTTGCTGTTAATGGTGGTGGTAACACCGCTTTAGAAGAAGCCCTTTATCTATCAGATATAGCTGAAAAAGTATACTTAATATACCGTCGTGATGAATTTACTAAAGCTGAAAAGAAATTAGTAAAACAAATCGAAAAAAAAGAAAATATCGAAGTAATATTCAACACTATTATTACAAAATTAAATGAAAAAGGCGGTAAACTAGCAAGTATTAACATTGAAACGAAAGATGAAGAACCTAAAACAATTGATATAAACGGATTATTTATTGCCGTTGGTAGAGTACCAGAAAGCGAAAACTTTGCTAAACTGGTTAATACTGATGAAGCTGGTTATATTGAAGCAGCTGAAGATTGTTCTACTAATGTAGAAGGTATCTTTGTTGCTGGTGATAACAGAGTAAAAGAAGTACGACAACTTACCACAGCTACAGCTGATGGTACAGTAGCTGCAACTAATATAATAAAATATTTAAATGATAAGGGAGGTAAATAAAATGTTTGATTTAAAAGGAAATGTTGCTGTAATAAGTGGAGCGTCTTCTGGATTAGGAAAGCAAATGACTTTAGCTTTTGCTAAACAAGGTGCTGATCTAGCTATTCTATCTAGAAGAATTAATGAATTAGAAAAAATAAGAGAGGAATTAAAAGACTACGACGTTAAAGTACTACCTATTAGATGTGATGTTACTAGTACGGCTGAAGTAAATGCTGCTGCTGAAAAAGTAGAAGAAGTATTTGGTAAAGTAGATATTCTAATAAACTGTGCTGGAGCTGCTAAAAACGCTGGTGCTTTAGATATGACTGATGATGAATGGAAGTTTACTATTGCTACTGATTTATCTAGTATCTTTAAAATGACTAGAGCTTTTGGTAATATTATGAAAAAGAAGAAATATGGAAGAGTAATTAATATATCTTCTATGTATGGTCTTGTTGGTAATACTAAAATACCTACAATTGCTTATCACTCAGCTAAAGGTGGCGTTATTAATTATACTAGAGCTGCTGCCGCTGAACTTGCTAAATATAATATTACTGTAAATACTATTGCTCCTGGTTATTTCTATACTGAACTAACTAAAGAAACTTTAAAAACGAAAGATTTCCAAGACTTTGCTAAAGAACATGTTCCAATGGGTAGATATGGTGAAGAAGGAGAACTTAATGCCGGAGCTATCTTCTTAGCTAGCAAAGAAGCTAGTTATGTAACTGGTATTGTTTTACCAATAGATGGAGGTTATACAGCAGTTTAATATGAAAAATAGAGTTTTGTTCATTGTTTTAGGCATATGCATACTTGTCTTGTTTACAGCCCTAACAATATTTACATTCACACAAAACGCTAAGAAAAGTAAATGGGATATAGTAGATGCCAGAATTGTAGGTACTAAAACAGAAATAGATTCATATACTACTAATAGCTATGTTGATTATAAACTAGAATTTATATATCACAATAAGGCTAATCATACAACCGCTAAATGTAGTTACTCTGCTTCTAAATGCCATAGTCTTGTTGGTAAATATATAAAGGTGCGCGTAGAACCTAAACTTAATGCCTTTAATGAATATGGCAATGTAGAAATAGAATCAGAAAAACCATTTGATAAAAATTGATGACGCTGTCATCTTTTTTTGTTATAATCGATACAGGTGATTATTATGAATAATATTCCTAAAAAACTATTAGGTGGAAAAAGAAAAGATTATTTAAGTTGGGATGAGGCATTTATGTTAAGCGCCGTAGTTTCATCAGGTAGAAGTAAAGATCCTTCTAGTCAAGTGGGAGCTTGTATTGTTGGTAAAGACCACCGCATTCTTTCCCTTGGCTATAATGGAGCGCCAAATAACTGGGATGATAAAGATTTTCCTTGGGAAAGATCAGCCAACGATCACAACCACACTAAATATCCTTATGTTATTCACGGGGAAATGAATGCTTTATTAAATTATAAGGGCGATAGTAAAGATTTAATGGGGGCTACTGCCTATGTAACCTTATTTCCTTGTAGTAATTGTGCCAAATTCTTAGCTCAAGCTGGTATTAAAAGAATTGTTTATTTATCAGATAAATATAAAGATACCGATGATAATATAGCCGCTAAAATATGTCTAGATAACTGCCAAGTTACTTATGAGGAATTCCCTAAGGAGTTGCAAAGAGATATAATCGTCTCTCTTCTCCCAGATAAAGGAATTAATGATAAATAAAAATTACAGAATTATCTGTAATTTTTTGTTCTCTTTTCAATATCACGTTGGATATCTCTTTGCTTAATTGTTTCTCTTTTATCATAGTTCTTTTTACCCTTACAAACACATAATTCTACTTTCAGAATATTGTTTTTAAAATATAGTTTATAGGGCACTATTGTCAAACCCTCTTTAGAAATAGCTTCATCTATTTTTTTTATTTCCTTCTTATGTAGCAATAGTTTTCTACTCCGAGTTTCATCATGATTAAAGATGTTACCCTCTTTATATTCACCAATATACATATTTATCAAATATACTTCATTGTTTTTAACTCTACCATAACAGTCTTTAATGTTAACAGAACCTGCCCGTACAGCCTTTATTTCCGTACCTGTAAGAGCTATACCTGCTTCATATGTATCAATGATAAAGTAATCATGTTTAACTCTTCTATTAACTATTTCCATATCATCACTCTTTTCTTAAACTACCAAAAGTTATATCTTGATTGCGGCTTAAAACTACTCCTTTATAGGTATTATAGTACTCCATATAATTAGGTAATATTTCATTAGTTAATTCACTATAAGGATATACCCTAAAGTTCTTAGCATTATTATGTTTAGTATAAAGTAGATCAGCTCTTAAATTATCTACTTTAATGCTTTTTTCTTCACCCTTCTCCTTCACTGTTATATCAAAGGCAAACATAAGTCCAGTTAATCGTTCAGTACCTAATTGATCAGAGATAAAATTACCAAGAGAATAGATTACTAGTGTATCTCCTACATATTCAACTGGTTCTACTACATGGGGATGAGCTCCTATAATAACATTAACTCCTAAATCAGACAAGTATTTAGCTATTTTCTCTTGGTCAGCAGAAACATCTAAGGAGTATTCTGTTCCCCAATGCATAGCGACAATGATAATATCAACTTCATCTCTTACTTTTTCAATATCTGCCTTAGCTTTTTCCTCACTATAGACATTATTTAAGTACTCTTTGCCTACTGGTGTCTCTAAACCATTAGTCCAAGTTGTATAAGAGAAGAAAGCATATTTTATCCCGTTTTTCTTATATACTCTGGTCTTTTCTCTTTCTTCTGCTGAAGTTCTCTGTCCGTCCCAAACAACTTTCTTTTGTTTGGACCAATATTCAACTGATTTAGTTACTCCAGTTTCTCCTTTATCCATTGTATGATTAGTAGCCAGTGATACTAAATTAAATTTAGCATCCATAAAAGCATCCCCTACTTCTTGTGGTGAATTAAACATTGGATAATTAGATAAGCCTAATTCAGTTCCCCCTAAAATAGTCTCTTGATTATAATATCTTAAATCATAATCTTTAACGATTGGTTTAATATATTGTAACATTGGTTTAAAGTCATAAGATCCATCACTTTGTTTAGCATCCATATAGACAGTACTATGAATAAGAGCATCACCAACCGCTATTACTGATAATTTTTTCTCTTTTTCTTCTATCTTAACTTCTTTTTTTTGCTTTTTAGGTTCACTTTTTTTATTAAAAGACGGCCAAACACTAATAGTTATTCCTGCAACAATTAAGATAATAGCTAGCAAAAATAATCTCTTTACTTTTCGTTTTAGCCTCTTCTTCTTCCTTCTCATTCTATACCTTCTTTACTACTTCAAAATCAATTTGTTTTTCTTCTTTAGAAGCACGTACTACTTTAACAATGACTCTATCACCCAATCGATATACATTATGCTTCTTCTCTCCGGTTAAAGTTAAATTATCCTCATCATAATGATAAAAATCATCCATATCTTTAATTGGTACTAATCCTTCAATTAAATTATCTAATTCTACAAACATACCAAAATTCATTACTGAAGAAATCATTCCTTCGAATTCTTCACCAATATGCGATTCCATATATTCAGCATGCTTCATATCTTCAACTTCACGCTCACAGTTAACAGAAGCAAGTTCCTTAGCTGAAGAATGATCTGCTACAAAGATTAATTTTTCTTCCCAATACTTAACTGTTTCTTTATCAATCTTGTGGTTAAATAAATAAGTTCTTAAAAGACGATGAACAGTTGTATCAGGATATCTTCTAATTGGCGAAGTAAAATGAGTATAGCATTTACTAGCCAATCCATAATGACCTAAGTTTTCTGGTTTATAAATAGCTTTCTGCATACTTCTAAGCAATAAAGAAGATAATATCTTAAACTCTTTTTTATCTTTTAAAAAGTTAATTAATTTTTGAATAGTCTTTGGTGACATATCCTTAAGATCACCAGTATACGTATAACCCAAAGAACTGATGAAAGATAAGAAAGATCTAATCTTCTCTTCTTTTGGATATTCATGGACACGATAAATAAAAGGTAGTTCCATATTATAAATATGAGTAGCTACTGTCTCGTTAGCCGCAATCATAAAGTCTTCAATTAATCTTTCGCCGGCACCGCGTTCCCTTAATGTTACTTCTGTTGGTACACAGTTTTCATCAACTAATATTTTAGTCTCATCAACATCAAAATCTATATATCCGCGTTCAATCTTTTCTTTACGAAGAATATCCGCAAGTTCTTTCATCAATCTTAAGTCATCAGCAAAATCTTCATAGCCTTCTGGTACAGTATTTTCTTCTAAAATCTTATTAACATTTTTATAAGTCATTTGCTTTCTTGATTTAATAACACTAGGGAAAATATCGTATTTAACAATCTTTCCTTTAGGATCTATTTCCATTACACAAGAAATAGCAAGACGATCAACATCTGGATTTAAGGAACAAATACCATTAGAAAGTTCATGGGGTAACATTGGTATGACACGATCCACTAGATAAACACTAGTACCACGTTCCATAGCATCATCATCAAGAGGTGATCCTTCTTTAACATAATAAGATACATCGGCAATATGAACTCCTAATTCATAATTACCACTTTCAAACTTCTTAATACTAATAGCATCATCAATATCTTTAGTATCGTCACCATCAATAGTAAATATTACTTGATCACGAAGGTCTTTTCGACCTTCTAATTCCTCACTTCTTACTTCACTAGGAATAGTCTTTACTTCTTCAACAACTTCATCAGGAAATTCAACTTCAATATCATATTTATGAATAATAGATAAAATATCTACTCCTGGATCATTTTTATGACCAATTATTTCAGTAACTTTTCCATAATAACCACCATGATTATCTTTCTTATCTAAAAGTTCAACTACTACTTTATGACCATCAACAGCATTTAAACTATCTTCTTTTTTTACTTCAATGTTTAACTTTATTTTAGAATCGTCTAGTGTAATATATCCAATATCATCTTTAAAATTTATTTCCCCAATATAGTTTTCAGCATCACGTTCTAAAATTCTTAAAATTCTACCTTCTACTCTTGGAGTATTCATTTTACTAGTTATTTCTACTAATACAGTATCATGATGAATGGAACCATTTAAATTGGTTCTAGAAACAAAGATATCCTCATCCATACCTTCAACGTCCACAAAACCGTACCCATTTTTATTAACCCTCAACAAACCTTTTCTTAAAGGTGAATTATCAAGTAACATATATTTATCCTTATTAGTATGATAAATAGTATACTCCTCTTCTAAATCCTTTAAGGCTTCATTAAGCTCTTTTGTCTTTTCCACATCATTAATACCTAAAGCATCACTAATCTCATAAACAGATAGAGCCTTAGTATTTTCTTTTAATACTTTAATTATGTCATCCTTCATTTTACCACCTATTCTTATTATAAAATAAAAAAGACTTTTTATAAAGTCTTTTATTATACAAACATTGAAACTAAACAAATCACAAAGAAGGCCATACCTAGTAAAAAGGTTACTCTAGTAATAACAAGTTCTGAACCTCTCTCTTTTCTGTTTTTAAATAAATCACTACCACCACCAGAAAAGATATGAGCAGCATCTTCTGCCTTAGAACTTTGTAATAAAACGATTATTATCAATAATATTGATATAACTAATAGTACTGTTTCCATAAGAGCACCTCCGTTTCAATTAAATATATTATCACACTTTAGCTTTATTATCAAGGTTTTGTTTTTCTTTCCCTGTACCCCAATATTCTTTAAATTCAATATCCTTTTCAAAAAGAATTTGATCAAATCGATCCTTAAATTTTAATCTTACCGCATCATTACGCAAATTATCTGTCCTGCTTAAATAGCGAGGATCCCCAGTATATAAGAACAATTGAATTTGACTTTTGGCTTTATCCATATCTCCCGTTCTTCTACACATAACATCAAGACTATGCCTCATAAAGCGTTCAAAATCTTCTTCTGTTTCTAATCCTACTGGCTTTGGTTTATGAAGTTGTTTACTGTTTTCATAATGACTTAGATAATCTTGATAAGTAAATTCTGGATCTGATGTCTTAATAATCAAATGAGAAATTAATTTAATGTCATCTAAACTTCTAGCTCTATATTCATCACTAAAATCAACCTTAAGTTTATCTTCATTCATCTTAACAAGATTTTCATTATAATAATTACCAATAAATCTATAAAAATCAACAAGATTAGCATCCGCTAAAGATCCATCTTTAGTCTTCTCTTTAAAATAGAGTTCAACATAGTTAGAGAAAACCCCATTATATGATTCCTTACCATCACTAGCATAAGCAATATTATTATGAGTAAACGCAAAAGGATTAGGCTCAATTAAGCCTTCCATAATATAGGAGTTATTATTAACAAAATTATTCAGTTTTTCGGCATCCTCTGGATTACCAACACGTACAACTATATCATCAAACCTTATTTTTTTAGCCACTTTTGATACATGAGCAATATTATTTTCCCCTAAGAAAGTGAAAATTTCTTTAGCTCCCTTTTCTAAGTGTTCTTCATCAAGAGGAATATACATCTTTATTTGTTCCCCTTTATTTATAACTTGCTGATAATTATTTTCAAGACGAAAGAAGTACTTATTACTACTATCGAAGAAGGCGTTAACATTCTTTTTGGTTAAAAAGTAATCATAGAATTCGCTAAACATATAACTAACATCTTTTGTTTGATCTTCAGGAGAAACTCCTTGTCTTATTAATTCACCATAGATAATATCACTAAAATTCTCTTGATTAACCACCCCAGGGTAAGTACTAATGAGATCTCTTACTCGTTTTAAAAATTGATCGGCTCTCTTAATATTATTCATCTTCTTCACCCATAATCTTCTTAAGCTCTTCTAAATTAAATTCTTTAGTCTCTTCTAAATCATCGCTTTCATCTAAATAATCAAACTCACGAGCACCTTCTTCTAATTTGTAATCCAATATATTTTCTTCCACAGTATCACCTACTTATTAAGAATTTCTTCAATTCTTATTAATCTATTATACTTACAGATACGATCCGTTCTAGACATAGAACCAGTTTTTATCTGCCCTAGCGAAAGACCAACTGCTAAATCAGCAATAGTTGTATCCTCGGTTTCTCCACTACGATGAGAAATAATGGTCCTATAGCCGTTCCCTTTAGCTAATTCAATTGTATCAATCGTTTCAGTTATTGTACCAATTTGATTAACCTTAATTAAAATAGCATTTCCGGCAGAAAGATCAATACCCTTTTGTAAGTACTTAGTATTAGTTACAAAAAGGTCATCACCAACCAATTGAACTCTATCCCCTATTTTATCAGTAATAGCCTTAAATCCTTCCCAATCCTCTTCATCAACTGGATCTTCAATTGAAATAATTGGGTATTTATCAACTAAATCCACATAGTAATCAATTAATTCAGTTGTCGTTAACTGTTTACCGCCAAAAGAATAAGTACCATTATCATAGAACTCAGAAGCAGCAACATCAATTCCTAAATTAACATCAGTACCAGGAGTATATCCAGCACTTTTAATAGCCTCTATAATTAAATCAAAAGCTTCTTCATTACTTTTAAGTGAAGGTGCAAAACCACCTTCATCGCCTACACCTGTAGCATAACCTTTGTCATTAAGAACTTTCTTAAGGGCATGGAAAACTTCACTACCAACTCTAATAGTCTCTTTAATAGTATTCTTTTCTGGAATAATCATAAATTCTTGAATATCTAGATTATTATCTGCATGAGCTCCACCATTCAAAATATTCATCATTGGTCTTGGCATAGTTCTACCTTCACCAATAAATTCAAATAGTTCTTTTCCTTCAGAAATAGCACAAGCTTTCATAAAAGCCATACTAACACCAAGTAAAGCATTAGCACCCAAATTACTTTTATCATCTGTACCATCTAATTCTAAGATTTTAAGATCTAAATCCCTTTGATTATGAATATCTACTCCACATAAAGCATTACAAAGAATCGTATTAACGTTATTAACCGCTTTTAAAACACCTTTACCGTTATAGCGTTCATCATTATCCCGCAATTCCAAAGCTTCCCTACTACCAGTAGAAGCCCCTGATGGAACAGCTGCTCTACCTAAAGATCCATCTTCCAAAATCACATCTACTTCAACTGTTGGATTCCCTCTAGAATCTAATATTTCTCTACCCTTAATATCTCTAATTTTCATTCTTATACTCCTCTATCAACGCTTTGAATTCATCACCACGATCTTCAAACTTAGCATACTGATCCCAAGAAGCAGATGCTGGTGATAAAAGAATTATTTTAATACCTTTTTCCTTTGCTTCTTCTACGCACTTCTTAAATCCTTCTTTTAAAGTTTCATATGGGAAGACTGGAATACTATTCTTTTCAGCAAATTCTACTACTCTCTCTCGACATTCCCCAATAGCAATAATAGAAGCAACATTACCAACATAGTCTTTTAAATCATCAAAGTTTTGACCTCTCTCCATACCACCTAAAATAACAATAGTTGGTTCTTTAAAAGCCGAAAGTGCTATCTGAGTACTCTTAATATTAGTAGCCTTAGTATCATTATAGAATCTAATTCCTTTAACTTCATCAACGTATTCTAAACGGTGTTCTACTCCTTTAAAAGTACTAATAGTCTTCTTAAGGCTTTCATTAGGAATATCAAACTCTTTAGCAATCATAATAGCTCCCATAATGTTTTCTAAATTATGAGTACCAGATATTAAAATATCCGTATAATCTAAAACCTTATCACCATAATAATAAATACCATCATCTTTTAAATAACAACCATTAATTTCATTAGTAGAAGAAAAGTATTTAGTCTGTGATTTAATACTTTCTAAATCATGAACTACTTCTTCAGCATCCATATTAATAATCGCAATATCTTCTTCACTTTGATTAAAGAACATCTTATATTTAGTTTCTTTATAATGTTCATACGTCTTCATAAAATCAATGTGGGTTGAAGATAAATTAGTAAATAGCCCTATATTAGGTTTAAACTCTTTAATATTTTCTCCTTGTTGACAAGAGAACTCCATAACAATAATATTATCCTCGTTTAAATCTTTTAAAATACTACACAAAGGAAAACCAATATTACCAGCTAAAAGAACTCTATCTCCTAAATAGTCATGTAAAAAATTATAAGTAATTGTCGTAGTAGTTGTTTTACCATTAGTTCCCGTAATCGCTACTATCTTTACTCCCTTTGGCATTAAGAGATAAGCAAGCTCTACTTCATTGATAACTTCTTTACCTAATTCTTTAGCCTTTAAAACATATTTATGATCAATAGGAACACCTGGATTCTTAATTAAATAATCAACACTTTCATCAATTAAATCATCGGGATGCGATCCGAAAACAAGTTTAACTCCTAAATCAGTCAACTCTTTTATTTGTTCCGCATCATGCTTATCTTCTTCTTTCGCATCGTTTAAAATCACTTCATTTCCCCGTTCAATTAAAACCTTCGCAGCTTCATAACCACTTCTAGCCATTCCTAAAATTACTATTTTCTTATTTTCAAACATTCTATCACCTAATAACATTATACTATAAATTTGACACTTTTAACATTGAAACTAAATATTTTTTTTGATATAATTGAAAGAGAATAAAGAGGAGATGCCTTTATGAAGATAGTTACATTAGAACCCCAAGAATTTGATAACTTCGCTACTAAGCATAAGTATCGCAACTATTATCAAACGTCTAATTACGCTGAAGTCATTAAGAACTTTGGTTTTAATGTGCACTTTTTAGGGTTTGTTGATGAAACTGAAAACCTAATTGGTGCCACTTTAATTATCTTCAAAGAAGTATTTATGAACAACAAAGTAGCTTATGCTCCTAGAGGAATGTTGTTTGATTATACTAACTCTTCTAAGGTTCAAGAACTAGTGGAAAAACTAAAACAAGTACTAGGTAAACAAGGATTTGTTTTACTAAGGATTGACCCCTTAATTCCTGCGACTATTAGAGACAATAAGGGAAATGTAATAAATATCAATAGTGAAGCTAATATCATTATGAGTAATTTAACTGCTGCTGGATTTTCCAGAAGAGAAGAGAACTTATATTTTGAAAGTGAAAAGCCAAGATTTGAGGCTATATCACTATTTAATAAGTCCATTCAGAATATCTTCAATAACTTCGATAAAAGAACTAGACACAAGATAAAAAAAGCCAATACTGCTGGTATCGAAGTCTTTAAAGACCAAAATAAGAACTTATCAAAGCTATATGAATTTATTAAGGATAAACACGATAAACCAATTGAATTTTATCAACAACTATGTAATAGTTATAAAGATAATATTGATTTATATTATGCAGTCTTAAACACTGAAAAATTTGTTGTCAGTAGTAAAAAACTATATGAATCAGAAATGGATATTAATGATGAATTAGCTAGAAAGATACAGGATCCTCAAGGGGGAACCAACAAAAAAGGTCTTATTAATAAAAAAATGGAATCTGATAAATTGATTAATACCTATAAGAATGACCTTGTTCTAGCTACTGAACTATTAAAGAAATATCCCAAAGGATTTATTGTTGGTGGAGCTTTAAGTATTTCCTTTGATAATGCTGCTTTCTTAGTAATTGAAGGATTTGATAATACTTATAAAGCCCTAAATCCTAACTATTTATTAAAATGGAAAATGATTAATGATTATTATAGTAGAAAATATAAGTATTTAAACTTAAATGCTGTAGTTGGTGAATTTGCTGAAAATCATCAATATACCGGTCTTAATGAAATGAAATTAGGCTTTAATACAGTTGTTACTGAATATATTGGTGAATTTGACATCATATTAAATAACTTTGGTTATAACATATCCAAAAGAGCGATTAAAGATAAAATAGACACTTAAAAAGACGATTATATCGTCTTTTATTTTTGTATTCCTTCTACGCTATAATCAGACTCAGAAGAAGCCAACATCTTATCGATTTCTTCTGTATCCGAATTACTGGACAAATCATTGTTTTCTTCAGAAAAAGGAATTTCTGGTTCGTCTTTAATGCACCCCTTCATAAAAACACTATTTCCTAATACTACTACACCAATCATGGTCCCTATAACTAATTTTTTAATATTGATATGTAGTTTTCCATTCACTTTATCCTGAATCTTATCTTGACGTAAAAGATTTTTACAATCCTCTACAGTAAGAGGTTTTTCTTTTGGCTTTTTAACCTCTGCTTCCTTCTTTGGTGTTACCTCTTTCTTTTTCGGTACTGGCTTTTCTTGTTTTGTTCTTCCAGTTAATTTATCAAGCGTCTTTTTATAGTCTTTTTCTTGAACAAAATGAACTATTCCTTGGTCAAGAAAATTATCACTGTTTAAATTACGATCTTTAGCCAATTGAGCTATTTGCTCTACAGTTTTATCATATGGTAAAACTACTATTCTACCATCATCATAGATAATAGTACCTCTTAAATAATCAGTATCTTTCTTAATCTTACCTGCTTCAATAGTCTCCTTATATGGCGTTCCTCTATGAATTAATATATTTTTTATATTATCAGTTTGATTTTGCTTCATAATAGCACCTCTAACATAATTTTAATATACAGAAAAATAAAAAGCAATCAATTTACTTGATTGCTTTATCAACTTTACACTAATTATTCAATAATTTCAGATACTGAACCAGCACCAACAGTACGTCCACCCTCACGGATAGAGAACTTAGTACCTTGTTCAAGAGCTATTGAATGAATTAATTCAACAGTCATATCTACATTATCACCAGGCATTACCATTTCTGTACCAGCTGGTAATTCGATAACACCAGTAACATCAGTAGTTCTGAAATAGAATTGTGGTCTATAGTTGTTGAAGAATGGTGTATGACGTCCACCTTCTTCTTTACTTAATACATAAACTGCAGCTTTGAACTTTTTATGAGGTGTAACTGTTCCAGGTTTAGCTAGAACTTGTCCACGTTCAACTTGTTCACGAGAAATACCACGTAATAGTACTCCAGCGTTGTCTCCAGCTTCTGCATAATCTAATTGTTTTCTGAACATCTCAATTCCAGTAGCAACTGTCTTTTGAGTGTCTTTAATACCTACTATTTCAACTTCATCATTAAGATTTAATTTACCACGTTCAACACGTCCAGTAACAACTGTTCCACGTCCAGTAATAGTGAATACGTCTTCAATACTCATTAAGAATGGTTTTTCAGTATCACGTTCTGGAGTTGGAATCCAAGTATCAACTGCATCCATTAATTCATCAATTTTAGCAGTCCATTTAGGATCTCCCTCTAGAGCTTTTAATGCTGAACCACGAATGATTGGAGTATTATCTCCATCGAATTCATATTCATTTAATAAATCTCTAATTTCCATTTCTACTAAGTCAAGTAGTTCTGGATCATCAACCATATCACACTTGTTCATGAATACTACCATTTTAGGTACTCCAACTTGATGAGCAAGTAAGATGTGTTCACGAGTTTGTGCCATAGGTCCATCTGTTGCAGCAATAACTAAGATTGCTCCATCCATTTGTGCTGCACCAGTAATCATGTTTTTAACATAGTCAGCATGTCCTGGGCAGTCTACGTGAGCATAATGTCTTTTATCAGTACTATACTCAACATGTGCAGTATTAATAGTAATACCACGTTCTCTTTCTTCTGGTGCTTTATCAATGTTTCCAAATTCAACAGCTTCATTACCGTTTTTACCAGCTAAACATTTAGTAATAGCAGCAGTAAGAGTAGTTTTACCATGATCTACGTGTCCAATTGTACCAATGTTAACATGTGGTTTTGAACGATCAAACTTTTCCTTTGCCATATTATTTTTCCTCCTCTTTTTTAATACTATTATATTTTATCTAATAATTGAATAATTTTCAACTATTTTGATACATTTTTTATTAGTTTCCTGATTTTTTAATTATTTCTTCAGAAATATTTTTAGGAACCTCTTCATAATGATCAAATGTCATTACAAATGTAGCTCTTCCTTGGGTATTAGATCTAAGGTTAGTAGCATATCCAAACATTTCAGATAGTGGTACCATTGCGCTTAATTTAACCGCATTACCAACAGTCTCTTGTCCTAGTGGTTTACCACGACGAGCTGTTAAATCACCCATAACATTACCAAAGTATTCCTCTGGGGTAGTAACATCTACCTTCATAATTGGTTCTAATAGAACTGGCTTACAGTTCTTCTTAGCCTCTTTCAAAGCAAGTGAAGCTGCAACTTTAAAGGCCATTTCATTAGAGTCAACATCATGATAACTTCCATCATATAGAGTAGCTTTAACATCAATCATAGGATATCCAGCTAAGATACCTGTTTGCATAGCTTCTTGTAATCCTTTGTCAACAACTGGAATGTATTCACGAGGAACTACACCACCAACGATTTCATCAACAAATTCATAACCTTTATCTTTATTTGGTTCAAATTTAACCCAAACGTGACCATATTGTCCACGACCACCAGATTGTTTAATATACTTACCTTCACATTCACCAGTAGCAGTTAATGTCTCACGATAAGCAACTTGTGGTGCACCAACATTAGCTTCAACATTAAATTCTCTCTTCATACGATCAACTAGGACATCTAAGTGTAACTCACCCATACCAGCAATAACTGTCTGTCCAGTTTCGTGATCAGTATGAACTTTAAATGTTGGGTCTTCTTCAGCTAATTTTTGTAAAGCAATGCCCATCTTATCTTGATCAGCTTTTGATTTAGGTTCTACAGCCAATTGAATAACTGGTTCTGGAACTTGTAAGCTCTCTAAGATAATTGGTTTCTTTTCATCACATAGAGTATCACCTGTTGTAGTATTCTTAAGTCCTACTGCAGCAGCAATATCTCCAGTATAAACATCTTTAATTTCCTTACGATCATTGGCATGCATCTGTAAGATACGACCAATTCTTTCTTTAGAATCTTTATTTGAGTTAAGAACATAACTACCACTAGATAGATGTCCTGAATAAACTCTAAAGAATGTTAAACGTCCAACAAACGGATCAGTCATAACTTTGAATGCTAAGGCACTGAATGGTTCATTGTCATTTGGATGACGCTCAATATCCTTACCATCTAAATCTGTTCCTTTAACTGATTCAATATCTACTGGACTTGGTAAATAATCAATAACGGCATCTAGTAAAGGTTTGATTCCCTTATTTCCTAATGCTGTTCCACACATAACTGGGAAGAATTCAGCAGCTAGAACACCCTTTCTAATTGCTCTTTTGATCATTTCTTCTGTTACTTCTCCACCATCAAGATAAGTCATCATCATGTCATCATCAAATTCAGCAACAGCCTCTAAAAGCTCAGCTCTTTTTTCTTCAGCAATAGCTTTTAAATCCTCAGGTATTTCAATATCTTCAGCGTTTTCCTCTTCGCCACCATCGTATTTTTTAGCTGTCATAGTAACTAAGTCAATAGTTCCACAGAAATCAGCTTCAGCCCCAATTGGCCATTCGATTGGTTTAGAATTAACACCTAGTCTATCATCAATAGTCTTTAAACTGTATTCAAAGTTAGCACCCATCTTATCCATCTTATTTGCAAAGATAATTCTAGGAACTTTGAATTCAGATGCTTGTCTCCAAACTGTTTCTGTTTGTGGTTCAACTCCTGCTTGAGCATCAATAAGTGCTACTGCACCATCAAGTACTCTTAAGGAACGCGATACTTCAACAGTAAAGTCTACGTGTCCTGGAGTATCGATGATATTAAGACGGTGCTCTTTCCAATAAGCTGTTGTAGCAGCACTAGTAATAGTAATACCACGTTCTTGTTCCTGCTCCATCCAATCCATTTGTGATTCACCATCATGAGTCTCACCAATTTTATGAATTTTACCAGTATGGTATAAAATTCTTTCTGTAGCGGTGGTCTTACCAGCATCGATATGAGCCATAATACCAAAATTTCTTGTCTTTTCTAACGACGTATCTCTTGCCATAATTTCACCTCTACCATCTATAGTGTGCAAAAGCTTTATTAGCCTCTGCCATCCTATGTGTATCTTCTTTCTTCTTAAATGCTGCACCTGTTTCATTAGATGCATCAACTATTTCGTTTGCTAAATTATCAGCCATTCCTTTACCACCACGTTCTCTAGAATACTTAACAAGCCATCTTAAAGCTAATGCTTGACTTCTAGCTGGCGATACTTCGATAGGCACTTGATAATTTGATCCCCCTACACGACGAGATTTAACTTCTAGTTGTGGTTTTAAATTCTCCATAGCAGCTTCAAATACTTCTAATGGATCTTTCTTTGTTTTTTCTTTTACTTCATCAAATGCTGTATAAACGATTGTCTGTGCAATACCCTTTTTACCATCTAACATTACTGTATTAATTAACTTAGTAACAACTTTAGACTTATATATTGGATCAGGTAGCACATCTCTTTTAACTGCACGTCTCTTACGCATTTTAACATCCTCCCTTCAATTATTTTTTTACTTTTTAGGTTTTTTAGCTCCGTATTTACTACGTCCTTGCATACGATCTTTAACACCAGCAGTATCTAAAGTACCACGAATAATGTGATAACGAACTCCGATTAAGTCTTTAACACGACCACCACGAACTAATACTACACTGTGTTCTTGCAAGTTATGACCAATTCCTGGAATATAAGTATCAACTTCTTTTCCATTAGATAAACGTACACGAGCATACTTTCTTAAGGCTGAGTTTGGTTTCTTAGGTGTCTTAGTACCAACACGAGTACAAACTCCTCGTTTTTGAGGTGATGGATTGTTAGTAGCTTTTCTCTTAATAGTATTAACTCCAACTCCTAAAACAGGGGCCTTACTTTTTCTTACTTTATCCTTACGTTTTTTTCTAACTAATTGGTTTATAGTAGGCATTAAACAAGTCTCCTTTCTTTACACACTACCGTGTGTATCATTTTCTTTCCTAAATAAAACTTTGCGTAATTCGCAAAGCAAATTTAACAGCATTAATAATATAACACTTCCATTATATTAAGTCAATACTTTTATTATAAAATATGATTAAATCTAGCAATTATTCATTGCTTTCAATAATTGATTCTGTTGTATCAGGTAATGCTTCATCATATATATTTGATGGAGAAGACTTAGAAACACCTGCTCGCCATGATAAAATTGATACTACTAATATGAATAGTATTAATACACAGACAAGCGCAATCATTGTTGGGATACTCCATCCTTCATTATTTAATTTTTTCATATAATCACCTGTTAATATTATAAAATACTTTATTAATTATTGCCAGTATTTATTAGATGAATATGTAAAGTTTATTTGAATTTTCAAACAATAAAAAAGGAATAGTTTCCTATTCCATAAATTCATCCTCTAACTTATCAAGTGGTTCTTCATCAACAAATTCACTCTCTAAATCATATTCAACATCTCTATAATGTTTATTACCAGTACCTGCTGGGATAAGTTTACCAATGATGACATTTTCTTTTAGACCCTCTAATGGATCAACTTTTCCTCTAATAGCAGCATCTGTAAGAATTCTAGTTGTTTCTTGGAATGAAGCTGCTGATAAGAATGAATCAGTCTCAAGTGAAGCTTTAGTAATACCAAGTAATACTGGTACTCCCTTAGCTGGTTTCTTACCTTCAATAACATATTTCTTATTACCATCAGTAAATTCTCTAAAGTTAACAAGACTACCTGGTAAGAACTTAGTATCTCCACTTTCAATAATCTTAATTTTAGAAATCATTCTTCTAGCAATTAACTCAATATGTTTATCAGAAATATCAACACCTTGAGAACGATAAGTATGTTGTACTTCTTTTAAGATATATTCTTGAGTAGTAATTGGATCAGTAACAGCTAGCAATTCCTTAGGAGAAATAGCTCCTTCAGTAAGTTTACTACCAGCTTTTACCTCATCATTCTTTTCTACTGCTAGTTTAGCACCATAATTAGATGTATGTTCTTTAGACTCCAATTTATTAGTAATTGTAATCTTATATTTACCATGATCTTCTTTGATCTTAGTAACTTTACCATCAATTTCAGCAATAGTTGCTTTTCCTTTTGGAGTACGTGCTTCAAATAATTCTTGAACACGTGGTAAACCTTGAGTAATATCCTCTTCACCAGCAACTCCTCCAGTATGGAAAGTACGCATAGTAAGTTGAGTACCTGGCTCACCAATAGATTGGGCAGCCATAACTCCGACAGCCTCTCCTACTTCTACTAGATTACCAGTAGCCAAGTTACGACCATAACATTTTTGACATACACCATTAACAGTATTACATGTTAATGCCGTTCTAATTTCTACTTCTTCGATACCAGCTGCTACAATCTTTTCAGCAGCACGCTCAGTAATCATCTCTAATTCATTAACTAAAACATTCTTAGTAGCTGGATCAACAATCTTCTTATTAGCAAAACGACCAATAATACGATCATATAAGCTTTCAATAACAGCTCCTGTTTTTTCATTAATAAAGGCTCTTACTACAACACCATTATCAGTGCCACAGTCCTCTTCTCTAACAATCATATCTTGTGAAACATCAACTAAACGTCTAGTTAAGTATCCAGAATCAGCAGTTTTCAAGGCTGTATCCGCAAGACCTTTACGAGTACCGTGAGTAGATAAGAAGAATTCAGCAACTGAAAGTCCCTCTTTATATGATGATAAGACTGGAATTTCTACTGGCTCACCATTAGGTTTTTGCACAGAACCACGCATTCCGGCAACCTGAGTAAAGTTAGAAATATTACCACGAGCTTTAGAATGCATCATCATAAAGATTGGATTATCAATATCACTATCAGCAATTTCCTCTAAATCACGAGAAACTTGGTCTTTAGCATCACTCCAGGTTTCAATAACTTTATTGAAACGCTCACTTTCAGTAATAAGACCCTTAGTGTATTGTTTATTGATCTTATCAACAGTTTTTTGTGCTTCAGCAACAATCTTATCTTTCTTTTTACTAGTTTCAACATCAGATATACTGATTGTTACACCAGCTAAAGTTGAATACTTAAATCCTAAATCCTTTAAGTTATCAAGCATTGTAGATGTTTCAGTTGTCTTATATCTCTTGAATACTTGAGCAATTATCTTCTCTAATGTATTCTTAACAAAAGCATCTACAAGTGGCATCTTCTTAATTTCTTCAGGAATTTTTTTACCCTTTTCAATAAAGTACTTATTAGGAGTAATTCCTTGAATATTATCAGTAGTTGGTTCATTAATATAAGCAAATGAATCAGGCAAGATTTCATTAAACTTAATTTTACCAACAGTAGTAACTAAGTATTTACCCTTTTGTTCTTCAGTAAATAGCTTATGTCTAAACGAATCAACTGGTACAGCAATTCTAGTATGAAGAGTTATTTCTCTTCTCTCATAAGCCATAAGTGCTTCATTAATATCTTTAAATAGACGTCCTTCACCATCTTCTCCAGCCTTTTCAATAGTTAAGTAATAATTACCTAAAACCATATCTTGTGAAGGAGTAACGATTGGATCTCCACTCTTTGGATGAAGGATATTATTAGAACCCAACATCAATATTCTAGCTTCAGCTTTAGCCTCTTCTGATAATGGTACATGAACAGCCATTTGGTCACCATCGAAGTCAGCATTGAAAGCTGTACAAACAAGTGGATGTAGCCTAATAGCTTTACCACCAATTAGAACAGGTTCAAAAGCTTGAATTCCTAATCTATGTAGGGTTGGAGCACGGTTAAGTAATACCGGATACTCTTTAATAACATCTTCCACAATATCCCATACAGCTGGATCTTGATTATCAATTAATCTCTTCGCAGCCTTAATATTATGGGCTATATCACGAGATACTAAACCATTAATAACATGTGGTTTAAATAATTCTAAAGCCATTTCTTTAGGAAGACCACATTGATACATCTTAAGTGATGGACCAACAACGATAACTGAACGTCCTGAATAGTCAACACGTTTACCAAGTAAGTTTTGACGGAAACGTCCTTGTTTACCCTTTAACATACTAGAAAGCGATTTTAAAGCTCTGTTTCCTGCTCCTGTAATACTTCTACCACGACGGCCATTATCAAATAAGGCATCTACAGCTTCTTGAAGCATACGTTTTTCATTTTGAATAATGATACCAGGAGCCCCTAAATCAATAAGCTTCTTTAAACGATTATTACGGTTAATAACTCGACGATATAAATCATTTAAATCAGATGTAGCAAAACGACCACCATCAAGTTGAATCATTGGTCTTAAATCAGGCGGAATAACTGGAATACAATCCATAATCATCCACTCTGGCTTATTACCTGATTTATCAAAAGCATCTAATACATCAAGTCTTTTAACTAATCTGGTTCTCTTTTGACCTTGGGCCTTTTCTAATTCTTTTTCAATTTCCGCTATTTCTTTCTTAAGATCTACTTTCTTAAGTAATTCTTTAATAGCTTCAGCACCCATTCCTACTTTGAAGCCAGTACCATATTTTTCATAATAAGCACGGTATTCTTTTTCAGAAAGTGTTTGTTTATTCTCTAATGGAGCATTACCTTTATCAATAACAACGTAACTAACAAAGTATAATACTTCTTCTAGATCTCTTGGACTCATATCAAGAACAAGTCCCATTCTAGAAGGAACTCCCTTGAAGAACCAAATATGTGATACTGGAGTAGCAAGTTCAATATGACCCATTCTCTCACGTCTAACTTTAGAACGAGTTACTTCAACTCCACAACGATCACAAACGATATTTTTATATCTTACCCTCTTGTACTTACCACATGAACATTCAAAATCTTTAGTAGGTCCAAAGATCTTTTCACAATATAGACCATCACGTTCAGGTTTTAAAGTACGATAATTAATTGTCTCTGGTTTCTTTACTTCACCATAAGACCATTCTCTGATTTTCTCAGGAGAAGCTATTCCAATTCTTAATGCATCAAACTTATTTACTTCTAACATTAAACATCAGCTCCTTCCTCAGATTCTTCATCCGTTTCTTCTTGTTCTTCCTCACTAGGTTCCTTTATCTCAACCACTGGTGAATCCTCATCAATTGCTGGTTTGAAGTCTTCTTTTTCTTCAGCCTCTTCTATTTGTTTAAGTTCTAGTCTCTCACCATCAGTATCAATAATAGAAATATCTAATCCTAGAGCTTGGAACTCTTTCATCAACACTCTGAACGATTCAGGAACACTAGCATGATTAACTTCTTGTCCTTTGACGATAGCCTCATACACTTTAACACGACCAATAACATCATCTGATTTATAAGTCATAATTTCTTGTAGCGTATGAGCAGCACCATAAGCATATAATGCCCAAACTTCCATCTCTCCAAATCTCTGTCCACCGAATTGAGCTTTACCACCAAGTGGTTGTTGAGTAACTAATGAGTATGGACCAGTAGATCTAGCATGTAACTTATCATCAACCATGTGATGTAGTTTAATCATATACATGATTCCTACGGCAATTCTACTATCGAATGGTTCTCCAGTTCTACCATCATATAGAACTGTCTTACCATCAGGATCCATCTTAGCTTCTTTCATCATCTTCTCGATGTCATCTATATGTGCACCATCAAAGACTGGAGTCGCAACATGAACACCAAGCTTTTTAGCAGCCATACCCATATGAATTTCTAGAATCTGTCCTAAGTTCATACGTGATGGCACACCTTGTGGATTAAGCATAATATCAACTGGAGTACCATCTGGTAAATAAGGCATATCTTCTTGAGGTAAAATAAGGGAAATAACACCTTTATTACCATGACGTCCAGACATCTTATCTCCAACTTGAATTTTTCTCTTTTGAATTACATAAACTCTAATTATTTTAGATACACCAGCAGGTAGTTCATCATTATCTTTTCTTGAATAGATCTTGATATCATGAACAATACCATCTCCTCCATGAGGAACTCTTAATGATGTATCACGAACTTCACGAGTTTTTTCACCGAAGATAGCATGTAATAGCTTTTCTTCAGAAGTAAGCTCAGCCATTCCCTTAGGAGTAACCTTACCTACTAAGATATCTCCTTCTTTAACTTCAGTACCAATTGTTACAATACCATTTTCATCTAAGTTACGACGAGATTCTTCAGAAACATTAGGGATATCTCTAGTAATTTCTTCTGGTCCTAACTTAGTCTCACGACATTGCATCTCATAATCAGCTAAGTTCAAAGAAGTATATTTATCATCTTTAACTAAGTTTTCATTTAAGATAACAGCATCTTCATAGTTATAACCATCAAAAGTCATGAAGGCAACTGTCATATTCTTACCAAGAGCAAGTTCTCCTTTATCAGTAGAATTACCATCAGCAAGGATAGTCTTACCAGCTACTACCTTATCTCCTACATCAACAATTGGTCTTTGATGAGAACAAATAGATGAGTTAGCTAGTTCAAAGTTTGCTAAAGTATAAGTGTCTTTTCCCTTAGCGTTCTTAACAACTATTTTTTTAGCATCAACATATTCAACAACACCATCAGCCTTAGCAATTACTTCTACACCTGAATCCTTAGCGGCTATAAACTCCACACCAGTACCAATATAAGGAGCTTCAGTCTTTAATAAAGGCATTGCCTGACGTTGCATGTTAGCACCCATTGAAGCACGAGTTGGATCATCATGCTCTAAGAATGGGATACAACTAGTAGTAACAGATACAACTTGTTGTGGTGAAACATCAATATAATCTACTTGATCAGGAGTTGCTAGAATATTATCTCCTCTAAAACGAGCATTAACTGTCTCAGCAATAATCTTATTCTTACTATCAGTTTCTACTGTTGATTGAGAAATAATATAATCTTGTTCCTCATCAGCAGTTAAATATTCTATTTCATCAGTAATAACAGCTTTCTTAACTTTACGATATGGAGTTTGAATAAATCCATATTCATCAACCTTGGCATAAGAAGCAAGAGAAGTAATAAGTCCGATATTTGGTCCTTCTGGAGACTCAATTGGACAAATACGACCATAATGTGATGAGTTAACATCACGTACTTCTACACCAGCACGGTCACGAGAAAGACCACCAGGTCCTAAAGCTGAAAGACGTCTCTTATTAGTAAGTTCAGCAACTGGATTAGTTTGATCCATAAATTGTGATAGTTGTGAGCTACCAAAGAATTCTTTCATTGCCGCTGTAACTGGTCGAATATTAATCAAAGTCTTAGGAGTAACCTCTTCCATTTCTTGAGTAGTCATTCTCTCTCTAATAACTCTTTCCATTCTAGAAACACCAATTCTAAATTGGTTTTGTAATAGTTCTCCCACTTGTTTAATACGTCTATTACCTAAATGGTCAATTTCATCAAAGTTACCAACACCATGAAGTAAGTTTAGATAATATGATACAGACGCTAAAACATCAGAAATAGTTAATCTCTTCTCAGTAATCTTTTGGTCATTACCAATAACTACTAACTTTTTCTTCTTATCAGCCGGATCAATAATCTTTACGATTTGTACTGTTCCATATTTATCTAACTCTTCATTAATCTTAACATCTTTATTACCAAAGCCTTTTTCAAAAGCTTTTTTAACTTTATCAATATTTTCCTTAGTAATAACTGTACCTTTTTCTAAAACAACTTTACTTCCTTGTTTAATATCTTCAGCTAAAGTTTGATTTAAAAGACGATCAGTAATATTTAATTTTTTATTAAACTTATATCTTCCTACTTTAGATAAATCATATCTAAATTCATCAAAGAATCTTGTAATAATTTGGTTCTTAGAAGAATCTAAGGTTGCTGGCTCACCTGGTCTTAATTTTTCATAGATTTCGATTAAAGCTTCATCAGTATTCTTAGTACTATCTTTTTCAATAGTGTTCTTTAAATACTCATCTTCACCGAATAATTTAAAGATTTCTTCATCACTAGAAAGACCAAAAGCTCTTAATAAAGTAGTAAGAGTTACTTTTCTAGTACGATCAATTCTTACATAAAGAACATCTCTAGCATCAGTTTCATATTCTAACCAAGTACCACGATTAGGAATAATTTGTGATGTAATTAGCTTTCTTCCGTTCTTATCTATTTCATTATTATAATAGACACTTGGTGAACGAACTAATTGTGATACAACAACACGCTCAGCACCATTAATAATGAAAGTAGCGCTTTCTGTCATAATTGGCATATCACCCATGAAGATTTCTTGTTCTTTTACTTCGCCTGTTTCTCGATTAAAAAGACGTACTTCTACTTTAAGTGGTGCGGCATAGGTAGTCTCCCTATCCTTACTCTCTTTAATAGAATACTTTGGTTCTTCAAAGTGATAATCACCAAACTCCAACGCTAAAGTTCCAGAAAAATTCTCCACTGGGAATAAGTCTTGGAATACTTCCTTAATTCCTTCCTCAATAAACCAGTTATAAGATTTCTTCTGGACCTCTAATAGATCTTTCAATTCATATGAGTTTTTGATTCGTGAGAAATTCCTTCTCTCCCTAAAATTACCGTATTTTACTGTCTTATATGCCACTATAAATTCACCCCAAACAATTATTTTTTAGACGACGAAATCGTGTCAAAGGAACACGTAACCAACTTATATTAATAACATAGTTCAGTCAACAAGTCAAGAAAGTTTTTCACACTTTAGAAGATAAAATCCCTTCTTTTTTCCTAACACTGTAACATTATATACTTTTTCTAAGTCGATTATTAGCGATTTGGCTCCCTGCTCTTTTTTAATAACCAAGAACAAATTGCCCTTTTCTTTTAAATGATCGTTAGCTCCCATCACCATTTCATAAACTATTTTCTTTCCTGCTCTAATTGGCGGATTAGTGATAATAGTGTCATACTTCTTTTTGACATTTTGATAGGCATTACTTTCAAAAATAGTTATGTTAGTACACTTATTAGCCTTTAAATTCTGTTTAGCCAGGTGTAAAGCTCTCTTATTAATATCGACCATATCGACATTAGCACCAGTCTTTTTAGAAATAACAATTCCTAAAACTCCATAACCACAACCCATATCTAAGACCTCAGCTCCAACTTCTACTAGTGGGATGAATTCTAATAGAAGTCTACTGCCAAAATCAATCCCTTTTTTTGAAAACACACCATTGTCAGTGAAAAAGACAAAGTCCGTCCCTAAGATGTTACATTTAACTTCGTTAATTTTACTAGGCAACTGTTCATTAGTAAAGTATTGTCCCATATTATCACTCTTCTACTAAAATAGTGCAAAAAAGAAAGAGACAACCATATATTTACTGATATAGTTGTCCCCTTTCGAGTTATATAATAACACTAAGTAAAATATCTGTCAACTTTTATCTTAAAACATTTGTGAATAAATATAAAACACCTAGCAAGAATCCAACCATAGTTATTGCCGCATAGAAGTATATTGTAACGAAGGCAGTTGGCTTTTCTTCAGGTTCTGCATATAGCTTACTAGCTGCTGTAGCCTTAGTTAGAGTCCTATCAGAACCTCCTGCTGATGGACTACTACTAGGAGCAGTTTTCTTCTCTTCTTCACGAAGAGCTTCTTGGTACTCGTTTAATTTCTTTTCACTCTTCGTTTTGGCAAAATCATTATAGTAAATACCGGCATTTCTTTCAATAATACCGCTATAATAACCCAAATCATCTTCAGGAATAAATTGACCAAAATCAGCAAAGTTTTCTCTAACAAATTTACTATTTAAATTATCAACAAAACCCATATAAATAGAAAGCATCAATAATGCTTGTTCAAATAAGTTCTGTCTTATTATTGAATCTTTAGAAACATCTGCTGGTATTTTATCAATATCCTCATAAACTATTTGTCCCTTATCAATAAAAATCTTATTAGAATTATATGATTTTACATAATAATCCTGATCATGAAGATATTTAGTCTTCTTGTCTAGTTTTAAATTCAACTCTCTATATATATCATCAGAGTTTTCTGCCCCAATGGCAGCATCAAATCGATCATTATTTTCTTTTTCTTTTAGGAGACTATTAAGAGAAACCGCCTCTTCCAAAGAAGTATTAGCTGTTTCTGCATCAAAATAAACAAGTTTTTCTTTTAATTTCTCGTTCATGCTATGCTCCCTATTATTATTATAGAGTTTCTATGAAAAAATATCAATCAATATTTGTTTAGTTGACACCATATTTGTTAAGATGAATCTTAATCCTTCTTATAATACTATTAACATTATTAATAGTAATATCTAATAGTTCGGCAATCTCTTTAATCTTAAAACCATTAAAGCGAAGCTCAAAGACTGAACTCTGTAATAGACTCATTTCATTCTTAATATTACGCATTATATCTAAATAATCAGTATTAAGTATTTCCTCATGAGGATATGCCTTATTTGACTCCAAAACTTCTAAATAATTTTTCTCCCATAGATCATTATCATACGAATAAGTATTATTATATAGATCCTTAGCTTTACTAATTCTTTTAATATAAGTTAAGATGTGCCTTGTAATACAAATACTAGCAAAAGTATAGAACAAACTAGCATTATCATTATAAGCATTAATAGCATTATCTAAAGCTACAAATCCTTCTTGAACAAGATCTTCTCTATCAACAAAGCTATAATTAATACACTGGTAATACTTATTTACTATTCTGTCGATTAAAGGTCGATACTTATAAAAAAGCAAATCTTTATCGATTTCCTTTTCTTTAACCATATAAATTACTTCATAATCATTGATGCTTTTATAATCCATAACCTCCTACTTTCTATTACGGATTACCTCATAAATCATTATGCCACTAGCAACAGATGCATTTAAACTATTAATAGTTCCCCTCATTGGAATCTTTACTCGATAGTCGCAAGCTTTACTAACTATATCAGAAATTCCTTTACCTTCATTACCGATAACTAAAGCTATTCGACCACTATAGTCAACTTCGCGATAATCAAGAGAATCATCAGCAAGAGTTGTTCCTACTACCCAAAAACCATCTTTCTTTAAAACATTGATAGCATTAGCAATATTACTAACCATAATAACATTAGTATTAAGAAGAGCTCCTGCGGAAGTTTTCATCACCGTTGCATTAACTCCAACTTGTCTGTTTTTAGAGATAATAATATCTTTAATACCCGCTGCTTCACAGGTTCTAATGATTGCTCCTAAGTTATGAGGGTCTTCAATATGATCCAAAATAACAACTACTGCATCCTCATCTTTCGAAACATCTTCTAATGATTTATATTGGTAATCCCTAATATCCAGTATTATACCTTGGTGTTTACCATCAATCAAATCATCAATTTCCTTTTTTTCTAAGTAAATAGGAGTAATTTTATTCTTTTCTAAAAGAGAAAGTATTCTTTTATCATCAAAGTTTTGTTGTAAAAAAACTTTTTTAATGTTTTCCTTCTTTTTTAACACTTCCAAAGCTACATTTCTTCCATATATTAACATACCTATTCACCTAAAACCTTCTTCATTATTTGATCCACTCTACTCTTATTACCTACTAAATCTAAATAACCAATCAAAGCTTCTAATCCAGTAGCCATTTTATAATCACCGATATCACAATTCTTAGGATGTGTATTACTTTTACAATTACGAGCACGCTTAAATACATCAAATTCTTCTTCGTTCAAAAACTTCTCAGAAATTAATCTTTCTATAATCTCTTTCTGAGCTTTAGCACTGACATATTTAACTGCTTCTTTTTGTAAACTATCAACATTAGCAATACCTTTATTAATTAAGTACTTACGTACATATTCCTCGTATATAGCATCACCCAAGTATGCTAAAACAAGGGAATTAATCTCCACTACCTTCATACCCTACTCCACTTTATAAGTTGTTCCTTCACGACTATCAATCAAAGTTATTCCCTTAGTTTTTAATTCATCGCGTATTTGATCAGCTAAAGCAAAATCTTTGTTCTTCTTAGCTTCATTTCGTCTTTCAATTTCCTTTAGAATATATTCTTCTAAATCTTTATCAATCTCTGCATCCTTCTTTAATAAGTCAAGAGATAATACTTTATCAAAATCAGCAATTAACTCTAACTTAGTCACATCACTAATAGAACTGTCTTTTAAAACATCGTAAAGAGTAGTTATTGCTAAAGCAGTATTTAAATCATTTTTAAGAGCCTCCTTAAACTTATCCTTATACCTAGAAATAGCTTCTTGATCAAGAGTTCCTTCTTCCTTCAAAGAACCAATTCTATTCAATAACTTATGATAAGCGGTTTTACTACTATCCATCGTTTCATATGAAAACTCTAAAACATTACGATAATGAGAATTTAAGCAGAAAAAACGATATTCTAAAGGAGTATATCCTTTTTCTTCTAAAAGAGATAAAGTCAAGAATTCTCCTTTAGATTTACTCATTTTACCAGATTTATCATTTAAAAATTCCATATGAACCCAGTAATTACACCATTTATGTCCTAAGAAGCATTCACTTTGAGCAATTTCATTAGTATGATGAGGAAAAATAGCATCTACCGCCCCACAATGTATATCAAGTTTTTCTCCTAAATATTTAAGAGATATACAAGAGCATTCAATATGCCAACCAGGATAACCCACTCCCCAAGGAGAATCCCATTTTAATTCTTGATCATTAAACTTAGAATTAGTAAACCAAAGACCAAAGTCATTAACATTCTTCTTAGCCTTATCAATTTCTACATCATCACGAATAGCTGCTTGTTGCTCTAAAGGATTACGATTAGATAATTTATAATAATCTTTATATTTAGTTGTATCAAAATAAACATTACCATCAGCTACATATGCATAACCATCATTAATTAGTTTCTCAATTACTTTAATATATTCATCTATATTATCAGTAGCTTTACTAATAATAGCTGGCTTCTTAATATTTAACTTTTCTATATCTTTCATGAAAGCATCAGTATAAAAAGAAGCAATCTCTAAAGCTGATTTCTTTTCCCGACGTGATGCCACTGCCATCTTATCTTCGCCTTCATCGCCGTCACTAACCAAATGACCAACATCAGTAATATTCATACATCTGTTAACATCATAACCAATATATTCTAAAGTCTTTTGTAATATATCTTCTGAAATATATGTCCTTAAATTCCCAATATGCGCATAATTATAAACAGTAGGTCCACAGGTATACATAGTTACCTTTCCCTCCTCATTAGGAATAAACTCATCTATTTTCTTAGTCAAAGTATTATAAATTTTCATCTAATCACCTCGCTATTAAAATTATACCATAAAACTATAAAAGCTGAAATCTAAAGAATTCAGCTTTATCAAATTAACCTATTATTATTTCCTTTTCACCAGCTAATATCCTATCGATAATTATCTCTGAAAACTTACTATCAATAATCATATCTGTCCTACTAGCCCCATATTTTACATAATCACTTTCTCTAACTATTTCATCGATTATCTTCCTATTAAAAGATAAGGCAATTCCTTTTTCTAGATAGTATTTTCTCATCTCCGTTAATTTATTCTCAATTATCATCTTAATTCCTTTATTAGTTAGTTTCTCAAACATAAATACTTTGTCTATTTTACTTAAAAACTCTTTAGAAAAATATTTATTAATAATAGTTTCTTTTCCATCATCAACAAAACCCAATCCTCTAGTATCAATAGTAGTAGTCATTAAAATAGTACAATTATTAAAATCAATTTCTTCTCCTTTATTATTTTCTATTTTTCCTTTTTCCATTATTTCTTTGACTACTTTTTTAACCTCATTAGCAGCTTTATCAATTTTTTCCATAATAATTAACATCCTAGGGTGCTTTCTAACCTTTTCGAAAACACAATCATGGTCATATCCAACATATCCTGGAGGCGATCCTAAAAGTTTAGTAAGGGAACTAGTATCTTTATACTCTTCCATATTTAACCGCAAGGCTTCATCATAGAACTCATTCTTATATATATTAATTAAAGATGTTTTACCTACTCCGATAGTTCCAATTAATAAATAACTATGAACTCTATTCTTTTTATAAGAATTAAGCTTAGTTTCCCTAATTAATTCATCAATAATTATATCTTGCCCAATAATTACTTTTTTCATCTCCCTAGCTATTTTATTAAGTCCTTCTTTACTATAGTGCTTATTAATTAGTACCTTAGCCTTCTCTTCTACAACTCTAATAATTGTTTCTTCATCTAATTCTTTCGGACTATTATAAAGTTCTAGTTTATTTAAACTATTTTCTAATTGCTGCTCCTTTTTCCGTAAGGAACTAGCCTTTTCAAAATCGCCATTCTTAATAGCTTTATTCTTATCTTCTAATATTTCCCTCAGTCTTTCTCTATACCTTGTTTTCTTCTCATCTTCTCTATTACCAATCACTATTTTCTTAGTGCAAGCTTCATCTAAAATATCAATAGCTTTGTCAGGTTGTTTTCTATCATGAATATATTCATTAGAAAGCTTAATTATCATATCCAACTTATCATCAGAAATAGAAATATGATGGTACTTTTCATAAGTGTTTTTTAAGTTCTTAAGAATTTCTTTTGTCTTATTAAAATCCGGTTCCTTAACTTCTATTTTTTGAAATCTTCTATTTAACGCCGCATCTTGCGCAATAAACTTATTATATTCATTATTAGTAGTAGCCCCTATAATCTTTATTTTATTACGTGCTAAAGCTGGTTTTAAAATATTAGAAGCATCAATTGCTCCTTCAGCGCCACCAGCACCTACTAGAGTATGTATTTCATCAATAAAAACAATGACATTATCCACACTTTCTAATTCATTAATCATTTTATTAATTCTTTCTTCGAATTCACCTCGATACTTAGTACCGGCTACTAAAGAGGCCATAGAAATCGAATAGATCCTAGCATCTTCCAATTTGCTGATAGCTTTCCCCTCAGCAATTTTCAAAGCCAAGCCCTCAGCAATGGCCGTTTTACCAACTCCAGCTTCTCCTATCAAAACAGGATTGTTCTTAGTTTTACGCATTAATATTTCTTGTAGTCTAAGGATTTCTTTATCACGGCTACTAACAGGATCTATCTCACCTGCTTTAGCCTTTTCAGTTAGATTAATGCCGTATTGTTCTATTAATAATTTATTACTCTTCCTTGTCTTCTTCTTTATTCTAACGGCAAAAACATCATAAAGAGCTTCTACGTCAATATTCATTACCATCAATATCCTAATGGCGACACCGTCGCCTTCTTCTAAAAGTGATAAAAAAAGTCTAAGCACACTTACTTTGTCTTCATTATTATCATGAGAATCATAAATAGCACCTTCTAATATTCTTTTTAATAAAGGCGTATATAAAAACCATTTATTAGTTTTAGAGCCCATACCAATAGAATCAACAATTTCTTTATAAAAGATATCATATGTTATATCGTATTTCTTTAGTTGTTTAGTCAAATCCAAATCTTTATGGGATAGGATTGCTAATAAAAGATGTTCACTTCCAATATAAGGGTGTCGTAATTTTTCTTTTTCTACCTTGGCATCTAACATTACTTTTTGGGCATCTTCTTCAAACTGTGAAAACATAATGTTCCTCCTCAAGTATATTCTATGATTATTCTTACCCCATGATCAATAAAATATGTTCTAAAAAAATAGACAAATTATCTCAACAAAAAAAGACTAGGAAACCTAGTCTAATTCTAATTTTTTACTTATATAACCAATACCCAAAAGAGTAAGAATGCTTAGTAAGAGTAAAACTATATATGGTGGTATTATCGTCTTAACACCAGTATCTACACTAAGATCATAACTATTCTTATAAGTTATTGTCATATCCCCAACAACTTCTTCAGCAATAACTCTACTACGAGTATTATTAACAGTTGTTGTATAGGCATTTTCTTCTGCTTGAGTAACTCTTACAGTATAGCCCTCTGGAATAGATAATATTTCAGATTGATCATTCTTCAAAGTAAATGATGTACTTAAGTTGTTATCAATTACATTATTAGCGTCACGAACTTCAACAGTATAGCTGAAGTACTTTCTAACATTACCCATATTTCCTTGTATTTGGTTAGTAATAGTTACATATGAATTATCAATTACATTAGCACACTCACTATCTTTAACAACGTTAGAGCCAGAAGATTTAGTTGCTACTATAGCATCTATATTAGTGGTTACATCGCAGCTATATTTTACTCTTATTTGTGTTAATAGGGCATCAGTATATGTGGCAGCATTGGTAAATGCAGAACCATAAGATGTTGGATTGCCTAATATTGGGAATATGCCAGATGCTTTAGTAGCATAAGCAAATACATTAGACACATTTGTTACATTTGAGGTGTCCCAGTTACTTGCCCCATCTATATCCTCTAAGGCACTACAATTTCTAAACATATAAGACATATTTGTTACACTTGAAGTGTCCCAATTTGATAGCGCATCTATATCGTCTATGGAGGTACAACCGTAAAACATATAAGACATATCTGTTACACTCGAAATGTCCCAATCTAGTAGTGCATCCATATCTACTAAGGCGACACATTCTCTAAACATATAAGCCATATTTGTTACGTTTGAGGTGTCCCAATCACTTGCACCGTCTATGTTTGCTAACGAACTACAATAAGCAAATATATTAGATATATCTGTTACACTCGAAGTGTCCCAATCTGATAAGGCATTAATATTTACCAACGAAGAGCTATATCTAAACATATAAGACATATTTGTTGTACTTGAGGTGTCCCAATTACTTAAAGCATCTATATCAGTTAAAGAACTACAATTTGAAAGCATATAGGTCATATTTGTTACACTTGAAGTGTCCCAATTACTTAGTCCATCTATATCTTCTAAGGAACTACAACTATAAAACATATAGGACATATTTTTCACTTTTGAAGTGTTTACTTGTGATAAGCCACTTGTATCTGTTAGACTTGCAAAAACATCAAACAGATATGATGAATCAGGATTTAAATACACTGTCTCTGCTTGACTATAATAATATACCGTATGAGTCGTATTATCATAGAAAATATATATTGGATATTCTGACCCAGATATTGATATTGTATTATCTGCCGATGGAGTAAACCCATCTGGTAAAGCACTTGCTCTTTTAATAGCTTCTACTGTTGAATCAGTAGCAGTGTATGCTTGTGACGACCC
The DNA here is from genome assembly GCA_017404555.1 of Bacilli bacterium. Lineage (GTDB taxonomy): Bacteria > Bacillota_I > Bacilli_A > RF39 > UBA660 > RGIG2361. The sequence goes on from JAFRCD010000007.1 coordinate 59,350, forward strand.
AGCTACTAACGTTTTTATCTTAGCATTGACATTTTTACCTGTGTCAAAGACAGTTTTATTTCCACCAGTACAACTTCCTTTGACAACATCAGAACTTGCTGATTTAGTAGCAATTATCGCATCTATATTTTGCGTTATTACACAGTCATATACTACTGTTATTCGAGTATCTGCCGCAGTTGCAGCATTAATAAAGGCTCCATCATATGTTGTTGGATTGCCCAGTATTGGAAAAGTTCCAGCTGCCTTGGTAGCACCAATAAATACGTAAGATACATTTGATACACTTGAGGTGTCCCAGTTACTTGCTCCATCTATATCTTCTAAAGAACTACAATAACCAAACATATAATACATATTTGTTACACTTGAGGTGTCCCAATCACTTAAAGCGTCTATATTATCTAAAGAACTACAATGATAAAACATATAAGACATATCTGTTACACTTGAGGTGTCCCAATCACTTAAAGCGTCTATATCAGTTAAAGAACTACAATAATAAAACATATTGGACATATTTGTTACATTTGAGGTGTCCCAATTACTTAAAGCGTCTATATCAGTTAGAGGACTACAATAATAGAACATGTAATCCATCCTTGTCACATTAGAAGTGTCCCAGTTACTTGCTCCATCTATATCTTCTAAAGATACACAATACCAAAACATGTGATCCATCCTTGTCGCATTGGATGTGTCCCAAGAACTCGCACCATCTATATTTTCTAATAATCTGCAATTATAAAACATATTGGACATATTTGCTACATTTGAGGTGTCCCAGTTTCCTAATGCTCCTATATCTGTCAAGGATTTACAATAATAAAACAAGTCCATCATCTTAATTACTCTAGAAGTATTCCAATTTGATAAAGCATTTATATCTGCCAAAGAGATACAGTTACGAAACATATAAGTCATATTTTTAACCTTTGAAGTATTCAATTGTGATAACCCACTTATGTTTGTCAAAGATTCAAAACAACCAAACAAATATGAAGAATCAGGATTTAAATACACTGTTTCTGCTTCACTATAATAATAAACTGTATTAGTTGTACTATCATAGAAAATGTATATTGGCTTTTCTGAAGTGCTTGTTGATACTGTGTTGTCTGATGATGGAGTAAATCCATCTGGTAGATCATTTGCTCTCTTAATAGCCTGTACTGTTGAATCAGTATCGCTATATAACTTAGATGAACCAGCTACTAATGACTTTATCTTAGCATTTACATTTTGTCCTGTATCAAAAAGGGCTGTACCAGATCTATCATATACATCTATTATATATGGATCTGTTTGTGAACCTGTACCAGATCTATAAGTTACACCTGATTTTAAGGATACTACTGGTCGAGTACCATAAGCAGTGGTAACAATAGTATTACTCAAAGTACCTGATGTAGTTATATAACTCTCGTTCGGACCATTGTTAGCTAAAGAATTAGGGGACCCTGTCAAATATTGAACTCCCGTTGTTCTTGCTGTATCGTTATCTAACAAGTTCATCTCTGCATAAGTTGCTAAACCTACTGGATATTTATTCTTAGCTTTGCTATTTCCTACTGCGAATTGATCAATTTGCCGACTACATTTTAAAGTTGTATTTCCATTTCTATCACTAAAAGTCATTGCTGTAGTTAAGCCACCACTTGGATCAAGTCCACTTGTTGATTGATTGGTTCTAGTTCTATCATTACAATATATTGCATCTTCAAACAGATCAGTATAATCTGTCATATTTTGGCCATACCAAGCTTCTATTTGCCCTTTTATTGAAGAATTATACCTATTAACACCATCATCATCAAGCATAGCTGTAATAGCTTCATCTATTTTCTTACCATCGGACAGTTCTATAAAGTATTTATTAGCACCAGAAGTGCCTCTAGTATAATAATACACATAGTACACAGTTGAACAAGTTGTTCCTGTTGTTTTACAGGTATAGTGATGAGTAGCATCAGGATATCCAGCAATTGTATTGGTTAAAGTATAAGTTCCGTTAGAATATGATACATTACTACCATACTTAAACCCATCATGAGCAATATAAGTTATTGCCGTAGCAGATACCGCCACTGCATATTTTGGATTACAAGTTACTGTACTTGATGTTCCCGAGCAGTAATACTTATTTGTAAGGTTTGAACGATTAGAATAGTATGTTGTTGATCTAATATTTGTAGCATTATTAATAGTAGTTCCTGAATAACTAGTTCCATATCGATAATACTTATTAACCGCCGCTAATAAACTTCCACCGGTCATAGTTATATAGTAATATGTAGATCCACTTACATTAGTTATATAGTATCCTGTTGATCCTGTTCCAGTAGAACTGGTAGATCTAACCGAATACTTACTAGCACCCCTAGTTTGATTAATTGTTCCTCCTAATTTGTATTTACTGCTAGTATAACTTATACTTGTACCATAATACATACTAGTTGTAAATAAAGAAGTAGTTGATTGTAAAACTGTTTCTGAACTAGTACTCTGTGATTGAGAAGTTCTAGGGTAGGTAGTGTTTTTCATATACCCTAACACTGCCGGCGCACCATTAGTAGCATTAAATACACTTGTCCCTATTTGGGCATAATTAGTGTCGTCTACAGTATAACTTGTTGTATAAGCTAATGTCGATGAATAATATGAATTAACATTATAAATAGTTGTACATGTATTAGAAGAAGATATACAGGTATATTTACCTAATAAGCTTTTATATGTTGAATCACTCCAAGTAGTACTACTTGGATTAGTTAAAGTAAATAATCCTGTTGACTCATTGTAAGTAAAGCTATCCCCATATTGATACTCCCCACCGGATAAATCTGTTGTTGTCCCACTAGTACCAACTATTCCTGTATGATCACCTCTTGATGTATTACACTTATTAGTAGAATCATATTCACCGTTATATATCATCTTTACTCCACCGGTATCGGTAGTTCTTAGTATCTGCCAACAAGTATTTCCTAGTTTAACATTATTATGATTAATTATATCGTTACTTCCAGTAAAGTAATGAATTGTTTCGGTTCCTGAATTATCTAAACTATCTTGGTGTTCTCCTGAATAAGTTGATGTTAAAGAATCAGCTGCCACAGCGTCATATAAAGTATTATCTATTCCATAAACCACTTTTATGGTGTGATCCTTTATTATATTGTTAAAAGTATATTTATTAGCATATGTACTGATACTTACGCTTTCTCCATCAACTGTAACACTCTTTAATGTATAACCATCATCTGCATTATAAGTAATTGTTTTCTTAGAACCCTTTTCAACTTGAGTAGTTTTAGTTATGGTTCCATGTACTACTTCAGTAGTTATTGTTGGTCTAAAGTCTATTACATACGGATCATCCTGCGAACCAGATCCAGATGCATATCCAATTCCAGCTTTTAAGGAAACAACAGGACGAACACCATTAACAAAATAAACAGTATCACTACCAGGGTTTACTTGCATAACGCGTTCAGTAGCAGAATCAGCATAAAACTGCATAGGCGATAATAGCCAATACCTATTTGTTGATTTCATAGTCTCACTCGCCAAAACTGCCTCCGGATATGTTGCTAACCCTACTGGATATTTGTTCTTAGCCTTTGAATTTGCTACCGCAAACTGATCTGTTATACCGCCGCATCTCAAAGTACTATTACTTGTGCTATCTTTAAAATACATGTCTGTTGTTAAAGTTCCACTTTTATTCCAACCATTAGTTGAAGCATTTCTCTGAGTTCTATCATTACAATAGATTGCATCCTCAAATAATGATGTGTAATCTGATAATTCTTGACCATACCATGATTCAATTAAAGCCTTAACAGCAGAATTATATTTATTTACATCATTATCATATAACATCTGATCTACTACTGCTTCTATATTAGCTTCTCCACTTAACTCTATATAATAGTTGTTATAGTAATAGTACCTAACCGTTGAACATGTGCCAGTGGAGTTATTACAGCTATAATGATGAGTAGCATCCTTAGTAGTTGATGTGTTTACTAGTGTATATGTTCCATTTGAATATGTAACTCCACTTCCCATTAATGATCCACTGGTTGGAGCAGCCTTTCCCGCATAATCATATGATTTATTAAACATATATCCTACCATTGCTGGTGAGAATCTATTAGCGTTAAATGGACTTGTTCCTATTTGGGCTCTGCCGATTGAAGAACTTATTGTATAGGATGTAGTATAGGCCTTAGTTGAACTATATTTAGATCCCACATAATACAAAGTTGTACAACTATTATTACTATTCTTGCAAGTATATTTACCCACTAGATTTGTGTAGGTAGAATCACTCCATGTTGCGCTTGTTGGATTTACTAGAGTAAAAGTTGTCCCACTCCAAGTAAAACTATCAGCATATTTATAAGTTCCCCCGCTCAAATCTGTTGCGTCTGTCTGGTATGTTCCTGCTGTTCCCACAAATCCAGTATGGTTTCCTCGTGACGTATTACACTTATTAGTAGAATCGTATTCACCATTATAGATCATCTTGACACCGCCAGTATCAGTAGTTCTTAATATTTGCCAGCAGGTATCCCCCAGTTTAACATTATTGTGATCTACGACATCTTCACTATTACCAAAATAATGTATTGTTTCTGTTCCAGAACCATCTAAACTATCTTGGTGCTCTCCAGAATATACTGACGTTAGAGAGTCATTTGCTATAGCATCATATAGTCCAGAATCAGATTTTTTATAACTAACTTTTATTGTGTGATTAGCTGTTACATTAGTAAATATATAACTATTCGCATATGTGCTTATATCTACGGGATCACCATCTACAATAACACTCTTTAACTCATACCCTTTATTGGGATTATATTTTATAGTTTTGTTTGCTCCAGAGCTAACTCTAGTTGTCTCTGTTATTGTACCATTAGCTACACTGGTTGATATTTTTGGTCTTGTATCAATTTCTACCACATATGGATCAGTCTGTGTTCCTGTTCCTTCCGTATATGTTGTACCTGATTTTAATGAAACAACTGGACGAACTCCATAACTAAGATAAGAAGCATTACCATTTATAATCCCATCTGTACTCGTAAGAAGAGAAAAGGTATAAAATCTAGTTGAATTTGAAAAATATCTAGGTGTTATATGATAGTAAGAAGCCCCTGTTCGTCTAGCTGTATTATTAGATATTAAATTCATCTCCGTATATGTTGCTAATCCTACAGGATATTTATTTTTAGCTTTAGCATTCCCTACTGCAAATTTATCCGTTTCGCTAGGGCATTCTAACACTGTGCTGGTATAAGCACCATCAAATTGATATGATACTGATGTGCTTCCGCCATTTGAGTTCCATCCATTATTTGTTGCATCTCTTCTTATTACCCGGTTATTACAATAAATTGTATCCTCAAACAAATCTGTATAGTCATCCATTTTTTGAGCATACCATGCTTCCAATAACCCCTTTATAGAGGAATTATATTTATTAACATCTTCATTATATAACATCTCATTTTTAGCATCATCAATGCTTTTTCCGCTTGTTAAAGCCACATAGAAAATCTTTGGATTTGATGTATGTTCTCTATAGAAAACATATTTTAGACTTTGACAAGTATTACCAGTCGATAAACAGGTATAGTGATGATTTGACAAATCATCTTTACCATTTGATCTTTTAGTGTTTTGCAATGTGTAAGTTCCGTTGCTATAAGTAAAACTACCACCTACTACATACCTAGTATCGGCAGTAGGCGTTCCCGATCCTTCACTAAGGCTAAACACCACATTATCATTACCAGATGAACCCTCTTCATCTTTGCTATAGACTACTTTTATCTCTTCCGATGCCTGTAAATTATTTATTGATATTTCCCCGCTCGCTTCGCCATCAAAGTTTCCTAAATAATCTGTTCCCCTATAGAAAGCAACTTCATCATACTGTGCTTCACAAGAAACTGTATAGCTTAATTTATAATCTCCCGCTGTTGTCACCTTAAATATTATTGTACTGTACCCATCATCCTGATGCATTGCGCTTGTCCAAGTTTTATTAGTACTATCCCATGTATATGGATAACCAGAAGGACTGGAATAATTTGATACTATACTATAATCACTTTGATCAAGTAAAGTATAGGTTGGATAAACAATATCTCCCCAATTTGTAGGACTTGTATCTTCATAATTATATACACTATTAAACATGTACCCAACCATTGCTAAAGAATCATTATTAGCATTAAATGGGCTTGTTCCTATTTGGGCTCTATTAACAGAAGAACCTACTGTATAGTATGTAGTATAAGCGGTTGTACCACTCTTATATCCATTAATGTTATAAATCGTTGCACATGTATCAGATGATGATGCACAAGTATATTTGCCTAACAGATTTTTATATGTACTACCATTAAAAGTTTCAGTAAAAGAATTAGTTAATGTAAATTCTCCCTCTTCCTCGTCATAAGTAAAGCTATCTCCATATTTATATGACGAATTTAAATCAGTTGTAGTTCCGTTTGTTCCAATTATTCCCTTATGAGTTCCCCTAGATGTATTACATTTATTGGTTTCATCATATTCTCCATTATAAATCATCTTTACTCCACCAGTATCAGTGGTTCTTAATATTTGCCAGCAAGTATCACCTAGTTTAACATTATTATGGTTAACTATGTCGTCACTACCAGTGAAATAATAAATTCCCTTAGTTCCTGGATTATTTAAACTATCTTGGTGATCCCCTGTATAAGCCGCAACTAAAGAATCATTTGCTACTGCATCATATAAAGTATTGCTGCTATCTGCACGCGAAAAAACCAGGAATGCTCCTATTACGATTACAGATACAATTAAGTAAAATCTCTTACGTCTATACATATGCTCCCTCTACTATATAATCATCCAATTATATTATACCTTTTTTTTATGTATAAAACAATATTTATTACATAAAAAAAAGATGGATTTTTTCCATCTTTTTTATATCTTATATTGCACTAACTATAACAAAGATTATAAATAATACAACAATTAATTCTAATAGTAATTTCCAAACAGCTTTTAACCATTTTTGATATGGAACATCTAAGTATGTTAGAACACCCATCAAGATAACACTTGTTGGAGCTACTAACATAACAGCACCATATAGTGATTGGAACATTACAAATACTAATGATTTATTTACACCAGTTTGAGTAGCAATTACAGGTACTGTTGCTTGGAACGCATATGCTGCATCAACATTTAGTAAACTAGAAATGATAGCAGTTATTCCACTAGCAGCAAGACTAAATTTCTTACCTAATATAGCATTATAGAAAGCTAATTGGAATGGATGGTATGTTACTAATACCAAAATACCATAAATTAGTATTACTATTAATGCAGGTTTAAGAGCTTTTTTAGCACCTCTACCAATAGCATCTAAATAGTCATCAAATTTGATATTATAGATAAACTTAATAATCAAACTTAATACTGCTAACATGATACCAATTTCCATTACAGTCCAGTTACCAAATGATGAAACTGTTCCTAATACTTTAGCAAAGATTGGGAATCCAAATAATTTGAATCCAATTACTGCGTTATTAGCCTTTTCAAAAGCCATTAATTTGAATACGCTATTCCATGGTAATAGCGACAGAATCATTACCAATAAAATTACTGCAAAAATAACAATTAGTGGTATTAAACTCTTCTTATTACCTTTACCAGATGGTACATATTCATCTTTAGCAGCTTTTAATTCAGTCTTCTTAGTATTATCTTTAGCAACAAACATTAAAGTATTAAATACAAGTAATGCTAAACCTAATACAAGGATTATTATTTTAACCCAAATAGCATTTGTGTTTTCAAGACCTAATGCTTGATTTAGTAATGATGTATTAGTATAACCAAATGTTGTTCCAGCAATACCGATCATCATTGAACCAACAATAGCAAATACTGCAGTTATCTTACTATATCCAAGTAATAGTATCAATGATATTAAGAATGGTACAAACACTATTAATGGTAACTGCATTCCTACAAATGAAGTAAGTAATGCTAAGATAACCATGATAGCTACTAAAACTATTCTTTCCTTTCCTTTAAATTTAGAAGCTAATTTGTCTAACATCTTTCCATAAGCACCAGTTTCGTTTAGTACTCCATAGAAAGCACCAACTACTAATACAAATAACGCAATATATCCAAAATATTGAAGAGACGTTATTTGATAGTTGAATAGATCAAATACTCCCATTTGCATACGTTCACCTGCTACATAAGCACTACCTTGGAATGAAGCTGTTTTAAAGATCCATGTACACAAGAATAATACTAATGTAGTAAGTAAAACCACTTTTAGTGTATTATGTTTCTTCATAATCTACCTCCCACTATAATTATACTCCACTTTCCCCTTCCTTTTCAACTTTTTTGCGTATTTTTTTCATATTTTTTCATAAAAAAAAGCAAATTTTTCTTTTGCTTTTTTTAATTCTCTCCCTTAGTAAGGAAAAATACTAAAAGAATAATTGAACCTACAAATGGAACTAAACCAATTAGTATCCACCAACCAGATTTGCCAATATCGTGAAGTCTTCTAATATCAATAGCTAGATCAGGAAGTATATTGACTAAAGTCCAACAAAACATAATTATTCCAGCTCCTGAAGCCATGTTGAAAGTATTACTATATGGTGATGTCTGTACCATCATATCAGGACCAAATATTAATGAAGCAATAACACCTATTACAAAAGTAACTATTAAAGACATTAATACCACTAACCAGTAATTCTTTCTACCTGTTTTGCCCTTAAAATCAACATATCCTTTCCAATAATCCTTATAAGCTTGTAACATAAACGATTCTCCTTTCATATAAATTATATCAAAAAATATAAAAAGAATAAATATGAAAATATTTATTCTTTTATATTTGGTTTCATAAGAGGAAATAAGATAACATCTCTAATCGAATCTTGTTCAGTAAATAACATACATAAACGATCAATTCCATATCCGATTCCTCCAGCTGGTGGCATACCATATTCTAACGCCTCTACAAAGTCCATATCAATATCATTAGCTTCATCATTACCCATGTCTTTTTCTTTTAATTGTGATTCAAAACGTTCTAATTGATCAATTGGATCATTAAGTTCAGTATAGGCATTAGCAAATTCCTTACCACCAATGAAAAGTTCAAATCTTTGAGTAAAGCGAGGATCATCTTTATCCTTCTTTGTAAGTGGCGATATTTCAATTGGATGTCCATATAAGAATGTTGGTTGAATTAATGTTTCCTCCACATACTTTTCAAAGAATTTATTAATAATATGACCGTATTGTTTTTCGTGTTCTAATAGTTCAATATTGTGTTCTTCCGCTAATTTCAAACACTCATCTAAAGAGTCAATTTCCTTAAAGTCTATTCCTGTTTTCTCTTTAATGGCATCAGTCATAGAAACTCTCTTCCATTTACCTGATAAATCTATATCATTATCAGCCCAATGATAAGTGGTCTTACCAAAAACTTGATCAGCAATTGTCTGGAACATCTTCTCAGTTAGATCCATCATTCCTTCTAAATCACTATAAGCAAGATAAGCCTCCATCAAAGTAAACTCTGGATTATGCTTAGCATCCATTCCTTCGTTTCTAAATGTTCTACCTATTTCATAGACTGCTTCCATACCTCCTACTAAAAGTCTTTTTAAGGGAAGTTCTAGAGCTATTCTTAAGAACATATCTAAGTCCTGAGCATTATGATGAGTAACAAATGGACGAGCAGCAGCTCCTGTAAGTAAGGTTGATAAAACTGGTGTTTCTACTTCCGTAAATCCTCTACTATCCATAAAGTTTTGAATACACCTAATTATCTTTGGTCTAATAAAAGCTACTTCTCTAACTTCATCATTCATCATCAAATCAACATAACGACGGCGATATCTTTCTTCCTTATCAGTTAATCCATGGAATTTTTCTGGAAGAGGGCGAAGAGCCTTTACAAGATGAGTATACTCTAAACATTTAATGGTTACTTCTCCTGTCCTAGTTTTCATTACTTTACCATGAACACCAACTATATCTCCAATATCAGCACTCTTGAAAAGAGTATAAACTTCTTCACCAACATCATTAATAGAAATATATATTTGAATAGGTCCTGTCTTATCTTTAATTGTGAAGAAAGAAGCTTTTCCCATCTTTCTTACAAACATAATACGACCAGCAACAGTTACTTTATCATCCATCTTTTCAAATTCATCATGTTCTACATCCTGATACTTTTCTTTTATATCTTTGGCAAAACTATCTCTTTCGAACTTTTCACCAAAAGGATCTATTCCTAGTTCTCTAATCTTTTCTAATTTTTCTCTTCTGACTTGTTCTTGTTCAGTTAATTTTTCCATTTTATCACCTACACTTGTACTACTTTTGTATTACCCAAGAAGTCATGAATACCACGACCATCTTTTCTTGCTGAAGCCATTATAATAGTAGCTATAACTATTACATATTGCACTGATTCAATAATTATTGATGCATATAAGAATACATCTTTATTACCTATAAAGGCAAACAATAAGGAAAGCATTTCAAAGATAATGGCATTAATAATTAACGCTCTTAAAACAACATTATTAATAGAAAGCTTATCTCCGTTATTATTAACAACTTTAATCTTCATTAATTTTTTACCAATAGTTTGTCCTTTGTTGTAGAATTGGAAAACTACAAAGTAAAGAATTGTAATTAATAAACTTATTAAAGATGTAGCTCCCTGTGCCCTTGTTATCTCATAATTTAAATCTGCGGTTTGTACATAATAAGTTTTTAAACCTATTTCCTTCTTATTATATTTTTCAGTAGCTGCTTCAGCCTCTTTATTTAACTTGTTAATAGTCTCGGTATTAGTAAAAGGTATTGCTAATAAAGACGCACAAAAGCTTACTAATAGTACATCTAGAATAAAAGCAGCTAATCTTTTAGAAAATATTGCCTTATTCATTTAATCATCTCCCCTCAGCTCATTTAACACTAAAATTATATCATGAATTTTAGTACACTTAAAGATTTTCTTTTTAGTTTCATTAATATTAGGTATTCCTTTTAAATACCAACCAATATGATTTCTTATTTCTAAAACTGCTAATTTTTCGTTTTTAACATCTTTTAAATAGTTTAAATGTTTAATACACATATTTATTTTATTTTCTTTAGTAATTTCTCTTTCGTATTTACCAGTATCTAAATACCCTATACATTCTTCTACTAACCAAGGATTTCCTAATAGTCCTCTACCAATCATTACAGCCTGACATCCAGTATAATCTAACATGTGCTTAGCATCCTCAGGAGATTTAATATCCCCATTACCAATAACAGGAATATTAACAGCTTCTACTACTTCTTTAATAATATCTAAGTCTACTTTACCAGAATACCCTTGGCTTCTAGTTCTTCCATGAACACAAATAGCACTAGCACCTGCTTCTTCAACTTTTTTAGCTACTTCGACAGCATTAATACTATTACTATCCCAACCACTTCTTATTTTAACTGTCACCGGAACGGATACAGCATCTACTACTTTTTTAACTATCTTCTTTATCTTATCTGGATCTTTTAGAAGCGCACTTCCTGCTTGGGCTCTAAGAGCCACTTTAGGAACCGGACACCCCATATTAATATCAATAATATCTGGATGCATTTTCTCTTCAATTAGTTTAGCGGCTTCAACAAAAGATTCTTCATCACTACCAAAAATTTGCTGAGCAAGAGGTCTTTCATAGTCAGTCATATAAAGCATATTCATAGTTTTCTTATTGTTATAACAAATAGCTTTATCACTAACCATTTCAGCATAAACTAATCCACAACCAAATTCCTTACAGATTCTTCTGAAGGCACTATTAGTAATACCCGCCATTGGCGCTAAAACTATTTGGTTTTCAATTACAACATTTCCTATTTTCCACTTCATATCTTCTCTCCAAAAAAGAATTAGATTAATTATCTAATTCCTATTCTTTTTATTTTTAATTAATCTTTTTTTCTCATCATTGATATTCTTTTTACTATATACTTTATGACGACCAGCTCGCTCATATATTTCATTAGCTCTTTCCATATATGTTCTCTCATCTATCTCACTAAGTCCATATTCTTGCGCAGCTGCTTGAACCTTGTCTCTAGTAACAGTAATAGAATTATAGAGAAAAACCCCTTTCTTTAAAAATCCTCTATTATCAATTTCCAAAAAGTCATACTCAGGACTTAATAATTCGGATTCTACTTTGCGTATCAAACATTGAAGTTCATCTCGATTGTCTGTCCCTAAAACTTGTTTTATTTTTAATAGATTTAACTCTTTTCTCAGCTTTTTCAGCTCGCTACTATCCATTATAACTCCTTTAATTATCAAGTTCTTTTAAAAGTTCTGCTTTATTCATTTTTGAATAATTCTTAATTCCTTTTTTCTTAGCAAGTTCTTTAAGTTTAGTTATTGACATAGCTTCTAGAGATGTATTTTCATCTTCATCAGGCATCTTTTTATGCTCAACTAAATAATCAATTTGTTCTTTAGTAAGTGTTTCATACTCTAATAAAGCTTCAGCAATTAATTTTAATAAAGCCATATTGTCTTTAATTATTTCTTTAGCATGCTTATGGCAATTATTAATAATTTTTCTAATTTCCATATCTATTTCATTAGCTACTTCATTAGAGAAGTGTTGTGCTTTATTATAGTCTCTTCCTAAGAAAACACTCCCTTCTTGTTGTTCAAATTGTAATGGTCCTAAATCACTCATACCATATTCAGTAACCATAGCTCTAGCTATTTTAGTAGCTTTTTCAAAATCATTATGCGCCCCTGTAGATATTTCTTTGAACACTATTTCTTCAGCAGATCTACCACCTAAAAGACCAGTTATTTCCTCTAACAAATCGCTTTTGGTCTGACATAATTTTTCCTCAGTTGGAATCATCATGTTATAGCCACCAGCAGCTCCTCGAGGAATAATAGTTACTTTTTGAACATCGCTAGCATTAGCTAATTTAAGTCCAATAACAGCATGTCCAGCTTCGTGATAAGAAACTAATTGACGATCTTTTTCACTATACTTACGAGATGTCTTAGCAGGACCCATAAGTACTCTATCTGTTGCTTCATCAATTTCACTCATAGTGATTTTTTCTTTATTTCTTCGTACCGCTAAAAGAGCTGCCTCATTAAGTAAGTTCTCTAAATCAGCACCTGAAAATCCTGGTGTTCTTTTAGCAATATTAGCAAGAGTAACTGTATCCGCTAAAATCTTATTTTTAGCATGAACTCCTAATATTTCTTCTCTACCTTTAATATCTGGTAAATTAACTGTAATTTGACGATCAAATCGACCAGGTCGTAAAAGGGCAGGATCTAACACATCAGGTCTATTAGTAGCGGCAATAATTATAATACCCTCGTTCTCACCAAAGCCATCCATCTCGGTAAGTAATTGGTTTAGGGTTTGTTCTCTTTCATCATGACCTCCACCTAAACCTGTACCACGTTGACGACCGACGGCATCAATCTCATCAATAAAGATTAGACACGGAGCATTTCTCTTAGCTTGTTGGAACATATCCCTAACACGACTAGCTCCAACACCAACAAATAGTTCTACAAAGTCTGATCCGCTTATAAAGTAAAATGGAACATTTGCTTCTCCAGCTACTGCCCTAGCAAGTAAAGTTTTACCTGTTCCTGGAGGGCCAAATAGAAGAACGCCTTTAGGAATACGAGCCCCTAATTTTTGAAATTTTTTTGGATTCTTTAAGAAGTCAATTAATTCTTTAACTTCTTCTTTCTCTTCTTTTAACCCAGCAACATTTTTAAATGTTACTTTGTTTTTCTCGCTATTTAGTTTGGCTTTGCTTTTACCAAAGTCAAGGGAACTCTTGTTACCAGCCATCTGCTTACTAAACAAGAAGAAAGCTCCACCTATTAATAAAACTATTGGTAAAACATTAATTAAAACTAAAACTAGAGTTGATGACTCTGGATCAGCCACCGTCGTAAACTTAAATGACTGTTCTTCACTAGCTTCAACTAATCTCTTCATGATTTGTTCAGAAAGTGGTAATCTAGCAAAGAATTCTTCATTAGATTTATATCCTTTTAATTTGCCTCTTACTTCATAGATTTGAGCACTTTCTCTTGGTGTTAATTCCATCTTCTTAATATTACCATCAACTACTTGAGTCATAAATTTATCATATGTTAAGACATTTACTTTCTTGTTCATAACATTTAAAAAATAAATAATCGTTAACATAATTAAAGCCATCATTAAATATGGTAGTAAATTCTTTTTAACATCTTTCTTTTGAACTTTCATCTTCTTCCTCCTTACTCATATTTCAATATTATATCATATTCTTCATCTTTTTTCTTATCATATTTACTTTTTTTCAGACCTGGTAACCAAACAACATTATTTGTACTATCAACTACAACTGGCCAAAGGTCCCTCTCTTTAGAATTAATTTTTTTATCAATAAAGATATCCTTAATTTTTTTTGAACCGTTAAGCCCTTTAACCTTCATCTTATCACCAATGCGTCTATTCCTAATAATAAGTGGTAAGTTAATTTCTTTACTACACAAACGGCATATATCATTACTGTTTCCTTCATCAAACCCTTCTTTTATAACTTTACCATTAGGTAGTTCTACATACTTATTATACTCTATTTCATAATTAAACACTTCATCATTTTTTCTATTTATTTCTAAAAGATTATATTCCTTCCTAGCAATAACATCATTAGGTAAATCAACATAACTATTAGCTTTCTTGCTTTCTAACATTTTCATAATCAAATCAATATGATGATCAGTTATAAGAATTAAATCGTCTTCATAAAATTTGTTAATCAAAGAGTATAGAATTTCTTTTTGAAAATAAGGATCTACTTGTTTAAACAAATCAATTATAATCTTATCTTCTTTAGTTACTTTCTTTAAAACTTTCTGCTTTTCTCTTTCAACAATTTGATAAGCTTGGTCTAAATCTTCACTAAATTTTAAATACTTTAAATGAATATTAGGGTCCTCACTCTTTAAAAAGGGCAAGACATTAGCTCTATATCTATTGCGAGTATACTTCATCTTTTCATTAGAACTATCTATAAAATATTGTACTTTATTTTTTCTATTATATTCGAGAAGATCTTCTTTGGTCATATCGATTAATGGTCTAACTATTTTATAACCATCTTTTTCTACTTCTTTTTGAAATCCCGAATATCCCTTTAGACTTGATCCTCTACTAATTCTCATTAGAATGGTTTCAATTAAGTCATCACCATGATGAGCAGTCATTAAGTAATCAGCATTATACTTTTTTACTACTTCTTCAAAGAAGTTATATCTAATATTTCTTGCTTCATTATGGAAATTATCATCACCATAATTATCAATTAATAAATACTCAAACAAAACATCATTTTCTTTACAAAATGCTTTCATGAAGATTGCTTCTTCTTTACTTTGAGTCCGTAAATTATGATTAACATGAGCACAAATTAGTTTTAAATTGTACTCCTCTCTTTTTTTAAGAAGCATATCAAATAAAGCCATAGAGTCAGGACCACTAGAGCACCCAATAACAATAGTTGAATTTTTCTCGACATCTATTCTTTCCATATTCCTTCACCACTTATATTTTATATTAAATAAAGAAAAAAAGCCATATTTAAATGACTTTTTTATTTTATCTGTAGTATTATTTCTCCGTCTTTAGAATATAAGTATTTTTCCCTAGCATAACGAGCAATATAATCAGGATCTTGTAGCTTAGTAGCATCAGCTTTTAAAACTTCCTCTTTTTCTTTTAATTCTTTTAGAGCCGTACTAAGTTCTTTCCTCTCTTGATACTTGGAATAAATTTCTACCCAATACTTACCTAAAGTAAAGGATACTCCAAAAATTACAACCAGTGATAAAAGACCTAAAGTGAAGAATCTTTTGGCTTTTCTACGTTTATTACGTTTATTAACTTTAGACATTTTATCACCCACTTTCTTAAATTTATTATAGCACTTGTCAAAACTGCAATAACATTTTTATCCCTTATTTATGTCTACTTTACATATTTTTTAAATGTTCCCCCTCCAAATACAACTAGAATAAATATCCAATTAATAACTCCCTCATTTATTACTCTCATTCCTAGAAAATATAATAAACCAATATCAATAAAGAAAAATGTCGTAAAGATTATTCTTTTCCTCTTATCTTTATTAAGTAAATACTTTCTCTGTCTATTAATTAAAATATAAACAGCATATCCATAGCCAAAAGAAAAAAGCAAGGATAAAACTTGCGTAGTAAGATTCATTATTTAAATAATCTATTCAAAATACTGTTTTCTTTGTTTTTAGTTTTACCATCTTCTAAATAAGTCATACTATTAACTAATCCTTTAATAGAAACATTTCCTTGCATAGTATCTAATTTAATGAGTTCTAGATTCTCCCCTTTAATAAGTAGTATTCCCATAACTGTATCCATTAGGAATTGCTCGTTATCAAAGCTTTCTATTTTTTTAACACCACTAACCACTAAATTTTTTCTTTCAACCAAACTAATCCCATGATTATAATTATTAATTAAAGCATCTTTTTCCATAAATATCTCCTTTATAGAAGTATATGTTAAAGAAAAATAAATATGAAAAAAAGAGAACTATTCGTCCTCTTCTTCTACTTCTTCTTCACCAGCAGCTTCTGTGTCTTCTTCTGCTTCTTCCTCATCCTCAGTATTTTCATACTCTTTAATGATAGCTTCTTCAAACATACTTCTAACTTCTGGATTAATTGGATGAGCTATATCTCTATATCCACCAGTAGGTGTTTTTCTACTTGGCATAGCGATAAACAAACCATTGTCTCCTTCAATAATACGAATGTCATGAACTACAAAGCTGTCATCTAAAAGGACAGATGCAATTCCTTTCATACGTGATCCTTCTTTTTCGATCTTACGTACATTAACTGATGTAATCTCCATGTTATACCTCCCTTATATAAAGTTACATTTACAAATATATCATACAATAAAACCTACAAAAAAGCAACATTTTTATACTTTTTTCGGTAATATCTCCAAATGGTTCGTTAAAACATCGCTATAACAAAAAGTTTTTACTTGCTGAGGATTGTCTAAATCACGGATAACAAATATCTTAGAATATGTGTTTTCAATGGTTCCTTTAAATTCTTCTATCTGGTTTCTCGTCTTGTTATATCTGAAATTTAAAGTCTTACCCTTCTTTAAATCTAAATCTCTTTTTATTAAATCTGTATTCATCTAGGGAACCCTACATACATAACACCACTAGTAATTATTCCTCCAATACCATCACTTCCATATTTAGTTTTTGCTAGCATATTGATTAAATCTATATTTTTGTTTTTCTCCGACAAAGCCACCGAAGAGGCAATAATTGCTGGATCCAACGCATGAATATTTACTCTTTTAGGGCTAGAAGCAAAATTAGCACCTGCTTTAATTAACTCTTCATAATTAGATTGGCAAGCACCCGCAATAATAATTAGTTTGTCCTGGCTGTGTTCATACTTACGTGCCTCTAGTACTGCATCAATAAAGTTCTTAGTATTTTGGTAATTATCAACGTTCATGACATCTTCTTTTTTCTTAATATAAGCATCATGTCCTGTTATAACAACAATATCTGGTTTATACTTTTCTAAATATCCTGGTAGTTTTTCTGCAATATCTTCCTCCTCAATATTAACTCCAAAAGCTTTAACCTTCATGCTATCATAAAAACGCATGCATCTTTTCAAATAATCATCATCACTATCAATATGTAGAACTACTCCTGGTAAATAAAAATACTCATCGCGATCTAAATTTAAATTCTTTTGATTGTCCTCAATAATTTTTCGATCATCACCATCGCTATTTACTTTTTCCTCTTTTACTAAATCATCAATATCACTATCAGCATACAATCTAAAATCAACACCCTTTAATATTGCTTTATTACCATTAATACTAAGCACTTCAAAAACAATATCATTATTATAGGAATTACGCGATACGATATCTCCAACACCAATCATATTCATCATCTCCCTATTTAATTTTATGAACAAAAAAAATAACTATTACTTATTTAAAGCATTAGCTATTTCAACAAAAATCTTATAATCTAATTTTTCACTACGGACAGTTAAATCATAATTGTACTTCTTTAATACTTGCTCAATCTTTTCTAAGTCGTAGTCTTTTAAATTGTTTCTTAGTGTCTTTCTTTTAAACCTAAAAGCGTCTCTAATCAATTTAAAAAACAATTCTTCATTATCAACTTTTTCTTTTTCCTTCTTTGTTAAAGATATAACCACACTATCCACTTTTGGTCGGGGAACAAAATTATTTCGACCAACCACAAAGCACTTTCTTAAATCAAAATAATAGTTTAATAGAACGGAAATAGAGCCATAATCTCTACTACCAGGAGTAGCTGTAAATCTCTCCCCAAGTTCTTTTTGAACCATGATAACAATTTTTTCAACTTCTATTTTTTCTTCTATTATTTTTAGAATAATAGGTGTAGTTATGTAATAAGGAATATTGCTGATAACATATAGCTTTTTATAGTCAATATCATCAATATCTTTCTTAATGTTTCGTTTTAGAAAATCATCAAAGATAATTTTTAATTCTTTATCCTTAAATTTTTCTTCTAACTCTTCCTTCAAATCTAAATCTATTTCATATGCCAAAACTTTTGTCTTCTTTAATAACTCCTCTGTTAGGACTCCACCACCCGGTCCTATTTCAATTACTAAATCATCTTTAGTTAAAGAAACAGTATTTACCATATCTTCTATCAACTTCTTGTTAGTTAAAAAGTTCTGACCGTACTTTTTTTTGAATTTAAATGATTTGTTCATCTGATCACTTCACTTTGTTTAAGATTATTACCCTATTTAACACCAAATCACCTTTTTTGACAACTATATTTTTTTCGCCGTTCTTATAAATACAGCAATTAAATATATTGTCAGCAGTTGATAAAGTTATTCTCTTATTAAACTTATTATCAATCTCTATTTTTTCTGGTAAGACATATTCTTTAGTCAATAGTTTTATAGTAGTATCAGTTTCTTCCTTATTGGCAAACTCCACAGCACTAACCAAATCATAGTAATAGATTTTATTTTTGTTTTTGCTTATAGAACAAACAGGATCAACTTTAGTTACCAAAGCATCATAACTAATTGTTTTAGCTTCTTCCTTTTTGCTTTTCTTCTTTATTTTATGAAAATGTTTTTTGAAAAGGCCATATAATTTCATAGAATCAAAAACCATAATTAAGAGACAGAACATTAATACTAACAAGATCCATCCATAGGCATTACTCAAAAAATCCTGGACATAACCCAATTTTGGTATTCTAAAAAGAACTTTTCCATAAATATCATTACCATTAATATAACCAGCATCAGCAGCATTATTATAGTCGCCTTTAGTTTTGAATAAATATGTTTTATTATTCATCTTTTTAATAGAAATAACCCTATGAGTAATTGTTAATCCCTGATACTTACTATTATTGGAAACAAAAGTAATTATGTCTTTTTTCTTAATGTTCTTAGGATCTATCTTTCTTACTATTACAGCATCTTGAACATTAATAGTTGGTTTCATTGAAGGACTTACAATTATGTAAGCATTTAATAGAGGAACTACTTTTTTATTTGCTTCTTTATTTTGTCTTAATTCAACAAAATAAATTAAAGCTATTACTAAAATAAGGGATAAGATCACAGCAAAAAACGCAATTAGACTGCGTATAATTATCTTTTTAATATTTCTTTTGCCCTTCCCTTTTTTACTCATTGTATCATCCTTTAACTATAGAGCTTTTCCATAAATATTTACTTTTAATGTATACTTCTTATCCTTAAAGTCTTTGGCTTTTTCACTAATCCAAACTCTAAGACGATATTTATCTATTCTTGATTCTTCAACAGTTTCAGAGTGAATAACCATACTTCCTGCTGGTGAACCAATTTTACTGTCTTCTTCACTTTTCTTAAATCCAATCGGTCCAGCAATTGGAATATATTTCTTTCCTTCTTTTTTCTCTAAATATATTCTCACATCATTATCACTAATATTAGATGATGAATCCTTAATAAGAGCTATTTCATATTTAGCCTTAATGGTAGCAAGTTCTTCCATCTTAGTAGTAACTGTAAAATCAAAATATTCCCCAACATTAGAAATCTTTCGACCAATTTCATCGTTCATAGTTAATTTATTATTAACCGAAATACCATTAGTCTCCTCAGTATAAGTCATCACAATTGATGCGGTTGAAACAGTATCTTTATTTTTCTTTTTTTCAGCTGTTGAGAAAGCTACAAACGACGAAAAGATTACGGCCAAACCTAAAAAGACCATAATGAAAATAGAAACAGCATATAGAATTGGTGTTTTCTTGCTTTGTTCGCCATTATCCATCTTTCTAACAACCCCTTCCTACTATTAAAATAATTATATCATTAACTTAAAATTAAAACAATAAAATAAAACTGTAAGTTTTTACAGTTTTATTCCAGGAAACATTTTTAAAGCGTTCTCTGTTGTTTTATTCATCACTTCATCAATACTAGTTTCTTTAATTTCAGCTATTTTTTTCGCAATAATTGGTATATATTTTGGAGAGTTTTGCATACCACGATAAGGATCAGGGCAAAGATAAGGACTATCAGTTTCTAAAACAATATCATCTAAAGACAATTTTTTAATTACTTCTGATAACTTACTATTTTTAAAAGTTACCACTCCACCAATTCCTAACTTATAACCCATTTCAATATATTCTATAGCTGTCTCATAACTACCACTAAAACAATGAATTATTCCTTTTACATTATACTTCTTTAACGTATCCATCGTATCCTTAGTAGCTTCCCTGCTATGAATCACTACTGGTATATTTAATTCTTCTGCAATCTCTAATTGTCTTTCGAAAAGCTCTTTTTGTTTTTCCTTTTCCTCTTCAGTTTCAACATAATGATAATCTAGTCCTATTTCTCCTAAAGCAACGACTCTTGTACTCTCTAAATTTTCCTTTAAATAATCTAAATCATAGTCATTAATCGCATCCGGATGATAACCAATACTCAAATATAGATTGGGAAACTGTGTAACTAATTTTAATGATTCTTCTATATCTTTTGTCGCACATCCGCAACTGATCAAACATTCCACTTTCTGTTTTTTACTTTCACTAATTACTTTTTCAATATCATCATAGTACTCTTTTAGAATATGACAATGGGTATCTATAAACATATTAACCTCCTAAAAAAGCATCAATTACTATTGACGCCTTCTTATTCTATGTATTTTTATTCGACAAAAATATACTGTAAAGATTATCAAATAAATAACATCTAGAATATTATAATCATTAATAATAGTTAATATCAGTAAAACAGCAACACCAAGATAAAGTTGATCAAAGATGCAAATCTTTCTAGAATTTTCTTCTTTCATGCTTCTCCTTTTCCTACTGCACTAACTAAATATATCATAACTAATTATACTTTTCTTATAAAATTAGGTTAGTAGACGTCTTCTTGACATTATTTATCAATTCTTTTGAATAAGATTGTAGCCTCTCCTAAATTATATTCGTTATCAGCTAAATATTTAGGCTCTTTCCTGTCGTTATTCAATTGTTTCAAAATACTAGCACTAGTGTCTGGCATAAATGGTTCTAAATAAATAGCTCCTACTCTAATTGCCTCTAACAAATTATATAGAACTGTCTCCAAGCGATCTTTCTTATCTTCTTCTTTAGCAAGAACCCAAGGAGTATTTTCATCAATATATTTATTACTAGTTCGGAAAAGATCAAAAATGACAGTTAAAGCATCAGCAATATGTAGTTCCTCAATCTTTTTATCTACTAAAACATCAAGATTATTTATCTCTTCAACATATTTCTTATCAATTTCTTCTTCGACCTTTTTGTTTTCTATTTTACTATCGAAATACTTATCAGCCATTTTAATAGTTCTTTGAACTAAATTTCCTAAAGTATTAGCTAATTCAGTATTAATTCTTTCAATTAATAGTTCTCTAGAAATATTACCATCAGCCGCAAAAGGAATCTCGTGAAGAAGATAGAACCTTATAGCATCAACACCAAACTCTTCAACCAAGTCATCAGCATATAAAACGTTCCCTTTGGACTTGCTCATCTTATCACTACTAGTTAAAAGCCATGGATGACCAAACACTTTTTTAGGTAATGGAACACCTAATGACCATAAGAAACAAGGCCAATATATTGAATGGAACCTAACAATATCTTTACCAATCAAATGTAGATCTGCTGGCCACCATTTCGAAAACTCTTCACTAGAGCCATCGGGATCATAACCAATATTAGTTATATAGTTTGTAAGGGCATCAAGCCAAACATACACAACGTGTTTAGGATCAAAATCAACTGGGATTCCCCAACTGAAACTTGTCCGCGATACACATAAATCTTGAACCCCTGGCTTAATAAAATTATTTAGCATTTCATTTCTTCTAGCACTTGGTTCCAAGAAATCAGCGTGTTCAGCAAAGTAATCTTCTAATTGTTTTTGATATTTAGACAACTTAAAGAAATATGCTTCTTCTGTTGTTTCTTCAACCTCTCTACCACAATCAGGACACTTACCATCTACTAATTGTGATTCAGTCCAAAAAGATTCACACGGTGTACAATAAAGACCTTTATATTCACCTTTATAAATATCACCACTATCATACATCTTCTTAAATATCTTTTTTACTACTTCCTCGTGCTTAGGATCTGTTGTTCTAACAAACTTATCATAACTGACATTCATTAAATCCCAAATCCTCTTGATTTCAGCAGCAACTTCATCAACAAATTCTTGTGGAGTTTTTCCTTCCTCTTTAGCCTTTGTCTCTATTTTTTGTCCGTGTTCATCAGTACCAGTTTGAAAATAAACATCAAATCCCTTAAATCTCTTATACCTAGCAATAGCATCCGCTAAAACAGCTTCATATGTATTACCAATATGGGGTTTCCCTGAAGTATAAGCAATCGCTGTTGAAATATAATATTTATCCATTTTAATCACCTCTTCAAAATAAAAAGCCCTATAACATAAGGACGAAACAATTCCGCGGTACCACCTTATTTTATAAAGCTTATACTCTCATTATAGTTAACGCCTATCTACGTTTATGCTTACATATCAACATAACTGTTCATAAGCCATAATTTATATTTATATGCTCTTTTATCTCACCAAACTAAAAGCTCTCTTCGCCATATTAAATATAAATCTCTTAATCACAACATTTAATATGACTGTATTGTACCATGTTTATCTTTATTCTTCAATATATTTTTCTAAAAACTGTGCACAGGCTAAAGCAAATTTTTCATCAGTTGTCGTTATAGTACTAGTACTAGAACAT
Organism: Bacilli bacterium; assembly: GCA_017404555.1. Taxonomy (GTDB): domain Bacteria; phylum Bacillota_I; class Bacilli_A; order RF39; family UBA660; genus RGIG2361. The sequence continues at coordinate 82,907 of JAFRCD010000007.1, forward strand.
ATGATAACTAAGCCCAAAATATTTCCTTCATTAATAATAGGTGAAACGCAGTAAGAGTAATTGTTCTTTTCTCCTTTAACTAATTCAGTCCCTTGAAAGTTTTTATTAACTATTGCTTTACGATCTACTATTAATTTTTCTAAATAATTAGATATTGGTTTATCCACGAAAGTTTTTTTATCTTCCCCTGCGCAAACAATAAACATATCGCGATTAGTAATTAAAACGTTTTTTTCAATGACTTTACTCGTTTCATCCGCTAAAGTCTTAGCCATATCCTTATAATTATCCATTACTGAAAACTTCTTTAGTGATATTTTTTCATTATCTACTAGTATCTCTAATGGTTCCCCATCTCTAATGCGAAGCACTTTGCGTATTTCTTTAGGAATTACTACTCGACCTAACTCATCAATTCTTCGTACTATTCCGGTAGAGCTCGTTGGTTTAGTCATACTTAAAGCCTCGCTTTCTAATATTATTCTTCCAAAAAAAGGATTCTTTATACATAAATCATCCTACTTATATTATAGAGACTTTTCGAGACTTTTCTTTTGGTAATATTTACCATTTTTTAAATACATAATTTACAATTAGTTAACAAAAAAGTTCTAAACTCAATTCAGAACTTTTTCTAAAAACTCTACTAGATAATAAACTGGGTGTTTATCCAAATGCAACAAATCTAGAATTATTTCCAAATTATCACCTATTGTTTTAAAGCGAAAATAATCACTAACTTCAAATGACTTCACAAACAATATATCAGCACTATATTTTAATACTGTCTCTTTATCTAGAATTAATGAGACACTGTTTTTCTTTTCAATTACTCTTCTTATTGGTAATTTAGTAGCTAATTTTTCAAACCATTCTTCATACATATATATTTCCATATCTTTAGTTATCCTACCAAATCTGTCTTCTAATTCCTTTTTTACCGATTTAAATTTAGATAACGAGTCCACTTCATTAATCTTACGATGAATCTCAATTTTAATATCTTGATCATCAGCATAACTCTCATCAATATGTGTTTTAACATTAAGAAGCGGTGGTGCCATATTATCTTCTTCAACAGCAATGCCCTTTTTTAAGGCAACCTGACGATTAAGCATTTTTAAATATAAGTCCACGCCTACTGAATCAATAAAGCCTGCCTGTTCGCTTCCTAAAATATCCCCCGCTCCTCTAATAGCTAAATCACGAGACGCAATGGAAAAGCCACTTCCCAATTCCGTAAAATCCTTCAATACTTGTAATCGTTTAATTGCAGTTTCCGTAAGCACTTTATGGCCTTTATACATTAAATAGGCATAGGCAAAGCGATTACTACGGCCAACCCTTCCTCGCAATTGATATAACTGACTCAATCCAAAGTTATCAGCATTATAAACGATTAAAGTATTAACATTAGGAATATCGATGCCAGCTTCGATAATAGTTGTACAAATCAAAATATCATATTTACCACCAATAAAATCTTCCATTCTACTTTCCAACTCTTTTTTAGACATTCGACCATGAGCATAAGTAATAGAAGCATCAGGAGCCAACTTTGATATTCTATCAAAACATCTTTCAATAGTATCTATCCGATTATATAAGATAAATACTTGCCCTTTTCGCGATAATTCTTTATAAATAGCATCTTTAATGATTTGGTCATTTTCTTCAATAACATAGGTCTGAACTGGATAACGATCTACTGGTGGTGTTTCAATTAAGGATAGACTTCGCACACCTGTTAAAGACATCTGTAGTGTACGAGGAATTGGTGTTGCGGATAATGTTAAAACATCAACATTCTTTTTCATCTTCTTTAGTTTTTCCTTATGAGCCACTCCAAAACGCTGTTCCTCATCAATTATTAATAAGCCCAAATCTTTTAATTTAACATCTTCACTGAGTAATCTATGCGTACCTATTACTAAATCTATTCCTCCTTTAGATAATTGTTCTAAGATCTTACTCTCCTCTTTCTTAGGAGTAAAGCGATTTAATAGTGCAATATTGACTGGAAAGTTTTTAAATCTTTCTTTAGCGTTTTCAAAATGTTGCCCTGATAAGATTGTAGTTGGACATAAGAACAATACTTGCTTAGAATCTAGAATGGCTTTGAAAGCCGCAACAAAAGCCACTTCTGTTTTACCAAAGCCAACATCACCACAAAGAAGTCTATCCATAACATTTGTTGATTCCATATCATTCTTAATTTGAATAATTGCTGTCTTCTGGTCTTCAGTTAAATCAAAAGGAACTTCTTTTTCAAAAGCCTTCATATACTCATCATCCCGGGAAAAAGAGTATCCAGCAATTGATTCCCGTTCAACATAAAGATTCATTAGTTCCTCCATCATATCAGCAATCTTAGAATCAACCCGTGCTTTAGTCTTCTTCCACTCAAGACCATTCATTTTACTGATTCGAGGCATTACTCCCTCTTTGGTTGAATATTTGCTTAAATATTCAATTTTTTCGACTGGTATATATAGTTTATCCTTACCTTGATATTGAACTTCTATATAATCTTTTTCAACTCCATTTTGTAAAAGGGTTTTTATTCCTTTATAGATACCAATCCCACAAATATCATGAACTACATAATCCCCTATCTCTAGTTTATTAATATCTTTAATCTTAGAAGCATAGCGGAATTTAGTATTATACTTCTTAGTTTTACTTTCTTCGCCATAAATTTCCTTTTCAGTTAAGAGTAGAATATTATTATAAAGAAATCCACCCCAAAAATTATTTTCAATAGTCTTACATTCGTATTTAAACTTTTTATTAAACTCTTTTTTGTTGTTGGGTGATAGACAAACTATTATCTTTTTAGGATTAATTTTATCAACATAATTATTTAAAACTTCATAATTACCAGAAAAATTAGGAATACTCTTAACATCATAATTAATAATATTCTTATTTTCTGCTTTTTCTAAATTGTTGATACTTTCATAAAACATTACTCTCTTAGGAATAATTTCAGAAAAGTCAAACATATACTTCCCTTTAAATTCTTCATCCTTAGTCTTATGATAAGTAAACATTTCCTCAACTAATTCTCGCTTAAAATAGTTTTCTATTTGATCATGATTTTTATAAAACACTATTGGGTTATCTAAATAATCATATATTGAAGATACTTTTTCATATTGTGGTAAGTACTTTTGTTTTGACTTTTCTACTTCCTCTGAACAAATAAATTCTGTTCGTGGTTTAATAGTAATTCTTTTGATATTTTCAAAAGTTTTTTGATTATCAGGATCAAAGTATTTAATTCTTTCAATCTCATCACCAAAAAACTCAATTCTAATGGGATTGTCTTCGCCCAAAATAAACACATCAACAATATCCCCATGAGCTGAGAACTCTCCCGTTTTAGTTACAAAAGATTCTCTTTTATAACCATTCATTATTAGCTTTTCAACTATTCTGATTGGTGGAATAATATCGCCAACATTCAAGTCTAAGAAAGCTTTTTTATAATTAGCTGGTGTTGGTAGAAAACGCAAGTAACCTGTAAGATTAGTAACCACTATTTTTTTACCTAATAAAATTTCATTCAAAGTTTCTAATCTATTAATCTCCAAATCCGGACTAATGGCTACTGCCTCGCTAGTTAAAAAGTCATCCATTGGGAAAAGTACTACATCTTTATTTAAAACTGCCAAATTACTATATAGTTTATTTGCTTCATATAAACTATTAGTTACAAGTAAGATATTACCCTTCTCTTTTCTAAATAATTGATCTAAATAGACACAAAAAAACTCATCAGTGGCACTTAGCCCCCCCTGATGTTGGAATGAAATATTAGTAAGTTTTAAATATTCATTCATATGCATCACCTAGCATTTAGTATTATACTTATTCATCAACTCCGTAAAAGTCATAGTCAAATAATCATCTAATATATCAGGCGTTTTATTAATGACTTTATCTATTTTTTCTAGATCACTTTTACTAATTTTTCCTAAAACATAATCTTTAGTATCTATTTCTTTGTTATTAGATATTCCAATCTTTAGTCTCTTATAGACGTCAGTACCAATATTTTCTTCAATATTTTTAAGACCGTTATGTCCCCCAGAAGATCCTTTACTACGTAGTCTAAAAGATCCACTTGGCAAATCTAAATCATCAGATATTACTAATATATCCTTGGGTTTTACTTTATAGAAATCCATGAACTTTCTAACAACTGTTCCTGATAAGTTCATATATGATAAAGGTTTAACAAACAACACCTTTTCTTCATCAATGTTTTCTAAAGCATATTCACCATTAAACTTGGTCTTCATCTTTGTTATACCTTTTTCACTCAAATAATTATCTATTACCATGAAACCTATATTATGACGAGTTTTTTCATATTCTTTTCCTGGATTACCTAACCCAATAATCATTTTCATAATATCACCACTTATTCAAGTATATTATATCATTTTTTAATAAAAAAAATAGCTTATTAGCTATTTTTTCTTAATAATGTTTTTTATCCTAACTTTTTTCACAAAAAAAGTCAACAAAAGAATAAAATATTCTATATATTTTATTCTTTTGGATTAATTATTATTATCTTTTCTATTTTTTCTTTTCAGTATGATACTCTTTATAGACTATTGATTTAGAAACATTTCTTTCCTTGGCAACTTTTTTTATTGCCTCTTTTTCACCCATCTCATCTAAATAAAGCCTAACATGTTCTACTAAAGAAATCTGTGAAAAGTCATTTTCTTCCTTTGAACCCTCAACAATTAATACTAATTCTCCCTTTATTCCGTCAATGCTTTTTAGAAGATCCTTTATTTTTCCCTTTCTTATCTCCTCGTGAATCTTTGATAATTCCCTAACCACAGCTATTTCTCGATCACCAAACACTTCTAAAATATCAGTTAATGTTTTTTCAATTCTGTGCGGAGCCTCATAAAAGATTATAGTCATTGGATAATGTTTTAACACCTCCAACTCTTTTTTTCTTTTTGTGCTTCTAGAATTTAGAAAGCCGTAAAAGATAAATGGTGATGGATCAAAACCTGACATAGTCAAAGCAGGAACAAAGGCTGTAGCTCCTGGAAGAGATATCACACTATAATCATGTTCGATAACTTCTCTAACAACTACAACTCCAGGGTCACTGATAATTGGGGTTCCTTGATCAGTAATCAACGCTATACTTTTTCCTTCTTTTAGAAGACTAATTACCTTCTCCTTAACCTTATCTTCATTAAATTCATGACAGCTAATTAGTTTTTTAGTTATATCATACTTTTTTAAAAGTTTTCCACTCTCCCTAGTATCTTCACATAAAATGATATCTACACTCTTTAAAGTGTTCAAACCTCTAATCGTAATATCCTCTAAATTTCCAATAGGAGTTGGAACTAAATATAAAGCTGGTCCGTTATTATAACTTTTTTTAATCATCCTCTTCACCCATAATCTTTCTATATTCAGGAGTTTTTCCACCGTTTTCAAAAAGAATAAGCGGCTTCTCAACTATTAACCCTTTTTTAGCATTTTTACAAGCCTTAAATAACATAATTTTAGCTGATCTTTCTTTATTATAATAAACATATCTAATGTTTTTCACACCTAAATTATACTTTCTACTACTTTCTAGAACATCTTCTAGGTTTGTTACTGGATATACCATATAAAGACGACCGCCATTCTTTAAAAGTTTACTACTCTCTCTAAAAACATCATCTAGAGAAAGCAATTGTTCACTCTTGGCATTAGTTTTGACTTTATTTTTAGTAATACTTTCTTTACTAAAATAAGGAGGATTACATAAAATAACATCAAAACAATCATTTCCTAATTTCTTATAACACCCCTTTATATCCATTTCTTTTATTTCAATTTGTTTTTCTAATTTATTATATTTTAGTGATTTTTTTGCTAAATCAACGCTCTCTTTTTGAATATCAATGCCTATCATTTTTTGTTTGTGCTTTTTACTTAGAATAAGTAAATTAACACCATTCCCTACACCCAATTCCAATATTCTTTCATCATTTTTCTTAATTTCTGTATAGTATGCAAGTAACAAACTATCAAGACTAAAACAAAAAAAGTCTCTATTTTGATATATTTTTCTTTTTTTAAAACCTACTATATCATCTAGAGAATTCATTTATTAAACCGTCCTTTCTAGGATATCGCCATTTTCAAGTTCTAATTTATAAGCCTTTTTGAAGACATCAATAGAAACTACTTTTCCTTCACCTTGATCAGTTTTCATTTTCATACCTATTTTAGGTAAATCTTTTTTCAAATAACTATATGTCTCATCTTCATAGTTTAAGCAGCATAGTAATCGATTACATAGTCCGTTTATCTTACTTGGATTTAAAGCTAGAAACTGATTCTTTGCCATATTGATAGATACACTAGAAAAGTCAGTTAAAAAGGTATTACAGCACAAAGACAAGCCACAAGGCCCTAACCCTCCAAATTGCTTAGCCTTATCCCTAATTCCAATTTGTCTAAGTTCTATTCTAGTACGATAGCGAGCTGCTAGTTTCTTAGCTAATTCCCTAAAATCTACTCTAGAATCTGCTAGAAAGAAGAAAAACATTTGCTTACGATCTAGAGAATAATCTACCTGAACAATATTCATATTCAAATCAAGTTTTTGCGCCTCTTTCTTTGCTTCCTTAATAGCTTTAGCCAAAACCTTCTTGTTTTCTTTCGCCTGAGATAAATCTGCATCGGTTGCTTTACGACGAATGGTTTCAAGGCGTCCATCGATATTTTTCTTACTAACTTTTATTACATCACTTTCGCAAACACCAAGATACTCATTCTCATCAATAACAACTACAACATAATCTCCTTTTTTTACACCCCACTCACCTGGAGCATAATATCTTTTATCAAAAAACAAATCAAATTTTACTAATACTGCATCAATCATTTGTAACCTCCATTAATCTAGTTAAAAACGCATCTAACCACAATTTATAATTTACATTATACGCTAATTTTTGTATTTCTTCCTCAATTATTAAAACATATTGCAAATATTTTTCATTATAATTATCTATTAATTGCTGATGATAATATTTTTCTATTTGGGAAAAAATATTATTTGCACTAACCTTATCAGGCAATAATTTCAATAACTCATCAAAATTAACTATAGCTTCTTTTGTGAAAGCTTTATCCAGCGTTTCTTTTTCCTCACCAGATAGTTCTATCTTCTCGTCATTAATTAATCGTAATATTTGGGTTCTTGACCTAATTGTATCTAAAACATTATACCTATTCTTAGTTATTAGAATAGCAATTATTCCTTCTTCTGGTTCCTCTAAGAATTTAAGAATTGAGTTAGCAGTTGCTGGTGTTAATTTGGCTGCATCATCAATTATATATATTTCTGGATAGTCTAGAAAAGATTTTTTAGTATAATCTCTCTTTATTTCCAATAATTCTTCCTTCTTAATAACTGTCTCTGTCTCTATTCTTTTTAAATTAATAAAACAATTATTATCTATTTGATTAAAAATCAATTCTAATTCTGCCTTTGCTGGCTTATTACTTTTCAATATTTCCTTTATAAAATAATCAATATTTTCTTTGTAATCAATAAGACCATTTGTTTCAATCAAATAGGCATGCGAAAGACGCTTATTCTTAATAATTTCATCTATTTCTTTTTTGAATTTACTTTGTAAAGCCATCATATCACTTCCATTACAACATCAACACTTTAAATAAAATCAAAGCAACTATTGCTGGGGCACCCAAAAATGTTACACCTAATACTGTAAATATATTTATAGGAATTATCATATTAAAATTAACAGCTATTAAATTGTACCCATACAGCAAAAAACCGCTTATAACTGCCCTTTTCGCTACATCAATTATCTTATTTATCATACTCTTCTCCTTTAGTAAAAGGTATGATTCTTATTTTGTATTATGCTACTTCTTTTCTTTCACTTAGAGCTCTTTCCAAAGTTAAAACATCCATGTATTCCATTTCGGCTCCAACAGGAACGCCACTAGCTAATTTTGTTATTTTTATCTTATTATCATCTAGTATCTGTTTTATATATAATACTGTTGTTTCACCCTCAATTGAAGGTGTTAAGGCAAAAATAATCTCCTCAAAGTTTTCCTTTTTTACCCTCTCTAGTAGTTTTTCTATACCAATGTCCTCAGGATTAACCCCCTCTAAAGGACTAATTAAACCATTTAGAACATGATATACACCATCAAATATCTTAAGTCTTTCAAACATAAATACACTTTTTGAATCATCAACTACACACAATTTCTTCTTGTTTCTCTTCTCATCAGAACAAATAGAACACTTTTCCTGATCAGTCAAAGTGTTACAAATACTACAAGGATGAATCTTTTCCTTAGCTTCTTTCAAACTATCAGAGAAATAAGTAATGTTTTCGTCATCAAAATCCAATATTGAAAAAGCCATTCGTTCAGCAGTTTTTTCACCTACACCAGGTAGAAGTCTGAAGGATTCAATTAATTTTTTTAAACTCTCAGGATACATATATCCTAAAAGCCTCCTGGCAACATACTACTAAACTTTCCCATCTTCTGCTCAGTTTCATCATCAATTTTCTTCATTGCATCATTAATAGCCACCAATAGCATATCTTCTAACATCTCCAAGTCGTCTACTGAAAGATCGCTTTCTTTGCTTATTTCAATTTTCTTTACTTCTTTTGTTCCCATAATAGTAACTTTTACTAGGGCACTTTCACCAGTAAATTCTTTCTTATCGATTTCTTCCTTTGTTTTCATCATATCTTTTTGTAAGTTTTGTGCTTGTTTCATTAAAGCTTGCATATTCATAATATCATCCTCTTTTCTATTCAAATTCAACTATATCACCAAAGATACTAGCCGTTTCGTCATTTTCAACTTCTTTTTCTTCTTTAACATATATTGGTTTAATATCCTTTTCTAAACTATATTCTTTTTTGTTTTTAATATTTTCAATATACTCCTTCTTAAGTTTTTGCCATCTTTCATCATCAATAATAGCTAGTTTTATTGGTGTACCTATTATTCTCTTATAAACCTTCTCAATTTCAGCAATTTGATTAGCATTTTTAGCAACTAACGAGTCAAATTCATAAGTTATAATGGCGTATTTTTCGCCAGCTGCACGAATATTTGATTCTAACAAGTCACAAATCAAATAGCCCTCATTTTGATCAAAAGAATGTTCACGGAGTCTTTCAAAGTTCTCTTTTACTTTTTTTAAATATTCTTTTGTAGCGGTAGCAAAAGTATTATTGATTCTATTATTTACTACTTCATTATAATTTTGAATTTTTGATTTGTTATCATTTGTTTTAGTTGCCGTTTTATTCACTATTCCCTTATTTTTAGCCGTTTCCATTATTTCCCGGGAAATATTTTCTTCTTGGGAAATAATATTTCCTGAACTTTTTTGCTTGTTTTTCTCTATATATGATAGAAGTAGAATTTCCACAAAAATCTGTGGATTTCCGCTTCTTTTTACTTTTTCCATATTTTCATTAATAATATTTGCTAAAGATTGATAATCACTAATATTAATAAGTGAGTTATTCAAATAACCATCAACAATTTTATCCCGTAAATAAAACAATTCCTGACTAATTATTTGAATTACATTTTTGCCATCAGCATTGAATTTACCGACAATTTTTAAGAACTCTTTATTATCACCATTAAGTATTGATAGAGTTAGTTCATCTAATTGTTCTTCATTTATTAAGCCATTTAGACTAACAAATTCGTTCATAGTTATTTTTTTGTCAGTATAAGACGCCAATTTATCAAGCATACCAATTGCATCACGCATTCCGCCATCGCTGAAATTAGCAATACTTTCAATAACCTTCGAATCAATATCGATCTTCTCTTTTGCACTTATTTCAGTTAATCTGCTCTCAATCAGTTTGTTTTCTAACCTTTTAAATTCAAAACATTGGCAACGAGAAACAACTGTCTCTGGTAATTTTTGGAAATCAGTAGTTGCTAAAATGAAAATAGCATGTTCTGGCGGTTCTTCCAATGTCTTCAAAAGAGCATTAAAAGCACCCACTGTAAGCATATGAACCTCATCAATAATATAAACTTTATATTTAAGATCGGCTGGTACAAAGTTAATTTTAGAACGTAATTCCCTGATTTCATCAACACCATTATTAGATGCCGCATCAATTTCGATAATGTCTATACACTCTTTTTCTTTTGATATTTCACAAGCCGTGCACTTTTCGCAAGGATTTCCATTTTTGTTTTTTTCACAATTAACTGCCCTGGCAAAAATCTTAGCTATTGTAGTTTTTCCTGTTCCTCTAGGACCATAAAAAATATAGGCATGGTTAATCCGATCAGTTTTAATAGAATTTACCAAGGTTTTTACTACTTGTTCTTGGCCTGACACTTCATCGAAATGGAGGGGTCTATATTTTCTATACATTGCTTGATACATATAATCACCTTTTCTATCAATATTATAGCATATAACCCCTTGAAAATTAACTATTTTCGCATATTTTTAAAAAAACTTTTCCACAGTTTTTCATATGTCTGATTTTTACTTTTTTTGCACAAAATTTGCTTGTTATTATCGTTTGTTTTTAGAATTTTATTTACAATTTTCCTCACTTCAGAATTATCTATCTTTACAAAGTATTCTATCTCATCAATTCGCGCTTGTTTTATTGCACTAGCGCACATAGGACATGGCTGTAAAGTCACTATCAATTTACAACCATCTAGCCTCCAATTACCAATTTCTTTACAGGCTTTATCAATAGCAATCAATTCGGCATGTCTTAATGGGTTGTTTTCCTTTTCTTTGGTGTTATGAGCCTTTGCTATTATCTCATCATTTTTAATAATAAGTGCGCCCACCGGAATTTCACCATCATCATAGGCTTTTCTAGCTTCTTTCAAAACTTCTTCAACATATATTTTCTTCATATTTTCTCCTAAAAAAATGATGCACATGAATTAAATTTGTTAAGGCTGCTGTCTTCCAACTCTGACCTGGTTCCAAATAAATTCATTGCATCGATAGTATTTTAATATATTTTCATATTTATTGCAAGCTCTTATTTAGTTTCACGTGAAACTTTATATTTGTCTGTTCATAAAAATAACGTTCCACGTGGAACGTTATTAATTTTAATCTTCTGTCTCTGTTTCACGTGAAACGTCTTCTTCATCTTCCTTAGCAACAATAGCTGTTGTTGCAACAATCTGATTGTCTTTTAGATTAATTAACCTAACACCCTGTGTTGCCCTACGAAGTGTTGATATTTGCTCAAAAGGCATTCTCATAACAATACCGCTATCAGTAATTATTACTAAATCACAATTATAGTCAGGACTAACACATTTCAACGAAGCCATTTTACCGTTCTTCTCGGTTAGATTAAGAGCCTTAACACCTTTACTGCCACGGTGAGTTAAACGGTATTCATCAATTGCAGTTTTCTTTCCATAACCTTTATCTGTTACAATTAGTACTAATTCATTTTCGTATATTACTTCTGATCCTACAACTTTAGCACCATCTAATTCAATTCCCTTAACACCTGCAGCAGTTCTTCCCATTACTCGTACTTCTTCTTCTTTAAAATGAACCATTCTCCCGTTAGAAGCACCAATTACTATTTCGTTTTCACCATTAGTCTTCCGAACTGAAATAAGTTCATCATCTTCTTTAAGATTGATTGCAATTTTTCCACTACGGCGAATACTATCAAATTCTTCTAATGAAGTTCTCTTAACTAGACCATTTTTAGTAGTAAATACCAAGTATTTACAATATTCGTCATCAGTTGCTATATGTAATATCGAACTTATGTTTTCCTCTTTTTCTAGTGGCAACAAGTTTATTATTGGTAATCCTTTAGATTGTCTACTATATTCTGGTATTTCATAACCTTTCAACCTATAAACTCGACCTTTATTAGAGAAGAACATTATATAATCGTGTGTTTTCATTGAAATTAAATGTTCAACAAAGTCTTCTTCATTAGTTGTCATTCCTTTAATACCTACCCCTCCTCTATTTTGAGCTCGATAAGTATCAGATTTCAGTCTCTTAATGTATCCTTTGTTAGTTAAAGTTACAATGATATCTTCTACTGGTATTAATGACTCGTCTTCAATAAAGTCGATAGCTGTCATATCAATTGTTGTTCTTCTCTCATCACTATAACGGTTCTTAATATCAGTAAGTTCATTTTTGATTATATCTAATACTTTTGCTTCAGAAGCAAGAATAGATTTTAATTCTTCTATCTTCTTTAATAAATCATTTAATTCGTCTTCAATTTTTGATCTTTCTAAACCAGTTAAACGACGAAGTTTTAATTCCAAGATACTATTAGCTTGAATTTCCGTAAGTTCAAAACTCTTCATTAAAGCTTCCCTAGCATTTTGATCGGTCTCAGAACCTCTAATTATCTTTATTACTTCATCAATATTATCTAACGCTATCTTATATCCTTCTAGAATATGAACTCTAGCTTCTGATTTAGCTAAATCAAATTTTGTTCTCCTAATTATTACTTCTTTTTGATAATCAACATACTTAGCAATTATGTCCTTTAAACCTAACGTTCTAGGAGTACCATTGTCTAACATCAAGAAAATTACACTATAATTAGTTTGAAAACTAGTATGTTTATATAGATTATTTAATACAACTTGGGCATTAGCATCCTTCTTCAAAGTAATAGTTATCTTAATACCATCCTTCAAATCAGTATGATAATCAGATATTCCCTCTATTGTTTTATTACTTACTAATTCGGCTACTTTATTCTTAAGATCCATAGTATTAATACCATATGGAACCTCGGTAATTTCAATTATGTCATGTCCTTTATGTTCTTTAATTTCTGCCCTACTCCTAATAGTAATAGTTCCTCTACCGGTTTCATAAGCTTTCTTTATTCCTGAATTACCTAAGATTATTCCACCGGTTGGAAAGTCAGGTCCCTTAACATATTGCATTAATTCTAACACATCCAATTCAGGATTATCTATGTAGGCAATACATCCATCTATTACTTCTCCTAAATTATGAGGTGGAATATTTGTCGCCATACCAACAGCGATTCCCATACTTCCATTAACTAATATATTAGGAAAGCGTGATGGTAGTACTTTTGGTTCTTTTCTAGTGGCATCAAAGTTGTCGTCCATATCAACAGTTTCTTTATTAATATCTCTCAGCAATTCTAATGATAGCTTAGCTAAACGAGATTCGGTATAACGCATAGCTGCAGCCCCATCACCTTCGATATTACCAAAGTTACCATGACCATCAATCAACATATAACGCTGGTTAAAGTCTTGAGCAAGTCTTACCATTGCCTCATAAATACTCGAATCACCATGTGGATGATAATTACCCATAACTTCTCCAACTGTTTTAGCACTTTTACGATGTGGTTTATCAGGTGTGTAACCAGACTCAAACATTGACCATAAAATTCTTCGATGAACTGGCTTTAATCCGTCTCTTAGATCAGGTAAAGCTCTAGCTGTAATAACACTCATTGAATATTCAAGAAAGGATGTTTTTACTTCACTAACAATGTTGTTCTCATCAAGTCTATCGCGCTCATGAAAGTATCCATTAAAAGAATGTTCTTCCTTTGTTTCATTAATTGTCTCTTCTACTCTTTTATCTTCTTCCATTTCCTACACCTCCTAAATATCCAAATTCTCAACATAAACAGCATTTTCCTCAATGAATTTTCTTCGTGGTTCTACTTCATCACCCATTAATTCACTAAATACTTGATCTGCACTCATTAAATCTTCTACTGTTATTTTCCTTAAAGTTCTCGTATTGATATCCATTGTTGTCTCATTTAATTCATCAGCATCCATTTCACCTAAACCTTTCATTCTAGCTATTTCAGCTTTAGAACGAACATTTTCAGGTAAAGATTTAAGATAATTATCTAATTCCTCGTCATTAAGGACATACTTTCTAGTTTTACCATGCATTATTCGATAAAGTGGTGGTTGTGCTGCATACACATGACCAGCCTCCACAATTGGTCTAAAGAAACGATAAAATAATGTTAAAAGTAACACTCTGATATGTGAACCATCCACATCGGCATCGGTCATGATTACTATTTTGTCATAACGTAGCTTAGACAAATCAAATTCATCACCAATTCCTGTACCAAAAGCAGTAATAATGGTTCTGATTTCTTCATTACCAAGAGCACGGTCAAGTCTGTTCTTTTCAACATTTAAAATCTTTCCACGTAATGGTAGAATTGCTTGGGTCATGGAATCTCTTCCCTTTTTAGCTGACCCACCAGCAGAATCTCCCTCGACAATAAAGATTTCTGATTCTTTTGGATCTTTACTCTTACAATCAGATAATTTACCAAAGAAATTAGTTGTTGATAAATCACTCTTTCTAGTTATTTCTCTAGCTTTACGGGCAGCATTTCTAGCACGACATGCCAACATAGCTTTTTCAATGATTACACGAGCTTCATTAGGATTTTCTAATAAGAATTTTTCAAATCCCTTAGAGAAAATCTTATCTCCTAGTTTTCTAACTTCACTGTTACCAAGTCTTCCTTTAGTTTGTCCCTCAAATTGTGGATTAGGATGCTTACATGAAATAATCATTGTAAGTCCCTCTTTAACATCGTCACCAGTTAAAGAATCATCCTTTTCTTTTAAAATATTGTTTTTCCGAGCATAATTATTAATTACTCGAGTAAGAGCTCTCTTAACTCCTTCCTCATGAGTACCACCATCATGCGTATTTATATTATTAACAAATGAATAAATATTTTCATTATAACCAGTAGTGTATTGCATCGCTACTTCGAAAATAACTCCATCCTCTTCACCATCTAAATGAATTATATCTTCATGAATAGGAGTTTTTCCTTGATTAATAAATTTAACATATTCACTAATACCACCTTCATAAACAAAAGTCTCACCAGTAGTATCTTCATCATCACGATCATCTCTAATTGTTATCCTAAGCCCCTTATTTAAGAAAGCTAATTCCCGAACACGAACTTTCAATGTCTCATAATCATAAATATCAGTATCAAATATATTAGGATCTGGTTTAAAGGTGACAATAGTTCCTGTTCTATTTTTTTCACAAGTATCAATTTCATGTAATGGTTCCACCGTATGTCCACCATTTTCAAAGCGAACAAAGTATACTTTACCTTCCTTATATACTTTTACTTCAACCCAAGAAGACAAAGCATTAACTACAGATGCACCTACACCATGTAATCCACCAGATACTTTATATCCTCCACCACCGAATTTACCACCAGCATGAAGAACAGTATAAACTGTCTCTACTGTGCTAATTCCAGTTTTCTTATGAATTTCTACGGGAATACCACGACCATCGTCCTTAACAGTTACTGAATTATCTTTATTAATAATAATTTCAATATTTTCACAATATCCTGCTAAAGCTTCATCGATTGAATTATCAACAATTTCCCATACTAAATGATGTAATCCTTTAACATCAGTTGTTCCAATATACATCCCCGGTCTTTTTCTAACTGCTTCTAATCCTTCTAGAACCTGAATTGCGGATGAATCATATTTTTCTTCTAATTTTTCTTTCACTTTATCCCTGCTTTCTTTATAATGTTATCTTTCTTTATTTCGAAGACAGATGCCTCTTCAATATACTTCTTATTAATGTTTTTTAAATCAGTAGTAGTAATAATACTTTGAATATCACTACCAATTAGATTTAATAATTTATTACGTTTACGAATATCTAATTCACTAAAAATATCATCAAAAAGTAATACTGGTTTTGTATTGGTAATACTCTCAAATATACCTATCTCAGCTATTTTATAGGCAATAATTGATAATCTCTGTTCTCCTTGAGAACCAAATAATTTTAAATTCTGATCATTTAAATAAAAATTTAAATCATCACGATGAGGTCCATATAAAGTCATTTTGTTATTAATTTCTTTAAAATAATTATCTTTATACTTCTTTTTCATTGTCTTCCCAATTGATTCTTCATCATATTTGTCAAATTCAATATTAGGAAGATATTCAACCCTCAAGGTACCTTTATTAGATATTTTACTAAAGATAGTATTAATCGAATCATTTATTTTATCGATATATTCTTTCCTAGAAATATATATTTTAGTAGCTTTTTCAATTAATTTATCAGTTAAAACATCTAAATATTTTGTATCAGCAATACTGTTTGTATATAAAAGTTTCAAATACTCATTCCTAGTTCTTAAAATTTTGTTGTATTCATTATAAGTATTCAAATATATTTTAGATAATTGTGATAATTCAACATTAAGTAAGTTTCTCCTAATACTAGGTGAGCCCTTAATAATATTTAAATCATCAGGTGTAAAAACAATAACATTTAAATTAGATATATAATCAGATATCTTTTTTACTTCATTATTATTGATGAATAATTGCTTGTGATTTTCCCAAATATCTACCTCTAAAGATTTAGGAATTGTTTTATCTTTACTCTTAGCTATTATTTTAGCTTTTTTTTCGCCTATTTTAATTAGATTTAAATCTTCTCTAGTACGAAAGGATTTAGTCAAAGAAAGAATAATTATACTCTCTAAGATATTAGTCTTTCCTACTCCATTATTTCCAATTAAAATATTCATCTTTTTATTTAATTTAATATCTATCTTACTATAATTTCTAAAATTTACTAGTTTTAAATTAGTAAGTATCATAAATCCTCACAAAAAGCACTCATATTCATCACCTACACCCTATTCAGTATTACCTATACATACAATTATATTATACCATATATGGGCCGTTTTTGCACTAAAAAATAGTTAATTTCTTAACTATTTTTGCGGTTTCTTAATAATGATTCTAATCGAGCTGATCTTAGTATCTGATTTTCAATTGAACGATAAGAAATTGGAATAACAATTTCCTTATTATTATCAAAAATTACCTTAGTTTGGTTATAATCAGTTTGATAATAATCTTTAATATGATTAAGTGATAACCAAATACATTCATTATCATGAGGAGAAGTAGTAGGAAAGAAAATAATATTCTTCGAATCTTCTACTACAATTGGAACTTTATATTCAACCCCTAAAATACTTTTTGAACCTTCTTTTCGGCCATTATAAGAACTACCAAAGTATTTACAAGATTTATCCATAATTTCAAAAGCACTTTCACTTATTTGATAATCATATTCATCTTCTAAAACTCTAGTTTTTTCTTCTCCATTAGCTATTACAGCTAAAGTTCCTTCATTAATTTCATAATTCATTTTAGCCACCCCCTATCTGAAAACATCTGCTTTCAGGGAGGTATCCTAGCACATCTCTTTGTCGAAAATAATCGAATTTTGTAGATTATCTTAATAAGTTCTAATTGGTAAAATCAATTGAGTTAAACCTTCATCATCTTGACCATTTATTAGAATAGGTTTTACTTCCCCAACAAACTTAATTTCAATATCTAAAGAATTAAATGTCTTTAAAGCTTCCATCATATATTTAGCACTAAATGATATCTTAATATTCTCTTTACTTTCCTTTGTAATATACATTTTTTCTTCTACTTTACCAATTTCCATAGAAGAACTACGTATATATAAAGTATTACCATCAGTTTCTAAAGTAACAATATTTTTATCTTTATCACTAGTAAGAATACTAGCTCTATCAATAACACTATAGAATTCATTTAAATTAACACTAATATTTAAGAAAGTCTCCCTTGGTATTAAATTAGTAGTATTAGGATAAGTACCATTAATAAGACGAGATTGAAATTTAATATTATCATAGATAAATAATATCTTATTACTAAAAATATACATCTCTACTTTTTTATCATCAGAGGAATTATATATTTTAGAAAATTCTACAATATTATGACTAG